>JAYVZL010000282.1:0-3831 GCA_043783505.1 Elusimicrobiota bacterium
CGAAGAACTTCCGGATGATGCCCACGAGCGGCGCCGTGTTCAGGAGGTTGCGGGGCGTGAGCAGCGACTTGTCCTGGACGGACATGCGGTCGCGGATGACGCGGGACATCTGGGCCAGACCCACGCGGATCTGGTTTTCGAGCAGCTCACCGACGCCGCGGACGCGGCGGTTGCCGAGATGGTCGATGTCATCGAGCTTGACCGGGAAGTTCCGGTCGAGCAGGTTGGGCACCGCGGCCTTCCACTGCGTGAAAGCGCCGGAGAAGTCGGTGAAGGAGAAGCGGTCTTTCTTGAGACCCTGCTTCGTGGCGTCCATGTCGTCGTCGCCGTCCTTCTCATGAAGGTCGATGAGCGCCATCTGGCCGAGCGCCTCGCCGTTGATGGTCTTGGCGTAGTCGGCGAAGAACGCCTTGTATTCGCCGAGACCGTCGTACTGAGCGCCACGAGCGGGCATGGCGGTGGTCTTGGGCGCGCCGTCGGCCAAGTGCGTCACGCCGCTGTTGAGGGCGATCACGTGCTGCATCGTCGCGATCACGTCCTCGAGGCACAGCGTGCGGCGGGTGAAGGCCGGAAGAGCGAAGTGCTTGTGCTTGCGGCTGTCGGGACGCGGGGTCACGTCGCGGCGCGTCGCGAGCTTCCACAGATAATGGTGGAGCTTGACGGCGACCTTATGCCGGCCGACCTTCGAGAGGTCGTACTTGCGCAGATTCTTGAAAATCAGGTTGTCGAGATAGGCCTCGGCTTGTCCGGGAACGATGAATTCTTGACCGCGAAGCTTCTTGTAGATATCCTGCTGGGCTTCCTTGACAGATTTGATCTTGTCCTTGCGCAGGGTCTCAAGAATGGTTGGGTCGTCCTTTTCGGGGTCTCCAGTCAGGACTTTGATGCTGCCCACTTTCTTGTCGAGCATCCGCTTGATGGACTCGTGCGTGACCTTCTTGCCGGCCTCGAGCAGAACTTCGCCGGTGGACTGGTCGACGACGTCTTCGCAGGAGATGCGGTGGAGCAGGGCTTCCATCGTGGACGGCCCGACTTCAATGATCTCGTGCGGGTAGAAAATCTTGAGAATGTCCGCGTCGGACTCGATGCCGCAGGCGCGCAGAAAGCTGGTCGCCTCGAACTTCTTCTTGCGATCGATGCGCACGAACAGGACGTTGTTGAGGTCGAATTCGAACTCGATCCAAGCGCCGCGGTACGGGATGATCTTCGCGAAAAACAGTTTCTTACCGAGGGCGGAGATCTTCTTCTCGTCGTCCTCCTCGAAAATAATGCCGGGAGAGCGGTGCAGCTGGCTGACGACGACGCGCTCGGCGCCGTTGATGATGAACGACGCCGTCGACGTCATTATCGGAATCTCGCAGACCACGACTTCCTGCTCGACGATCTGCTTGAGCTTGCCCGAGGGCTGGCGGGAAGACAGGCGAAGAATCGCCTTCAGCGGGCGCGTCCACGAGGAGTCGTGGTTTTGGGCCTCTAAAGCGCTGGCGAATCGGGGCGCGCTGAACTCGTAGCGCACGAAATCGAGGACCATTGATGCGTCCGCCGATTCGATAGGGAACACGTCGAGAAACGCGGCCTGGAGACCGAGGAGCTTGCGATCCTCCGTGTCGACGCCTAGCTGCATGAAATCACGGAACGAATTCGTCTGCATTTCCAACAGGTCGGGCATAGGCATCGCCTGCGGAATCTTGCCGAATTTGATCTGTTTCACGCGTTCTCTCCCGTGCTGATCTTCATGTATATGATCGGGACTAAAAAACGACGGGACCGCCCTCTCCTCTTGGGAGAGGGCGGTCTCGCCTTTTGATTTACCTCGCCGTCAACATTCCTACTTGAGCTCGACGGTGGCGCCCGCCTCAGCCAGCTTTTTCTTCATTTCCTCGGCCTGGGCCTTCGGCAGGCCCTCCTTCACGGGCTTCGGAGCGGCTTCGACGAGGTCCTTCGCTTCCTTCAGGCCAAGGCCCGTCAGTTCGCGAACGACCTTAATGACGTTGATCTTGTTTGCGCCGGCGCCAGTGAGGACCACGGTAAACTCGGTCTTCTCTTCGGTCGCGGCTCCACCAGCGGCGGGGGCATGGCCTGCGGCGGCGGCAGGGGCGGCAGCGGCGGCTTTCACGCCGAACTTCTCTTCGGCGAGCTTGACGAATTCGGCTGCCTCGAGGACGGTCAACTGACCGACGGCCTCGACGAGCTGCGCGGGTGACAACTTGGTGGTGCTCATGTCATTCTCCTTTTTTCTGACAGCTTCCTTTCAGAATTTATCTTACTTCGCGGATGTTTATTAATCTCGCGAAGCGAGACTGCCGACTGCGTTTTAGGCGGCAGCCGCGCCGGACTCCTTAAGCTTGTTCTCGAACGCTTTCACGACCAAAACCGCGTCGCGGGTCGGAGCCTGCGCGATCGCCACGGACTGGCTGACCAGCGTGTACACCATACCGACGATCTTTCCCATAAGCTCCTGCTTCGAGGGCAGCTTGGACAACTTGTCGCAATCAGCCGGAGTCATCCACTTCTGGGACACAAAACCGGCGCGAACCTTAAGCTGGGGGAATTTTTTGGCGAGTGCCGCGATGACCTTTGCCGGCGCGACGGGATCGTCGTTGTCCGCCACGATCAGACCAATCGGTCCCTTCAACATCTTCGGGTCGATGCCGTCCACACCCGCGTTCTTGAGGGCGTAGCGTACGAGGGAATTCTTGACGACGGAATATCGGCACTTCAGGGGCTTAAGCTGCATGCGAAGCTCATCTAGCTCCACGAACTTCATTCCCTGAAATTCAGTGAAAAACAGGTGCGGCGCGGCCTTAAGCTTCTCGGCCAACGCTTTGGACGTTTCAATTTTCTGCTGCTTCGTCAGTTTCATCCCGCTTATCCTCGGCTATTTAAAACGCAATTCAAATCCGCCGCCGTAGTGGTACCCGTTGACGAAAGAGGCTTCCGCGAAAAACGCTTCGTGGTCCTCAATCGGCACTCGTAATCCCAAGAAAGGCGACACCGTATCCTGCTTTCCGCCGGCATGACTACCATCGACGAGGTCCTTCAAATCCGCCTCGACTCTCGTCCACTTGATCCCGCCGTACGGTTCCAGCTTCCAATGCTCGTCCAAAACGAAAAGATGGCTCGACTCCACCGCGAACTGATACGTCATTAAAACAAGGCGTTGATTGATGTCGCCGCTGGCTCCGGGAGTGCCCCCCGGAAAACGACGATTAAAATTGTAGTTGGATCGAGTCAGGCTCAGATCGAACGCGATCGCGGGCGTGACCAGCGTATCCGGAACAATGGACGCCTTGACACCGGCTCCATAGATCAAGCCGTAATTGTCGCCACTCAAAACGTTGGTCACCGTCGTGGACGGGACCGACAGCGTGTAGCTCCCCTTGCCGAACTGGGCATAATACTGAAATCGCTCCCACGGCTGCCAAACCAGCTTGATCAAGCCGGCCCCGCCGGAGCCCTTCGATTCGATATCCCCCGACTCTCCGCACGCGAATGCGACCGTCCCATTGGGCGGGGCCGCGGTGCAACTGCCGGAGCCGGCGATCGAGAAGTTGACGCTCTGATCGTCGACGCCCTGGTAATAGGCCAGAAATTTCAAAGAGCCGCTCGACGCCTGACGCGCGGTCGTGCCCACGAGCTGCGCTCCGGCCGGAAAGGCCGAAAGCGCAAGAATCGCGGTCCAGATCGCGCGGCGAAACCCGAGCCCGTTTATTTCAGAATGATTCAAGAGGTTTATGAGACCGGCGACGACCTACTCTCCCAACGCCGAGTTGGGCGTTAGTACCATCGGCCCTGGCAGGCTTAACGGCCGTGTTCGGAATGGGAACGGGT
>JAYVZL010000283.1:0-3822 GCA_043783505.1 Elusimicrobiota bacterium
ATTCATCAGAGCCAGGCCGGCGGGGTTGATGAAGAGGGCTGCGGCCTCGTCGGCGGCGGCCATGGAGGCCGAGCCCATGGAGGCGGCGCGAACGCTGCTTAGGGGAACCTGGAACGCGGCCTGGCAGGTGACGACCGGCAGGAAGGAGGCGGCGATGAGAACGAGAAGCTTCTTGCTCAACCGGCTCGTCTGGGTCGATCGAGTCGCGTTCATGGGATCAGTATAGACCCACCATCTCAAAAACTAATGTCCGGTTGAAGGGAATACGGTAAAACTGGGGTAAAAATAGGGTAAATCGCAGGCGCGCTCCTGTGGACGCTGCGAGCGGGAGTTAATGCCGACTACGCGGCAAACTGCCACAAGGCGTTTATGGGCAGGGCGTGCATATTCCGAGCGAAGGGGACTGTTTCCCGACCGGTATTGAGGATGACGCCGCGCACGAAGCGTTTTCCGAGCGCCTCTTCCAGGGCCTTGAGTCCCTTGAAGTCGCCAGCGCCTACGGAGCCGGCCTTGACCTCGACACCGACGCAGCGGCCTTGGGCGTCCTCGAGGACCACATCGACTTCGTGTCCGGCTTGCGTTCGGAAGTGATACATGCGCGGTTTTGTTTTGCTCCAACCAATCTGTTTGGTCAGCTCCGCCACGACGAAGGTTTCCAGAAGCGGACCCGACAAGTTCCCATCGGTGCCGAGGCGGGCGGCGTCGACGGCCAGCAGGCCGGCCGCAAGTCCGGTATCGTTGAGAAAGAGCTTTGGGGCCTTGACCAGCCGCTTGCTCAGGTTACCGCTCCAGGGCGGCAGACGGCGGAGCAGGAAGGTCGCTTCAAGCAGGGCGAGATAGCGTTTGAGCGTGGTTTGCGCTATCCCCATGGAGCGCGAGAGTTCAGCGTAATTCATCAAGCTTGCGGTCCGGATCGCCAGAAGATTGAGCAGGCGCGGCAGTTGCGTGAGGCCCTCGATATTAGCGAGGTCGCGGACGTCGCGCTCGATGATCGTGGCAAGGTAGGAATCGATCCAAGCCCGGCGCCGCTCGGGCTGGGGCCTGCTTAAGGATTCCGGATAGCCTCCTTGCGCGACTCGTTCCCAAAGTTCTTCACGTGTCGACGGCTGAAAGGACAGCATCGCGGCATCCGTTTTGAAGAGCTCGTCGATGATCTCTTCCTTGACTCCCGCGATTTCGCCTTGCGAGAGCGGCCACAGGGTCAGGATCTCCATGCGGCCGGTCAAGGATTGCGAGAGCTTTGGAAGAACCAAAGCGCTGGCCGATCCGGTCAGAAAAAAACGCCCGGGCTGCCGGTTGCGGTCCACTTCGGCCTTTAGCGGTAAGAATAGCTCGGGGGCTCTTTGAATTTCGTCCAGAATGACAGGCCCATTGAGACCTGCTAGAAAGCCTTGGGGATCGTTTTTCGCGGCTGAGAGGACGCTCATGTCGTCTAAAGTGAGGTAGCGAGCGGGATGGGTGCTCGCAGCAAGCGCCTGGGTGAGAGTGCTCTTCCCGGTTTGCCTGGCACCGTTAAGGAAGACGACAGGACTATCGGAGAGGGCCGCGCTGAGCGCCAGGGTGAGATTGCGTGAGTACATTTTTTATATTATAACCTATAAATGGTTGAATATCAACCACGTATTAGTTTATTTTTCATGTACCCCTCGCTACCCCGGGCGACGCTTAATAGATAATAAATTATCCTTTAAATTTTATATTAACATTAATAGATAATATATTGACTATTCTGTTTTTTTCATGTATACTGTGGCATGAACGCAACGGTTCTTACGCTGCTTGGTCCCGCGGAGATGGGTAAGATGCTGGCAGAACGCTTGCGCGCGCTGAGGGTGCAGAAGGGCTGGACGCGGGAAACATTGGCAAAGCGTTCCGGTGTGACTGCGGCATCGCTCAAGCGCTTCGAGAACGAAGGCAAGGCTTCCTGGGAACTGATTTTAAAAGTCGCTCACGCCCTATCACGTCTCGATGAACTAAATAAGCTGTTTCGATCGTCGGCGCCGCGAAGCCTTGCGGAACTAGAGCAACGTGCCGCCAAGCCGGCTCGCCAGAGAGGACGAATTTGAAAAAGCTCTCGGTCCGTTTCACGCGCCGTCCCGGCGACTCTCTCGCCGTCGGCGTTTTGGCAGAGGACCGGGGCCGGGTCTACTTCGAGTACACGCCGGAGTTTCTGAGCACCGGCCTGAGCCTGTCGCCCTTGTGCCTGCCCTTTACAGGCGGGCTCTTTGAGCATGCGGCCCTCGACTTCGGGCCGCTGCCGGGGGTGTTCGACGACTCCCTGCCGGATGGGTGGGGCCTGCTTCTGATGGATCGGCATTTCCGCTCGTTGGACCGGAATTTGGCCGAGATCGGTCCGTTGGAACGTCTGTCTTGGTTGGGCACGCGGACGATGGGGGCGCTGACCTATCACCCCCCGCTCGAACGTGATAACGTCGGCTCCGTATTCGATCTGCACGACCTCGCCCGACAGTCTCAAGACATCCTGGCCGGCGCCGCCGTGGACGTGCTGCCGCAGCTTTTGCGGGCGGGCGGCTCGCCGGGCGGCGCACGTCCCAAGGTGCTGGTCGGTGTGCAGGCCGATCGGCTCCTCTCCGGCGAAGACGACCTGCCGGAGGGCTTTGAGCATTGGATCGTCAAGTTCGCGGCTAAGAAGGACATGCCCGACGCCGGGCCTCTCGAATACGCCTATGCTCTGATGGCGGCCGCCGCCGGTATCGATATGCCCCCGACTCGCCTATTCAGAACTTCCGAAGGGAATTTTTTCGGGGTCAAGCGGTTCGATCGAGAGGGCAACCGGCGGTTTCATGTCCACACGTTCGGCAACCTCATCCAGTCGAATTTCCGCGTTCCCTCGGCCGATTACGCAGACCTTCTCAAGGCCGCGTCGCTTTTGACGCGCAACCACCAAGACGTGCTGCGGGCCTTGCGGCGGATGGTATTTAACGAGGCGGCCCACAATCGGGACGACCACGTCAAGAATTTCGCTTTCACTCTAAATGATGAGAGCGGCGACTGGACCTTGTCGCCCGCCTATGACCTCGTGCACGCTCCCGGTACCGGCGGCGAGCACAGCATGACGCTCGCCGGTGAGGGCAAGCGCCCGGAGCGAACGCATATCCTGCGCTTGGCCGAGCAGGCGGGTGTGGCCCGATCCCAGGCTGCCGCGATCATCGACCAAGTGGAAGCCGCCGTGGATCTTTGGAATGACCTAGCCGATCGTGCCGGCGTCGCCAAGGCCCGTTCCCGCGAGATCCAAGCCTCTTTCCTCACCTTGTCCCGTTAGTTTTATTCGGCCGCCCCGCGTCTAAAGCGCCCGCGACATATCAACTTTCGCGCAACATTCCCGTCGCGTCCGGTGTTGAAGACCACGCCGCGTACGTTGTCCAGCCCGTTGACACGCCGTCTACGCGCAACTGAGGGGGCGATTTAACGAACGGATAAACCTATTGGTTGGCTGGGAGGCGGATCGGTCGGTATTGGTGTACCGCTGATCAGAGGATGGGGATAGCTCAGCGGAGTGTAGAATGCATTGGCCCAGATATTTGTGGCCGTGCATTTGTCGAGGGTGCCGTCATTTGAGTCGCCGTGGGTCGTATCCCAGTTACCGCCTTGATCCGTCGCGCCCACCAACCATCGCCGACGCCGCAGCTGGATGGGCGGGCAGAACGGGCACCGATGCCTACCCCGTGTTGGGTGCTTCCATTAAATGAATTGTTATAGTTGAAGAGGTTACGGTTTTCCAGCACTACCCTGTTCTCATCTGCATTGAGCGTGTTTGCCTGAGCACCATTGAGGCTCGTACCCCAGGAATAGATTGGTTCA
>JAYVZL010000284.1:0-3817 GCA_043783505.1 Elusimicrobiota bacterium
CTCGACCACGGCGCCTTGCTCAAGGGCCACTTCCTTCTCTCCTCAGGACTTCACAGCGACCGCTATCTCCAATGCGCTCTTGTCCTCGCCCAGCCCGGCGCGGCCGAGGCTCTCGGCCGAGACATAGCCGCCAAGTGTTCCGGGAAGCCGGATCTGGTCCTCTCCCCCGCCATGGGCGGGCTCATGATCGGCCATGAAGTCGCGCGCGCTTTCGGCGTGCGCCACTACTTCACCGAGCGCGCGGATGGTATGATGGTCCTGCGCCGAGGGTTCGCCCTCAAGCCCGATGAAAAAATTCTCGTCGTCGAGGACGTCGTGACCACCGGCAAGTCCACCAAAGAGGTGTTCGCGGTCGTCCGCGCGGCGGGCGCGCGCGTCGTCGGCGCGGCGTCGGTGGTGGACCGTTCCGAGGGTAAATCAAATCTTGGCGTGCCGTACTCGGCCCTTTGGGCCGTGTCGGTCCCGGCCTGGAGGCCGGAGGAATGCCCGCCTTGCCGCGGGGGCGTTCCCGTCGTCAAGCCCGGCAGCCGCACGGAGAAGAAACATGTCTAGCGCGACTTTGACCTACCGCAAGTCCGGCGTGAACATCGACCTGGCCGACAAGCTCGTCGACCATATCCAGAAGAAGGCCCCGGCTATCGGCGGCTTCGCGGGACTGTTCCCCCTCGACCTCGACGGCGACGGGCCCTGGGAATTGGTGGCCTGCACCGACGGAGTGGGCACCAAGCTCAAGCTCGCCTTCGCCCTCGACAAGCACGACACCATCGGCATCGACTTGGTCGCCATGTCGGTCAATGACCTGGTCTGCTGCGGCGCCAAGCCCTTGATCTTTCTTGACTACTACGCCACCGGCAAGCTCAGCCTAAAGACGTCCAAGAGCATCATCGCCGGCATCATGGAGGGCTGCCGCCGGGGCCGCTGCGTCCTGCTCGGCGGCGAGACCGCCGAGATGCCGGGCATGTACCCCAAGCACGAGTACGACCTGGCCGGCTTCGCCGTCGGCATCGTCAAGCGCAAGGAGGTCATCGACGGCTCAAAGATCTATCCCGGAGACCTGATCCTCGCCCTTCCTTCCTCGGGCCTGCACTCCAACGGCTACTCCCTGGCGCGTCAAGTGTTCAAGGGCCGCGATCTCGCCAAGTTCGGCAAAGCGCTTCTGACCCCCACGCGCATCTACGTCGACGAGGTGACCGCACTCAAGAAAGCCCTGCGCGACCACGAGAGCATCATCCTCGGTCTCTCGCACATCACCGGCGGCGGCTTAGTCGAGAACGTGCCCCGCATCCTGCCGCGCGGACGCAAGGCGATCTTCCGCAAAGACGCTTGGAAGCCTAACCTCCTGTTCCGCGAGATCCAGCGCCGCGGCAACGTGCCCGAGAAGGAGATGTGGCGCACCTTCAATATGGGGCTGGGGCTGGTCATCGTCATCCGCCCCGACAGCCTGGCAGTCGCAAAAAAGGCCCTGCCCGAGGCGATCCTCGTCGGCGAGATCGTCGCCGGCAAGCATGAGGTGGAGATCGTTTGAAGATCGCGGTCTTCGCCTCCGGAGAAGGCACCAACCTGCAGGCCCTACTCGACGCCTGCGCCGACGGGCGCGTGCGCGGCTCGGTGATCCTGGTCGTCTCCAACAAGGAAGACTCCGGAGCCGTGCGCCGGGCCCAGCGCGCGGGCATCGAGACCTTGGTCAGCCCGCTCTGCGACCACACGACCGAAGAGGAGTACAGCGCCTTCCTCGCGCAAGAGTGCCGAAAACGCGGCGTCGAGCTGATCTGCCTGGCCGGCTTCATGTTGAAAATAAAGCGTCCTCTTATCGAAGCCTACAACGGCCGCATCCTCAACGTGCACCCCTCTCTCTTGCCCGCTTTCGGCGGCCAGGGCATGTACGGACGCAAGGTGCATGAGGCCGTCGTCGCCATGGGCGTCAAGGTCACCGGAGCGACCGTGCACGTCGTCGACGAGGAGTATGATCACGGCCCCGTCGTCCTGCAGGCGACCGTTCCCGTGCTCGCCGGCGACACGCCCGAGACCCTGGCCGCGCGCGTGCGCGCCCAAGAGCATTGGATCTATCCCCGCGCGGCCGCCCTCTTCGCCGACGGCCGCGCCAAGATCGAGGGCGGACGACTGACGATCAAGTCTCCGCCGCATGACGCCTCGCCGCGCATGAAGCGCGCGCTCATCTCCGTCTCCGACAAGACCGGCGTCGTCGAGTTCGCCAAGGGGCTGCACGAGCTCGGCGTGGAGCTCGTGTCGACCTCGGGCACGTTCAAGGTTCTAATTCAGGCCGGCCTGCCCGTGAGACCGCTCGAAACCATGACGGGCTTTCCGGAGATCCTCGACGGCCGCGTCAAGACCCTGCATCCGCACGTTCACGGCGCCATCCTGCTCCGCCGGCAGGATCCCAAGCAAGTCCGGGAAGCCGAGCTCTTCGGCCTCGAGCCCATCGATCTCGTCGTCGTCAACCTTTATCCCTTCGCCAAAACCGTCGCCGAGGTCAAGGATCCCTATGAGCAGTCCGTCATCGAGCAGATCGACATCGGCGGCGTGGCTCTAATCCGCGCCGCGGGCAAGAACTTCGAGGACGTGGGCGTTCTGACCGCGCCGTCGGACTACGCTGCGGTGCTTACCGAGCTTTCGGGGGAACAGTGCCGCCTCACCCTCGAGACGCGAAAACGCCTGGCGCTGAGCGCCTTTCGCCACACCGCCGAGTACGACGCCATGATCGCCCGCGCCTGGTCGGGCGAAAAGAGCGGCGCGGAAAGCGGCCCTTTTCCCGTCGCGCTGGAAAGCCGGCTGATCAAGATTTCGGACCTGCGCTACGGCGAGAACCCACACCAGAAGGCGGCCCTGTACGCGGGCGAGGCGGGCATGTCCTTCGCCAAGCTCCACGGCAAGGAGCTGTCCTACAACAACCTCCTCGACGCCGCCGGCACCTGGGACGCGGTCTCGGATTTCGAGGCTCCCGCGGCGGTGGTGTTCAAGCACGTCACGCCGGCGGGCGTCGGCGTCGGTGCCACGATCGAGGAGGCCTTCGAGAAAGCCTGGGCCACCGACCCGCTGTCGGCCTTCGGCGGCGCTCTGGCCTTCAACCGCCCGGTCACGCGCGCGATCGCCGAGCTCTTGTCCAAGCGCTTCGTCGAGGTGCTCGTCGCCCCGGGCTACGAGCCCGAGGCTCTTGAGATCCTCATGAAGAAGCCCAACGTGCGCATCCTAACTCGCACCCGGCGGCCGACCGCGGCGCTTCAGCTGCGCTCCATCGGCGACGAGGTCCTCGTGACCGAGCCCGACCGCGCCATCACCGGCGCCGACTGGAAAGTCGTCTCCAAGCGCGCGCCGACGGCGAAGGAAGAGGCCGCCCTGCGCTTCGCCTGGACGGCCGCCAAGCACGTCAAGTCCAACGCCATCGTCTTGGCCGGCCCCGACCGGACCGTGGGCATCGGCGCCGGACAGATGTCGCGCGTGGACTCCGTCCACATGGCCGGCGTCAAGTTCAAGCTCTGGCTGCGCGACAACGAGGGGCCCACGGCGCTGGTGCTCGCCTCCGACGCCTTCTTCCCTTTCCGCGACGGCATCGACGCCGCCGCCACCTTGGGCATCTCGGCGATCGTCCAGCCCGGCGGCTCCATCAAGGACGCCGAGGTGATCGCCGCGGCCGACGAGCACAATTTCGCGATGGTCATGACGGGCATGAGGCACTTCCGGCACTGATACAATGTAATGGGGATGTTTCTATGAACGATAAAGCGTGGCTGGCCCTCGAGGACGGAACCTTCTTCCCCGGACGCTCCTGCGGCGGCGGCCGCGCAGCCCGCGGGGGGGG
>JAYVZL010000285.1:0-3801 GCA_043783505.1 Elusimicrobiota bacterium
CGCCATGACGCAGAGCTTCACGCTGACAGCCGTCATCTCGGTCCTATGCGCGTTGACGGCACTTGAGCGCTGGTTCCCGCTGCCGGGGGAAAGGTCGCAGGTTGCAGCCCTCCGAGCTGTAAAGCTCCGAGAGCGAGGTCTCGCCCGGCGCGCTGCGAAAAACGGTTTCGACGGCGGAGACGGGCAGGCCCAAAGCGAATACGACGCGTCCGAGGTGTTTGATCATGATTGCTGGATTCATCGGGCGATGGATCTGAAGCCGCGCTTTCAGCGTACACTATGGAAACCATGATAAACCTACCCTCGACAACTGCGCTGAAGCTGAACACGCGAGGTTTAGTGAAGCTTAGCCCTCGTAAAGCGGCGGACGCGATGGTGGGCGTGGGGCTGCGCTCCGCGCATTTTCCGCGCCTGCTCGAGCGTCCCTGCACCCCGGTCCGCTGGTTTGAGGCGATCAGCGAGAACTATATGGACACTGAAGGCCGCCCGCTCGAGGTCTTGAAGAGGATACGTGCGGATTATCCCGTCGCGCTGCACGGCGTGTCGCTGTCCATCGGCGGCGTGGAGGGCCCCCGGCCCGGCTACCTTGAGCGGCTCAAGCGCCTGATCGGAATCGTCGAGCCGATGCTCGTCACCGACCATCTTTGTTTTACCGGAGCGCACGCAAGCAATGTTCACGATCTGCTGCCTTTGCCGTACACGGAAGAGGCGGTCAAGACCGTGGTTGCTAACGTATCAAGCGTCCAGGATTTTCTGGGACGAGCCATCGCGCTTGAGAATGTGTCGAGCTACCTGACCTATAAGTCCTCCGAAATGAAAGAAGAAGACTTCCTAGTCGCGATCGCGAAGCGATCTGGATGCAAAATCTTATTAGACGTCAACAACGTGTTCGTGAGCGCGAGCAACCACGGATTCAAGGCCGAAGATTATATCGACGCGATACCGAGTGACCTCATCGCGCAGTTCCACCTCGGCGGCTACTCAGACATGGGCACCTTCTTATTCGACACCCACTCCCGAGCCCCCACCGATCCGGTTTTGGAATTGTACCGGCGCGCAATCAGGCGTGTTCCCGAGGTGCCTGTTCTCATCGAGTGGGATGAGGCGATACCGGACTGGGAAGCTCTTGAGACGGAGGCCATCAAAGCCATCGACATCGCTCGGGAGGAGCATGCCCTCCCGGCTTGAGCTGCTCCAAAAAGGTTTCGTTCGCTCGGTGTTCGGCGAAGCCGACCGCGAATTGATCGCCTCAGTGCAGGGCGGCGGCAAGCTGTCCGCTGCTGACGCCGTGGACGTTTATCGCGGCGGTTACCCCGCGCGGATGACCGAGGCCCTCGGTGAAACGTTTGAGGCGTGTTGGCGAATCCTTGGTGACCACAATTTGTCCGATTATGGCCGCTCGTTCTCCGATTTTCTGCTGAAGCGCTTCAAAAATTGCGCGCCGTTTATCGGCGATCTTGGCAACTTGGAATGGTCGTTTAAGGAGATTTTTCACGCCGCGCCCCATGCCGGTCTCACAGCGAATAATCTATCCGTCGCCGTTAAAGAGAATTCCATTCTCATTTTCGGCTCCGCCGTTCAAGTGTTGTCGTTCAAACATTCCCCCCATGGCCTGTGGATGCGGGACTGCGCGGATGACTCTCCATTGAGTCGGTAGGACTGGGAAGCCCCTCAGAACGTCCTCCTGTATAAGAGCGGCGACACTGCGGTGTTTACCCGCGTCCTCGCCGCTCCTGAAGCATCAGCATTGAAATCGTTGCGCGAAGGCCATCCGTTAGCCGAAGCGCTGGCCGCCGCCGCGGATTTGGACGAAGCGGCCACGCGGAATTTATTCTCATTCATTTCCGGCGCCGGCCTCATCGTGGAGGTCCGTTAGGTCCTGCGCGGAAGTGAGCCCGCGCGCCACTTGCTTCCAGCATGGCGGCCAAGGGAGATGAGGGCAAGGCCGATGGAGGTCCATTTCCAAAAAGACCTGTTCAGCCAAAATCTTCTCGACTCACTCACGCAGCTTTTCTCCCTCAGATTTCTTCGCGTCGCGTCCCGTGTCTCGATTTAGATCGAGAACCTCTTGCCTTTTCGGTGAGGAACCAGCGGGCGCCATGCCCCATTTCATCCGCAACTCGCGCCATTTCAACTTTGCGTCCGCCAAGCGATGCGATGGATTTTTGTAGTCATACGCTCGATAACGCCCGGCCGGCACCTTGCCTTTGGCGCGCACGAATTCCGCGAAGGCGGTCGTCCAGTCGTCGAACGCGGGGAAGACCCAGCCGTTCGCCGCAAGGTGCTCGGCCTGGTTGTCGCTGTACTTTTGACCGCGTCCGAATTCCACATACCGCCACAGGGAATCCGGAACTTCGATGCCCCCATATCGACATTGCCAAACCAGCGGCGCATAACCGTCGCGACCGTCCTTTAAGATCTCTTGATCCGGCTCGAAGTATTGCTTGTGACGGAGCAGCTTCGGCCGCCCGTCGCCGTCGAACTCGTCGCCGCCGCCGTCACCGTAGCAGAAGAACCCGGCCGTTCGGCCTTCCAGATGGTTTTGGCTCAACGCCGTCCATTCGGGGGAATGTTCCAGCTTCACCGCGAGCTCGGGATTTTTGTGGTCGATGAGGTCTTCGCGCGGGTTGCCGCCGTTCATGCAGACCAGGCGGTCGAACATGAGCTTGAGGTTGCTCGTGGGGCCGTACCAATTAAGCGGGCCGATAATCGCCCACGCGTCGGCGAGATCGAGCCGGGCATAAAGGTCAAGGTCCCACATCAGGTCCGGCTCCTTCGAGTTGTTCGGCTCGTAGCAATTGCAGGGCCAAACGCAAAGGGCCATCGCGGTGGAGACGCAGGCGTTGCAGCTCTGGATGCGCGAGCGGCCGAAGATGTTCCCCAAGTCCTCGAAATCAATCTCCCATTCCTGCGGGAGCCGTTCCGCCATGCGCAGCATCAGCGCGCGCGATTTGGAATCCACGCCGGGACAGTTGTACTGCCGCCGTCCCGAGCCCGAAAGGATCAGGATTCGAAACGGGCGCGTCTCGAGTGGAAGTCTTCCGTTCGCATCATTTGGCTTCATGTATGGGAAAGCATAGTTGCGATGAAATGATTGGGCTATGCGTGGAAGGCGCCGTTAATATGGCGAAGGTGTATTAGGCGGCCCAGCATCGCCCCGGCGAGAATGTCGCAGTCATACCATGTTTTCGCAACGCTCCCCGGCATCCCGATGGAGTAGCATCAGGCATAATTTACACTCAACTCTCCTTCGCGGCGTTTCTATTGCTCCTGTCGGGATGCTCGAGCGTGCGCTCCAATCTGAGGCGGGCGGCGCACTACGGGGGCTACCGGCTCATGGGAGACGCGCCCGAAGTCGACTGCTGGACCGCCGCGCGGCACCGCGCCTGCGCCTACCGCGCCGGCAAGGGCGAGCGAGACCCGGGTTCGCTCGTTTATTTTCTTCATTATTCGGGCGGCGACGAGAAGAGCTGGAACGCGATCGGCCTGTCCCGAGTGTTCTTCAAGCGGTTCAAGGAGCGCCGCCTCCCCGCGCCGACGGTCGTCAGCGTGACGTTCGGGACGAACTGGCTCATCAGCGCCGAGCCGGGTCGGCGCGAGGTCGTCCTGCTCGACGACTTCATCGATTCCGTCATGCCCGAGATCGAAGCGCGCGTGGGCACACCCAAGAGGCGCTCGCTCTGGGGCATGTCCATGGGAGGCCACAATGCCTCCGAGCTGGCGCTTCGGCACCCGGGACTTTGGAACGCGGCCGTTTTGTCGTGCCCGGCCGTGCACGCGGCCAATCCCTTCGAGGACCCC
>JAYVZL010000286.1:0-9570 GCA_043783505.1 Elusimicrobiota bacterium
TCGAGGCGCTCGACCGCGCGGCGCAGGCCGCCGAGGCCGCGGCCGCGGCGGCTAAGTCGGGAGACGAGGCGGCGGCCAAGGAGGCCTCGCGCCCTTTACCGGGGCGCTGGTCCGCCTCGGCCAACGCGATGATGGCGTGGAACAATGCCCTGCAAGCGGATCCGCGCGCCAACCCCGGGCTTTCAGACCAAGCGGCGGCGGCGGCCGAGAGCTTGGCCGAGGCCGGCATGCAGGGACTGCCCAAGGCCGAGGCCGCGCTCAAGGAGCGCGACCTGCCGCGCGCGGCGCGCGAGCAGACGGCCTTGGCCGAGCAGGCCCGCGCCGCGGCCGCGGCTTTGCGCGAGAGCGCGGCCCTGCAGAGCGCGCAGGACATGGCCGAAAACGCGCGCGGGGCGGAGAGCGAGAGCATGGACATGGGGCAGGCTCTCGACGCCCTGGCCGCGCTCGGCAAAGGCTCCTCGCCGGCGGAGCTTGCCGATCTGCAGAAGGCGCTGGCCGGCGTGGACGCCGCACTCGAGGAACTGCGAAAGTCCGTGGACGCGCTTCCCGAGTCGGCGCCGGAGACGAGGAAGGTCCGCGATCTGCCTCTTGAGGGCGCGCGCCAGTCGGCCAAGGACTTGCGTCGAGCGCTGCAAAGCGGCGACGCGGCCGGGGCGGCCAAAGCCGCGCGGCAGTTGGCTCAGACGCTTTCTAACCTGGCCAAAGGTCTGCGCGAGTCCGGCAAGCGCTCGGCGAGCTCCGCGGCCGGCCGCGCCAAGGAAAGTGCTAGCCGCGCGTCCAAGGCTTGGCATGAAGCCGTCGAAGCCCAAGAGAAAGCGGTCGAAGCGGCGCGCCGGCGCGAGGCCGCGCGCCAGGCCGCGACCCTGCGCGCCCAAAAAGACCTGCTCCGGCGCACCCAGGACGACATCGACTCAGCACTCGCCTCTTCTCCGCCTCCCGAGGCCGAGCGCGAATTAAAAAGCGCCCGTCAAAGCCTCGGCGCCGGCAAGATCGATCAGACGATCAAGAGCCTGCGCGCCGCGGGACGCGCGCAAGCCGCCGCCGCTCTCGAGCGCGGCGTCGATGGCGACGCGCCTGATCCGTCCGCCGCGCGCGAGGCGGCCGATGCCCAAGCTTTGGCTCGCGGCAAGACAGGGAGCCTGCGCCGCGAGGTGAGCGACGCGGCCAAGATCCTCGGCTACCTGCCGGGCGGCCCGGTGGGGCGCATCGACGCGGCGCTGTCCGAGCAGGAAACGGGCGAGGGCGCCCTGCGCCGCGGCGACGCGGCCGAGGGCCTGCGCCGCGGTGAAGCGGCGCTGGCGATCCTGCAGGAGGGAGAAAAGAAGTCCTCCGCAGGCGAGCCATCGGCGAGCGGCATGAGCGAGGCAATGGGCCAACCTTTCGGGATGCAGGGGGGCGCGACGCGCGCGCGGCCCGGCGGGGGTTCCGGCGGCCAGCGCGGGACTTCCCTTGGGCACGTGCGCCTGCCGTCGGCCGAAGACTACCGCCCTCCTCGCGAGTTGCGCGAGGAGCTGGAGCGCTCGCTGCGCGAGCCGCGCCCGGCTCAGTCCGACGCGGCGATCAAGGAATACTTTCGCCGCTTGGCGCGCTGAGCGTTCAAGTCCTATAATCTCGCCCCATGTCATTTCAAGGAACGATCGACGCGAACTGCCCCACCTGCACGGACGGCTTCGACGCCCCCATCTGGACTTTCGTGCATGGCGGCAAGGACGCGGTCCTGCGCGACCAGGCCAAGGCTTCGGAAGTCAACATGCTCTTGTGCCCCTCCTGCAGCGCGGCCTTCATTCCCGAGGCGGCGTGGATCTACTATGAGCCCGACGACGAGATCCTGGCCTTCGTCTTCCCGGCATCCTATCGCGCCGAGGAGGCGAAGTGGCGGGAAAAAATGGCGGCGGACTTCGCCGCGATGCGCGGCGCGTTGGGCGAGCGCCTGCCCATCGGCCACGAGCCCGATATTTTCTTCGGTCCCGACGGCCTCGCCCAGCTCCTGGAGTTCGAGGACTGGCGGCGCGCCGAGCGCGACGTGATGGCGCACTTCGCCAAGGATCTTGGCCTGTCCGTCTATCGAGCCAGCCCTGCGTGGGCTCGCGAAAATGGCGCGCCCTCCTGGCTGCCCTACACGGGAAAGACCGCTACGCGCGCCTCCATCATGGAAGGGATAAAGACCTTGGTCGCGGCCAACGACCGCCTCACGGCTTGGTCCGATTATCTCGAGAAGCTCATGAAGGACCCGAGCATGGGCCTGCCGCCGCCCACGATGGCGGCCGGTTGACGCGCGTTCCAGTCCGCGTCGCCATCCCCGCGGCCTCCGCGAAGATACTGGAGCCGCTGGCGCAAGAGGCCCGCGCCCATGGTCTGCGATTGTACGCGGTGGGCGGGCCGGTGCGCGACTGGCTTCTGCGCCGCCCGAACTTCGATCTTGACCTGACCGTGGCCGGCGATCCCGATCCGATCGCGAGCGCGGCGGCCCGCCTGCTCGGCGGGCGCGTGGAGTCTTTCGGCCGCTTCGGCACGCGCCGTCTCGTTTCAAAGGCGAAGTTCCGCGTCGACGTCGCGACCACGCGTGCCGAGACCTATTGCGACCCGGCGTGCCTGCCCGTGGTCAACACGGTCGGCGTAGCCATCGAGCAGGATTTGTTCCGTCGGGACTTCACGGTCAACGCGCTGGCCGTGAGGCTCGACGACGGCTCGCGGGCCTTGATCGACGCTTATGGCGGCGCGCGCGATCTCAAGGATCGGGTCCTGCGCGTTCTGCATCCGGCCAGCTTCCGGGACGATCCCACGCGGGTGTTTCGCGCCGCGCGCTTCGCGGCCCGACTCAAGCTCCGTCCCGCGCCGGGGCTCGTCGACTCGGCCAAGGCGGCTTTAGCCGCCGGCCATGCGGCGAAGCTCTCGCCGCATCGTCTGCTCCATGAGCTGACGTGCCTGCTCGGAGAGAAAGATCCAGGGCCGGCGTTCGCTCTATTGAGTGATTGGGGCTATCTTGGCCTGCTTCATCCCGAATTATCCTGGAGCAAAAAGATGCCCGCCGGAGTCGAGCCGCGCCTGACCGCGCTGGCGCTGGCGCTCGGTCCGGAGAAAGGCCGGGCCTTCATCGAGGCCTTCCCCCACGAGCATCATCTGCGCACGCGTCTGCGCGAGACGCTGAACGTGGCCTTTTCCGATCAATCGCCGCGGATCGCGCCTGTTCCGGAGATCGTCGCCGCCGTGCGCCGGCTTGCGCCCAAGCTTCCGCCCGCCGCGCTCAAGCCCTGTTTTTTATTGGGCAAAGACCTGATCGCGGCAGGGCTCGAGCCTGGACCGGACTTTCACGAGATCTTGAACGAAGCCGCTCGCCTTCAGCGGGCTGGGAAATTGAAGACACGGGCGGCAGCGGTGTCATGGTTGTCTTCAAAGGTCAAGTAAAAAAACGAATCACTATTGATAATCACTAGTTCCGGAACTAGTGATTATCAATAGTAAACCCACGGCACGAACAGATGACGGAAAAAGACCAGAAAATAAATCGGTCGAAGAAGCGAAAGTTTCTGTTCGCCGCGATTTTGGCGATTTCCGCGGCCTTCCTATGGGTGCCCGGCAAGCTTCTTGATCTTCAAATCTGCGTTTCCTGCGCGCGGGTTTTAGCTTCCGGCGGAGATCCGTACGCTCGCGACCTTGTCATCAACGACGTGACCTATCCATGTCTGTATCCTCCGCTGGCTTTCGATCTCTATCGTCCGATCACCATTTTTTTCGACTGGAATTCGTCGCTAGCCGGGCGCGTCTGGAACGCTTTTCAAGTCCTAATCTTTCTGGGCATGCTGTTTATCTGGAAGAAGCGCTTTCTCGGCGCGGGACCCGACGCGGCTCGACTGCTCTTTGCTTTGTTTGCCTTTGGCGGCCCGCTTTGGGTTTCGCTTCATTCGGGAAATGGGGCTTCATTCGAGCAGCTGCTGATCTGGGCGGGATTCGCGTTATATATAGACGGACGCGACATGGCCTACGTCCTGCTGATCGCCGTCGCGGCCCAGCTCAAGATGCAGCCCGCGCCCTTTCTCATCCTGGTTCTTCTTCGTCCGAAGCCGGGCTGGCGTCCGTTTATCATCGGAGCGACGGCGATGATCTTGTTGTTCGGCCTAAACCGAGTGCTGCACCCGGGGATGCTCGAGAGCTTTTGGCTGCGCCTTCAGGATATTAAAGAGGGCTGGCGCTACGAGCGCGGTCCCAACAACTGCTCCGTGCTCGGTTTCATCGAGCACATTCTAGAGACCGGTCCCGACGAGCGTCTCGTCGCCGTGCGGCGGGCTCACTGGTTGTTCGCGCCTTGGGCCGTCAGCATCGCGGCCGCGACCGGCGTCGCACTGCGCCGCATCTGGTCCGCGGCTCAAGACGAGGCCGCCAAGAAACGGGCCACCATCCTGCTTCTGTGCGCGGCCTACGCGTTGTCGGCGCCGCGCTTCAAGGACTACGCCTACTTTTTGCTGATCCCTTCGGCGCTGGCGGCCCTTGAATCCGATATTTCGATGGGTTTGCGGGTCTCGATCATCGTTTTGGCCGTTCTCAATTCGACGAAGTCGGTCGCCGTAAATCTCGGCATGGGACACTGGGCTCTTTTCGCCGGCTATTTTAAGCTCTACGCCACGGCCCTTGTCTGGTTTATTTTGATCCGTAAAAATCGATTTTTACTGAAAAATTAGCAGCTTTCTGCCGGGGCTCTATGCTTCCAACATGAGCCGGCGGCCCGAGGGGGCGACTCAGCGGCGAGGGCGCCGTGCTGACGGAAACGCAGAATTTATTCCTGAGAGTGGACGCGAAAGCCCTGCGGTCCGCTCGTGTGCTATAGCGCGTCGGATAGATCGTCAAACGTGAGCTTCGCTTGGCGCAGGATCGAGCGCAGCGTCTCCGGATTGAGATCTCCCGCGTGATGAGGCACCGTAACCAGGAGATTGGCTTTCTTGAGTTGGACGTGGCTGCCCTTTTGCCGCACGATCTGAAACCCAAGACGTTGGAGGGCTCGCATAAGTCGGCTGGGTTTGATCTGCGGAAGCTTAGGCATGGACCTGAACGGACAGGTCCGCACGGATATTGAACGTCGCTACGATTTCATCCGGGGATGTCTTCCGCGGATCTTGATCGGGGCTGAGGGGCCGTAGATAAGGAAGGTTGTTCTCGAAGGCCGTTTCCAAGTGCAACTCGATCGCCTCTTGAAGCATGCGTTTCGCCTTGGCCGCGGTAGCCCCTTCGGAGGCAACATCGAGGTCCGGACAAAGAGCCGTAAACCCCTTGGGCTGTTTGACGAGCACGCAGCTAAACGCCAAATCACCTCTAGTCACAGGGCCAGTATAACAGGCCCCCTCAAAGAAAGCAAATCACGTCCGACAGACCGACGATTTCAAGTTCTACGCTGCCGTTTTGATCTGACTCGTTTAGGTCCGCACCCCGGAGCGGACTCGTCGATCGATAGATCGCTCGCGGGACCAGGGCGAAGAAAGTCCGCCAATTCCGAGCGGGGCCCTATACAATTATCTGGAATTTACGTCGAGAAAAGGCTAGAATCTCGACGGAATGAAGCGCGCCGACATTGTTTTTTCCGGCATGCGTCCGACGGGCCGGCTGCACCTCGGAAACTACTGGGGTGCGCTGAAGAATTGGGTTTCTCTCCAGACCCAGTATCCCTGCTTTTTCTCCGTCGTCGACTGGCATATGCTCACGACGGGCTATAACGACACTTCTAAGCTCCAGGAAAACTGCCGCGAGATGGTTCTCGACTGGCTGGCCGCCGGCCTCGATCCGGCGAAGTGCGTGATCTTCAAGCAGTCCGACGTTCCTGAGCATGCCGAATTGGCCTTGATTCTAGGCATGGTCACCCCTTTGTCCTGGCTCGAGAACAACCCGACGTGGAAGGAGCAGCTTCAAGAGCTCGCCAAGACCAAGCACGAGCAGGTTGCCGAAGGCGGGTCCAAGACCGCTGTTTCGACCGCGACGAAGGGAATCGCGGCCACGCAGCATGAGATGCGAACTTTCGGTTTTTTGGGCTACCCCGTCTTGCAGGCCGCCGACATCTTGATGTATCACGGCACCAAAGTTCCTGTGGGCCAAGACCAACTGCCGCACGTCGAACTGTCCCGCGAGATCACGCGCCGCTTCAACAACGCTTTTGGAGAATATTTCGCCGAGCCGCAGCCCCTGCTGACGCCGACGCCGAAAGTCCCGGGCACCGACTCGCGCAAGATGTCGAAGTCGTACGGCAACGCCATCGACCTCTACGAGACCGCCGTCTCCCTTGAGAAGACAGTGAAGGGAATGTACACCGATCCCACGCGCAAGACGGCGACCGATCCGGGCCACCCTGAGCCGTGCGATGAGAATCCTCCGGGCTGCTCCGTGTACGCGATGCACAAACTCTACGCCGACGCCGCCTTCGTCGCCGAGCGGGGAGACGTCTGCCGCGCCGGAAAGATCGGCTGCATGGCCTGCAAAAAAGATTTGATCTCCGAGATGACCCCGGCCTTCGACGACTTCCGCAAGCGCCGCGAGTCCTACAAGGCCGCCGACGTCGAAGCCGTGCTCGTCGCCGGAGCCGCGAAGGCGCGCGCGGTCGCGCAGAAAACGATGGACGACGTCCGCCGCGCCATGAGGCTGCGACCATGAACGAGAAAGCCTATCAGGTGACGCTGGATCTGTTCGAAGGCCCCCTCGACCTGCTCCTTTTTCTCGTCAAGAAGGACGACCTCGACATCCACAACATCCCGATCGCGCACATCACCAAGGAGTACCTGGCCTATCTTGAGCTGATGAAGGAGTTCAACCTCGACATCGCCGGCGAGTTCCTTGTCATGGCCGCCACGCTCATGGCCGTCAAGTCGCGCTCCCTGCTGCCCAGCACCGCGGCCGGCCTCGAGACGGAAGAGGGGCCCGATCCGGCGGCGGAACTGGCGGCCAAGCTTCTCGAGTATCAGAAGTTCAAGGCGGCTTCGACGTTCCTGGCCAACCGCTCCGAGGAAATGTCGAACGTCTTCTACCGGGGCGCGCCCCATTTCGAGGAAGCCGAAAAGTCGCCCAACGTCTCGCTGTTCCAGCTCATGGGCCACCTGCAGACGATCTTGGCGGGGGCCGAGGAAGAGGACGCCCATTCCGTCGAGGGCGAGGAATTCCCGATCGAGGAAAAGATCCAGAAGATCCTCTTCCTCCTCTCGACTCGCCCCATGATCCGCTGGGAGGAACTGTTCGCCGACGAGCGCAAGCGCCGCGGCATCATCGCCTGCTTCCTGGCCATGCTCGAGCTGACCAAGCTGCAAAAGATCTTCATCCGCCAGGAAGGGAATTTCGGCCATATCACCATCTTCAAGAAGGAGGACGCCGCCGATGAGCCAAGCCCCGTCGCCGGAGACGCAGGAAATCCCGGAAGCACAGGAGACGCCGATGTCCAGTCCGGAAGCTGAGAACGCCGAGATGATCGTCGAGACGACCCCCGAGATGATCGCCGAGGCGATCCCCGAGATGATCGCCGAGGCGATCCCCGAGATGATTCCCGAGATGATTCCTGAGACGCTCCTGCCGGCCGTCCCGCCGGCGCCGTCGCCCGCCAACGATCCCGCCCTGCTGCGCCTGGCCCTCGAGGGGCTGCTCTTTATCACCGACCGCCCCCTGTCCGCGGCCGAGCTCGGCAAATTGATCAACGTGCGCGATCAGGACAAGATCGTGGCCGCCGTCGAGGACCTGCGCCGCGAGCTCGAGGAAAGCGTGCGCGGCTACCGCCTCATCGCCGTCGCCGAGGGCTGGCAGATGGCCACGCGCCCGGAGCTTGCGCCCTACATGCGCAAGCTGTTCTCCGACCGCGCGACCATGCGCCTCTCGACGGCCGCTCAAGAGACGCTCTCGATTATTTCCTACAAACAGCCGCTGACCCGCGCCGAGATCGAGGAGATCCGCGGCGTGGAGGTCATCGCCGCGCTTGAGACCTTGCTCGAGAAGCGCCTGGTCAAGGTCGTGGGCCGCAAGGAGACCGTCGGCCGCCCGCTCATGTACGGCACGACCATGGAGTTCCTGCGTCACTTCGGATTGCGCAGCCTCGAGGATCTGCCGCCTCTGGAGAGATTTTCCCCCGAGGACGCGCAGCCCGGCGCCCAGGCTCAGCCCTTGGAGCCCGCCGCGCCAGCGCCGCTCGTCGTGGAGCCGATGACCGTCTCGGAGCCCGTCTCGGAGCTTGCGCCCAGCGTGGAACCGCAGCCGTAAGTTCGTGAAGATCCTCGTCGCCGCGAGCGAAGCGGTCCCTTTCTGCAAGACCGGGGGCCTTGCCGACGTGGTGGGCGCGCTCACGCAGCGCCTCGGCGCGCTCGGCCATGACGTGTGCCTGTTCCTTCCCAAGTACCGCTCGGTGCGCGCCGCCTCGCTCGAGGGCGGCATCGCCAAGACGCTCAAAGTGCCTCTGGCCGGCGGCGTCATCGACGTGGGCCTGAGCTTCCTGCATCGCCGCGGCGTGTCGGTCTACTTCGTTGATTATCCGTTGTTCTTCGACCGCGAGGGACTCTACGGCAGCGCCGGCAAGGATCATGAAGACAACGACCGGCGCTTCGCGCTGTTCTCCAGGGCCGTGCTCGAGGGCGCCAAGGCGATAGGATTTAAGCCCGACGTGATCCACATCCACGACTGGCAGACGGGTCTGATCGCCGCGCACCTCAAGCGCCACTACGCCTCCGATCCGCATTTCTCGAGAGCCGGATGCGTGTTCACGATCCACAACATGGCCTACCAGGGAAATTTTCCCCGCGCGGCGCTTGAGGCCGCCGGCTTCGGACCCGAGGACTGGTCGGCGGAAAGCCTCGAGTACTACGGACAGGTGAGCTATCTGAAGGCCGGCATCGCGCACGCCGACCGCCTCACCACCGTGAGCCCGTCATACGCCCGCGAGATCCAGGAGTCCTCCGAGCGCGGCTTCGGCCTGGAAGGACTGCTGAGCCGGCGCACGAAGGATCTGCGCGGCATCATGAACGGCATCGATCTTGAAGTGTGGGACCCCGCGCGCGACGCGGCCCTGCCTCGCCGCTACTCGGTCGACGACGCGGCCGCGGGCAAGGCCGCGTGCAAAGAGGCATTGCAGCGCGAGTGCGGCATGGAGACGCGCGGCGACCGGCCGCTAATCGGCGTGGTCTCGCGGCTCGACTACCAGAAAGGCTTGGATCTCGCCTTGGCTGCGCTTGAGCCGCGCTTGGACCGCTGCCAACTGGTCGTCATCGGCACCGGCGACCCGTCCTTGACCGAGATGTTCGCAGCACTTGAGCGCCGCCGCGCGGGCTCGGTGTATTTCCAGCGCTCCTTCAACGAGCCGTTCGCGCACCGCGTCTACGCGGCCAGCGACATCTTTCTGATGCCCTCGCGCTTCGAGCCTTGCGGCTTGGGCCAGATGATCGCCATGCGCTACGGCGCGGTGCCCGTGGTCTCGCTCACCGGCGGGCTGGGGGACACGGTCTTCGAGACGCCGTCCGAGGGTCGCCCCGCCAATGGTTTTCTTTGCGCGCCCGGTGACGGAGCCGATCTCGCCGGTGCTTTGGATAGGGCCCTGGCCGCGGCGCGCGCGCCGGATTGGGGGGC
>JAYVZL010000287.1:0-3798 GCA_043783505.1 Elusimicrobiota bacterium
CTCCCGAAGCGGCCATGGCTGGAGCCGCCGCGGATAGCGCGCAGCAGGCGAGGGCCATGAGACGGGAAAGGCGTTTCATTTGAGGATGATCAGCTTGAGATTTTTCTTCTGTCCGGGAGCCTCGATGTGCAGCAGATAAATCCCGCTGGCCACCAGGGCGCCGCTCGAGTTCCGGCCGCACCAGGAGTAGGTGTACACGCCGCTGGTGACGTCGCGGTCGGCCAATGAGACGATTCGTTGTCCCGTGTAGTCGTAGACGACGCTTGTCAAATGCCCCGCGGCCGCGATATCCACTTCCAGCTGGGTGCAGCCGCCGCGGAGCGGATTGAAGTAGTTGTTGCGCAGGACGATGCGATCGGCGCTCGGCGTGCTGCTGAAGGTGAAGCTCATCGCCGCCACGGGGCCGAGCGTGCCGGCCAGGTTGAGCGCTGCGACCTTGGCGTAATAGACCTGGGACAAGGTCAGGACTCGATCGATGAAATTGATCGTGGTGGTGACCCACGCCCCCGGCGCGTCCGCGGCGTTGGTCGACAGCGAAAGGCTGTAGCCCACGATCGGGCTGCCAGAGACCGCCGCCGGCCAGCTCAGGCGCGGGGTCGCGGCCAACGTCGTGCCGCCGTCGACAATGGGCGTGGTGTCGGCCGCGCTGTTTTGAGCCGCGATGGACAATACGACCGGCAGTCCCAGATCGACGTTCACCGGACCGAAGTGGGCGGTCCCGATGTCGATTGTGTCGGAGGCGTCGCGCCCCAAGACGTGGAAATAATTGGATCCCGAAGGCATGGCCACGGTCAGGGCGGAGCCGTCGTAGAGGGTGTCGGCTCCCGTGGGAACGTCGCCGGGATTGGCGGTGACCTTGTAGAAGTAATGATGCGCTCCCTGGGCGAAGAACAGGGTGGCCGCCGCGTTGTACCAGAGCCCAGTCAGGCGGTTTGCCGAGACCGTGACGACGCCGTTGACGGTCAAGACGGCGCCCAAGACGTAGGCCGTGGGGGTCCCGGCGGAATTGAGGGCTCTAGCTCGGACGTAATACGTGGTGAGCGAGGACAAAGAGGTGAAGGTGGAGCTCAGGGCCGCGGTGAATGAGGATTGCGAGAGAGTGGCGAAGGCGATGTCGGTGGCGACGTAGACTTGGTACTGAGTGCCGGCGGGGTTGCCGTTGGACGTCCAATTGACCGTGAACTGGTTGAGGCCGATCGAGGTGAAGCTCAAGGGGCCGGGAACGGCCGTCAAGGTGGCCGCGGCGAGCGAACTCGAAAAGCTGACCCCGACTCCCGCGGCGTCAAGGCGCAGATAGTAAGTCGTGTTCCCGGCCAAAGTGCCGACGGTCATGGAGACGACGGAGGTGTCGGTCGTCGAGGACAGAAAGAGCGCGCCGGTAAAGTCGGCGGCCGTCGAGGCGATCAACGAATAGGTCGTGGTTCCGGCGACGGCGACGGAGACGGTGATGCTCGAGATATTGACGGCCGACAAAGCAAAGGAACCCGAGGTCGGCGCCCAGACCACCACGCCGGTCGGGTCGTTTTCGAAAGCCGGGCCGCTTTTGACGCCGGCGTATTGGCTCATGGCGACGCGTGATGCCGCAGCCAAAGGCGAGCCGTTGACGTCAATGGTGATGTTCGCATCGTTGAAGGCGACGGTGGTGAACGTCGAATTGAAGGTCCCCCCAGTGAAGTTGATCGCGGTCGCACCCGCGGTCAAGCCGCCCGAGAACGTCATGCTGGTAATTGAGAGGTTTCCGTTGCAGCCGGCGCAGTTCATCGTGGCGACGGACACGCCCCATCTGCCGCCCGTGATCGTGTTGCTCGCCATGACGACGAAGCCGGAGTTGCTCTTGTCCAGGAAAATGCCGGCGCCCTGAGCGCCGCCTTTAAAGGCGCTGGTTCCCACGGTCAGATTCACGCTGCCGCCATTAAGCCACAGAGCGGCGCCCGTGGTATTGGTGCCGATTAAGATGGAGCCGGAGATGACCGTGTTGCTGGAACCGGAGACGTGGACCGCGGTGGAGCCGTGGATGTAATCGTTGGCGAGGGAGAACCCCGCGGCGCCAAGGAGCTCAACGGCCGCATAGCTGTTGGAATTGCTCGTGAGAGTGCTGTAGGAGACGACGTTTGACTGCGAAAGACCTGGAAAAGTGCGGATGGTAGGGCCCAGTTCAGACCGGATGACGCTTCTCGTAATGGCGTTTGACTGCCCGGCCCCAAAGAATATTCCCGCAAAGGCGGCGCTATTGACGCCGGTGGTGATGGTGCTGTCGGCGACGGTGTTGTTGTCGGCGCCGACGCCGTCGAGGATGATGCCGTTGGACCAAGGGGTGTAGAAGCTTGAATGCGAGAGGACATTATTGGCCGAGCCGTCGATGTATAAGCAGCCGAAGGGTGACGCTCCGTAACTGGTAATGGAACTGTACTGTATGGTGTTGTAGCCTCCGCCGCTGAGATGAGCCGTGTCGCCGGTTTGATTGAGAAAAAAGGCGCCCGTGATGGTGTTGGACGAGGCGTTCCAGAGCTCCAAAGCGAAGTTTGAGCTGTCGTTGGTGAAGGTGCTGTAGCTGATCCGGCTCAAACGACCTTGAATGTAGGCGCCATAGGCGTTTTGGACCGTGACGCTGGAGTAAAGGATCGCGCTGTAGCTCGAAATCGACATCCCCGCGTTGTAAATCTTTCCGCCCGAGTCCACGTTCACGCTCGAGATCGTCAAGTAGCCCGAGGAGGCGTAGACGCCGTAGGGCACGCTGTTGGTGCTGATCACGGAGATATTCTGTATCGTCACGCTCGCGTTCTCAATCCAGAAGGCGGCCGTCGACAGCGCCGGAGGATTGACGACGGGTGCGGAGCTCACGAAGCTCGGATCCGACATGATCTTCAGCGTGTTCGTGCTGTAGGTGAACGCGAAGTTGCGGACGGCGATCCGCTCGGAATAGGTCTGCGTGTCGCGGATGACGACGCAGGTGTCAGTCCCTAAAGGGCTGACAAGCTGGGCAAGCGCGCCGTTGATGGTCGTGGCGTCGAGCCCGCCGCCCTGGCGTACTTCCTTGCCGGCGCCGCAGCCCGCGGGCATGGCGGCGTCGCACGCCCCGGGCAGGAGGGCTGCAAACACTAATACGAAAAAAACCAGGATAAACCGGGCTTTTCCAAACTTGAACATTTACTTCAAGTATTGGGGTTTTACCTATAAAATTCAAGTCCTCCGACACAACCTCTTCATAGAAGCCTCAGTCCGGTAGGCTTGGCCGGCGCGGGGTCGGCGACGATCGTGCCTCCCACGAGCGGGTGGGGATAGATCAACGGAGTATAACCCGGCTTGCTCGCCGCGAAAAACTCCCGATTCAGTTGGATCGTCGAGCTTCGCGGAGTGGGGGTGGCGACGTCGCTGGGGCATCCCGAGCACGAGACGGAGTTGTTCCAGTAATAAACCGGTTCTGTCGCCTGGCGAGGCCACTTCTGCCCGCCTAAGACCGTATTTACGGGTAAATCGCCGGCAAGGAGGTCGCCGTGGCCGACGCCCACTTGGTCGAGGCAATGCCACCCGGATTCCCCGGCCCGGTTTTCGTCCCAAGAATTGCCGCCGTCGCAATGGAGGAATATGGGCGAATTATTATTTTCGTGGCGCATGTCGATCATGTCAAAGAAATGGTTTATGGTGCCGTTGGCCACCGAAATTCTGTTATTAAAGACGACGCCCGTGCCGCTTCTTGCTCCGACTAGACCGGCGAAGTTGTTGCCGGGCGCGCCCTGAAAGTCGATGCTGAAGTCGTTGTCGTAAACTTCGAATTGGAACATCCCGCGGTGCCGCCCT
>JAYVZL010000288.1:0-9563 GCA_043783505.1 Elusimicrobiota bacterium
CCGAGACTTTGGCGGTGATCGGCGAAATGGCCGCCGTGGTCGCCCACGAACTCCGCAACCCCCTCGGCTCCATCGTCATGGCCGCGCAACAGTTGGCGGACGAGAGCCTGCCGCGCGAGGACCGCGAGACCGTGACCGGGGTTCTGCGCCACGAAAGCAAACGCCTCAACGAAGCCCTGACCAACTTTCTTTCCTACGCGCGCCCCCGCTCCTTAAATCGCGCGGAACACGATCTCAACGCGCTGCTGCGCGAGATCGCGGAAGCAGCTTTCACAAACAAGGAGCTCACGCGGGGCGCGCGCTTGTCGCAGACACTCGATCCGAAACTATCCCCCTTCCCTTTTGACTCAGATCAGATTCGCCAAGTGGTCTGGAACATGGTGCTCAACTCAATCCAAGCCCTTGAAACCAAGGGAACCATAACGGTCCGCTCCGGCAGGGCCGACGGCGCGGCCTGGTTCTCGATCGCCGACACCGGGCGCGGCATCCCCGAATCCATCCGCGCCGATCTGTTCAAGCCGTTCCGCACGACCAAGCAGCAGGGCACGGGCCTGGGCCTGGCCATCGCCGACCGCATCGTCAAGGCGCACGGCGGCCGCATCAACGTCCAAACGCGTCTCGGCCACGGCACGACCATGACCGTCACACTCCCCCGCATCGAGGTCTAATGGAAAAGACACGCATTCTTCTCGTCGAAGACGATCTCTCGCTGGGCACCATGCTCGCCATGGAGCTCAAGCGCCGCGGACACGCGATCGACGTCGCGAAATCGGGCTCGGAAGCCACCGAAAAAATGGCCTCCTCCGACTACGACGCGGTCGTGACCGATCTCAAGCTCGGCGACATCGACGGCCTCGAGGTGCTCAAGCGCGCCAAAGCGCGCGACCCGCGCGTCGAAGTGCTCGTGATGACCGGCCACGGTTCCATTGACACGGCCGTCGCCGCGATGAAGGCGGGCGCCTACGACTACCTGACCAAGCCCGTGGAGCCGGAGGAACTCAGCGTCGTGCTGAACAAGGCGCTGGACCACCGCCGCCTGGTCCGCGAAGTCGAGCGTCTGCGTGAGGAGGTCAAGGATAAATACAGCTTCGACGGCATCGTTTTCTCGGGCCCACCGATGCGCAAAGTCCTCGATCTCGTCCAAAAAGTCGCCGCGACTGAAGCCACGGTGCTCATCCTCGGGGAATCGGGCACGGGCAAGGAGCTCATCGCCCGCGCCCTGCACGAGAAAAGCGCGCGCCGCAACGGCGCCTTCGTGGCCATCAACTGCGGGGCTTTGCCCGAGGGCCTGCTCGAAAGCGAGCTGTTCGGCCACGTGCGCGGCGCCTTCACCGGCGCCGACCGCAACAAGCGCGGCCTCTTTGAGGAAGCCAACAACGGCACGCTGTTTCTCGATGAGATCAGCGAGACCACGCCCGCCCTGCAGGTCAAGCTTCTGCGCGCCCTTCAAGAAGGCGAGGTCCGCCGCGTCGGCGACAACCATCCCTTCAAGGTCTCCGGCCGGCTTCTCGCCGCCACCAATAAGGATCTAGCCAAGCTCGTGGCCGAAGGGAAGTTTCGCGAGGATCTCTACTACCGCCTCAAGGTGTTTCCCATCGACCTTCCTCCTTTGCGCGACCGGACCGAGGACATCGTTCCCTTGGCCGAGCACTTTCTGCGCAAAGCCAAGAAGAAACTCAGCAGCAAGGCAATGAAGTTTTCCGCCGAGGCCGCGGAGGCGCTGCGCGCCTATCGCTGGCCGGGCAATGTGCGCGAACTTGAGCACGTCATCGAGCGCGCTCTGATCATGGCCTCCGGCGCCGCCATCGGCGTCGCCGACCTGCCGCCCGAGATGCAGCCCGCACACCCGGCCCCGGCCGCAAGAGACGACTGTCTTGAAACCCTCGAAGACGCCGAGAAACGCCATATTCTGCAAGCCCTCAAAGATTGCGACGGCAACCAGGTCGAAGCCGCCAAAAAATTGGGCGTCGCGCGCAATACGCTGTGGCGCAAGTTAAAGGCCTACGGCATTCCAGCCAAGAAAAAGTAGGCCTGGCCGTTTTATTGCAGTTGTAACGGTTGCATGAACAACCGTCCTGCTGTCTTGGTCGTCGATGACGATGCCTCGCTGCGCACCATGCTGAGCTTGTCCTTGCGGCGCGCGGGATATCCGACCCTGTCAGCCGCCAACGGCTTGGAGGCCTTGGCGCTGCTCGCCACCCGCCCGATCGGCTGCATGGTGACCGACGGGCGCATGGAGCCGATGGACGGCTTCGAGCTCTCCCGCCGCGCCAAGGCCCTCCGGCCGGATCTGCGCATCGCGATGATCAGCGCGGTCTTCACGGGGGACGACGCCAATGGGGCGCCCATCGAGCACATCTTCGAAAAGCCCATCACCGTAAGCAGTCTGGTTGCCTGGCTCCAAGAGCCCCAATAAGCCGCTACTCCGACGCGGAACTACCATTTTTTCAGAGCATCGCCTCCCGTTGGCTGTTATGTTGCGTTCACAACTCCGACGCATAACCGTCAAGGGAGAGACATCGCATGAAACAGACATTTTTTATGGGACTGACCTTACTCGCGTTCTTCGCGATCATAAATGCGCGAGCGGAACCCGCGCAGAAGGAGAAGAGCGAAGCGAGCCTGACTAAAGTCAGCGACCTTTACCCCAACGACATGGGCCCAGCCGAGATCGACGTATCGAACTATCCCAAGGAGCACAAGCAGGCTTACCGCACCTTCGTCTTCAAGTGCGCGGCCTGCCACACCATCGCCCGCCCCATCAATTCGCAGTTTCTCGAATTGACGGCCTCGGAGATCGAGAAAGCCAAGAAAGACGACCCCGAGCTGTTCAAGGACAAGAACATCACGATGCCCGATGAGCTGATCTGGAACCGCTACGTCAAGCGAATGATGTCCAAGCCCGGCTGTCCGGTCAAAAAAGAAGACGGCAAGCCGATTTTTGAATTTCTCGTCTATGATTCAAAAATACGCAAGACCGGCGAGAACGGCAAGGAATTCCGCAAGGCTCGGGAGCACCTCCTGCACGAATTCAAGGAGCACCATCCCGACGGCTACGAGAGAATTTTTGGAACGAAAAAGTAAGCAAGGAGAGTGGCAAACAAATGAATAAGCGGATCAAAGTCTTTTCTTTCACGGCGCTGGCTGCGCTGGGCGTCTTCGCCTTGGCGCAGATCAATCCAAAGGTCCTATTCGCCCAATTGGGCGGCGGCGGCTTGAACTCGGGACTCGAGGCCATCATCAAGGCGCGAGAGCTATCTCCCGAGAACGTCATGGCGGCCCTCAAGACCTACGTCCCTCCGGGCAGCTACGATGAGTTCTACATGTTCGCCTCGGGCGGCCAGGCCGGCAACGTCGAGGTTTTCGGCGTCCCCTCCATGCGCCTGATCAAGAACATCCCTGTCTTCTCCCCTGATTCTTGGCAGGGTTACGGAGCGGGAGACAGCGACACCAAGAAGCTGTTCGCCCAAGGCAAGGCTGGCGGAATGACGCAAACCTGGGGCGACGTCCATCACCCCGGCCTGAGCAAGACCAACGGCCTCGACGATGGGCAGTTCCTATTCGCCAACGACAAGGCCAACGGCCGCATCGGCGTGGTCGATCTTAAGGACTTCAAAGTCCGCCAAATCGTCAAGAATCCGCTGATCGCCACCAATCATTGCGGCGCGAAGCTCACCCAGAACAGCGAATACTACGTGGAAGGCGCGCAGTTCGGAAATCCGTTGCCCTTCACGAATTACGTCCCGATGTCCAGATATAAAGAGGAATATCGCGGCTTGGCCACTTTCTGGCCGTTCAATCGCGCAGAAGGCAAGCTCGAGCAGTCGAAATCCTTCACGGTCGAGCTGCCGCCATATTTCCAGGATTTGGGCGGCATGGGCAAGGGCGTGAGCCACGGCTGGGTCTTCATCAACACTTACAATGCCGAGATGGCGACGCCTGGCGCGGCCGAAGGCAAGCCGCCCATGGAGACGCAGACCTCCCAAAAGGAGATGGACTACATGCATGTCATTAATTGGAAGAAGGCCGAGCAGCTCCTTGCTCAGGGGAAGCTTAAGACCAAGACCATCAGCGGCATGCGTGTCATCTCCATGGGTGAGTCGATCAAGCAGGGCATCCTCTACAACGTCGGCGAGCCCAAGAGCCCGCACGGCTCCGACGTTACGCCCGACGGCCGCTTCATCGTGATCAGCGGCAAGCTCGATCCGCACGTGACGATATTTAGCTTCGCCAAGATCCAAAAAGCCATCGAAGCTCGGGACTTCGAGGGCAAGGACGAGTTCGGCATTCCCGTGCTGAAGTTTGCCTCGGTGGTGGAAGCCCAAGTCGAGCTCGGCCTGGGACCGCTGCACACGGAATACGACGACAAGGGCTACGCCTACACGAGCATGTTCCTGGATTCATCCATCAATAAATGGTCCATGGATAAGCCTGCCCGCGGCGAGAAGCCTTGGACTCTCATCGAGTCTCTGCCCGTCCATTACAATACCGGCCACTTGGTCGTTGCCGGCGGAGATTCGGCCAAGCCCGACGGCAAGTATCTAGTCAGCCTCAACAAGTGGTCTCTCGACCGCGCCCTGCCGGTCGGGCCTCTGCACCCGCAGAATCTGCAGCTCATCGACATCTCAGGAGAGAAGATGCAGCTGCTCAGCGACACGCCGGTCGTGGGCGAGCCGCACTATGCGGTGATGATCAAGGCCAGCCTCATCAAGCCTTGGAAGGTCTACCCGGAAGTGGGCATCAGCGGGCTGACCCACAAGAAAAGCGCGACGGCCACGGAACCCGGCAAGGAGCGAGTCGAACGCAAAGGCAAGGAAGTCAACGTCTACATGACGGCCATTCGCAGCCACTTCATGCCCGATCGCATCGACCTGCAGCAAGGCGACAAGGTGCACCTGCACATCACCAACGTCGAGCGCGCCGAGGACGCCACGCACGGCTTCGCCCTCTCGGCACACAACATCAACCTCTCCATCGATCCAGGAGCCACGGTGGATGTGGACTTTACGGCCGATCGCGCGGGCGTGTTCCCGTTCTACTGCAGCGAGTTCTGCTCGGCCCTGCACATGGAAATGATGGGCTATATGACGGTCAAGAAGTGAGGTCATGAAGCAAGCCATTCCAAAATCGCAGGACCTACCCCAGCGCCGCCTCGCGGCGGCGCTGGGCTGGGTCGCGGCGGCTCTGCTCGGAGCTTCAATATTCTTCCCCTACTGGCAGGCACGGCTGTTCGCCCCCCAATACCGTCAAGGACTCACAATGACGATGTACGCTAACCGAGTCGTCGGCGACATCGATGAGATTGACGGGCTCAATCACTACATCGGCGTTCCCAAGCTGGGAAGCCTGGCCAAGCTTGAGCGCCTGGCCGCGATTCCCGGCATCGTCATTCTCATCACTCTCTGTCTGGTAGCCTTCCTAAAAACGGGGCCCGTGCCAAGCGGCGCCAAGGTCGCAGTCGTATCCTCGTTTCCCGTCATTTTCGTGGCCGACATGGCCTACTGGATGCGCTACGCCAGCACGCACCTCGATCCGACGGCGCCGCTGAAGCTTCGGCCTTTTCGCATTCCCATCTTCGGCTCCGGAAAGGTCGCGCAGTTCCATAGCGAACTCTGGCCGCAAACCGGATTTTACCTGGCCGCGGCCGCCGCTTTGACGCTGATCCTGGCTTGGTGGCTGACTCGCGAAAAACTCGGCGCGGCCAAGGTCTGTCTTCTGCTTGCGGCGTGCGCCGCGACGTCCCATGCGAACGAAGGTCTTCAGGCCCGGCTTGACGCCGCGCCCGCCGGCTCGGTCGTCGAGCTGGCCCGGGGGACTTATGAAGGCGGCCTGATCATCGCCAAGCCGCTGACGCTCCGTTCTTCAAGCGGCGCGGTCATCGACGCTCGCGGCAAAGGCACGGTTCTCACCATCAAAGCGCCCAACGTCCTTATTGAAGGCTTGACGATTCGGGGCTCCGGGGAAAGCATGCTGTTCGAGGACGCCGGCGTGCGTATCGAAGCGGCCGAAGCGGCCATCCGCCATTGTGTGATCGAGGACGTGCTCTTCGGCGTGTTCCTGGTCCATGCGCCGGCGGCTTTGCTTGAAGACAGCGTCCTGCGCGGAAAGAATCTCGACCTAGGGCGTCGGGGCGACTTAGTCCGCGCCTGGAACAGCGATCGCACCGTGGTGCGCCGCAACCGTCTCGAGGGCGGGCGCGACATGGTCTTGTGGTTTTCCACGGGCTCGGTCGTCGAAAACAACACGGTCAGCGGCGGCCGCTACGGGATGCATTTCATGTACACCAATAACGCCCGCGTCATCGCAAACCGCTTCTCGGACAACTCCGTGGGCTTCTACTCCATGTATTCGCGCAACGTGCTCGTCAGCGGAAACGTCTTCGAGCGCCATCGCGGCCCGAGCGGCGCCGCCTTGGGCTTGAAAGAAAGCGATTCCATCAGCGTCATCGGCAATACGTTCATCGGCAACCGCCAGGGCGCCTATATCGACCAATCCCCCCTGCTGGCGGAGAACACGAATCTCTTCGAGCGCAACGTCTTCGCCCACAACGACATCGGCTTGTCGATCCTGCCTGGAGTCAAGGGCAACGTCTTCGTCGATAACAGTTTCGACGACAACATCCAGCAGGTTTCGCTTCGCGGCGGCGGCTCATTGACGGGCAACGACTGGAGCCGTGGCGGACGCGGCAATTATTGGAGCGACTACATCGGCTACGGCTTGTCTGGAAGCGCCGTCGGTCGGCTGCCCTATCGCGTGGAGAGCGCGTGGGAAAGCCTGTTGGATCGCTGTCCCGCCGCCAGATTTTTTCTCTTCACCCCGGCGGCCCAGGCGGTTGAGCTCGTCGGGCGCGCCTTTCCGGTCTTCCGGCCCAAGACGATTTTCAGCGATCCCTATCCACTGCTCGCTCCTCCTTTATCGGCGCCGATGCAGCCACCGCAGCCGACGCTGGCCGCGTTATGGCTTCCTGTCGGACTTCTGGGCCTGTCGGCCTTCTGCGCGTCCCGATTCAAGACCCGCTTTCTAAAGACGCGCGGCGGGAACGCTTCCTCGCCTTATGACTTGATCGCCCGCGGCTTGGCGGTGTCGGCCCGGAGCGTGAGCAAATCCTTCGGCGACAGGGTCATTCTAGACAAACTCAATATATCGGTCGACCGCGGCCAGTCGCTGGTCTTATGGGGCTCCAACGGGGCCGGCAAGAGCACCTTCATCAAGTGCCTGCTCGGCCTGCATGATTTCGAGGGCGCCCTCTCGGTTTTCGGCCGCGATGCGCGCAGCGAAGGCCATCTGGCTAAACGCCACATCGGGTATCTGTCGCAGGAGTTCGCGGGCTATGATTGGACGGTGCGCCAAGCCATGGAGTTCGTCTGCGCGGTGCGCGGCGCGGATCTAGAAGACATCGCTCCGGCGCTGGCCTCCTGCGGCTTGACGGGCGAGGAGGGGAAGAACTCCCTGGCCCTTTCCGGCGGCATGAAGCAAAAGCTGGCCTTGGCCCAGGCGCTGATCGCGCAGCCCGACATCCTCGTCTTGGACGAGCCCTGCTCTAATCTCGACCTCAGAAGCCGCCGCGAATTCCTAGCGATTCTAAAGAAACTGAAAGGCTCCAGGACTTTGATCATCACCAGCCACCGGGTCGAAGAGGTGGAGTTCCTGGCCGACCGAGTGCTCTGTCTCGAGGAGGGCCTCCCCGCCCGCGAGCTGGACCCGGGAGAATTCCTCTCCTCCATCGTCGCCGACGCGCCGTTATGGGTCGAGCTGGAACGATCCGAGCATCATCCCGATGCGGTCGCCTTCTTGAACGGCCAAGGGGTCAAGGCGGCGCCCAACGGCCACGGCATCTGGGTAAAGTCCCGGCCTGGGCGCACGATGGACACCGTGCGTCTGCTTGAGGGCGCGGGTTTCGCCGTCAAGGATCTGCGTCGCGAGGTGGGACAATGAGAGCCTCGCCTATGACGGCGTTAATCGCCAAAGAATTCAATGAGACCGCGCGCAGCCGATGGCTGGCCGGATTCGTCGGCGCTTTTTGCGTGCTCGCCGCTGTCTTGACGGTGGTGGGCTCGTCGGGCTCGACTTTCGGCGGGCAGGGCTTCGGACGGACGACTGCCGCGCTGCTCAATCTTGTTCTGCTCATAGTTCCTCTCATGGGTCTGACTGCGGGAAGTCTTTCGCTGGCCGGCGAGAAGGAGCGGGGCACGATGGAGTTCCTCCTGTCTCTTCCCCTGCGGCCTCGTCAGATCTTCTGGGCAAAGTTCCTCGGATCGGCAGCGGCGCTGGCGACGGCGCTGGGCATGGCCTTCGGCTTGATCGGCACGGGCTTGGCTTTGCGCGGCGGCATCAGGCAGGCGGGGGTCTTCGCGGCCTGCTTTAGCGCCACTTTGCTGCTGGCGGCGGTCAGCCTCAGCTTCGGCCTATTGATCTCGACGCGCTCGCGTAAAGTCGCCGGAGCGGTGGGATTGGCCTTGCTTCTTTGGTTCGGCCTCATCTTGGGCGGCGACCTGGGCCTGCTCGGCACCGCTTTGGCCGTGCGCCTGCCGCCGGGCGTGCTGCTGGCAAGCGCCTGGCTCAACCCCCTAAGCCTGTATCGTCTTCTAGCCATCGACGCGGCCTCGGCCAACCTCGACATGCTGGGACCGGCCGGCAGCTGCGCCCAGGACGTTCTCGGTTCCTGGCTGCGCCCGGCGGCTTTTGCCGGCTTGGCTGCCTGGCTTGCGGCCTCCTTATCCGCGGCCCGCTATTTATTTGGGCGCGATCCGTTGGAGAACGGCCGATGAGACTCTCTTTGGCGCTCGCGGCGCTGCTCCTGTCGGTCTCTTGCCGTCGATTCGCGACCGGAGACATTCCGAAGATCGTATTCGGCCGCGACGCTTGCTCCCGGTGCGGGATGCTGGTGAGCGAAGCGCGCTTCGCGTCGGGGTACGTGGACGAATCCGGAAACAGCGTGATCTTCGACGACGTCGGCGAGATGCTCTCGGCGGCGGCCGAAGACCCATCCTTCGCCAAGACGGTATACGTGACCGACGTCGAAGACGGGGATTGGGCGCGGGCCGATGCCGCTGTCTACGTCCGCACTCCGTCTCTGGCGACCCCCATGGGCTCGGGCATGGCCGCCTTCAAGGATCGCGCCCGGGCCGAAGCCTTCGCCAAGCGGAGCGGCGGCGGCGTCCTCGATTGGGCGGCCGCGATTTTGGCTCGACGTCGGTAAACGGTGAGAACATGGCACAACGCCAGATGACAGAGACATGAAGCCCCGAGAAGGCTGCGCGGCCTATTTCTGGTTTGGAAGCCTCTATCTCAACATCACCAATCGCTGTCCGACCGCCTGCGCGTTCTGCATCAAGCGGACTTGGAAGTGGAACTACGGGGACAACGATCTGTTGTTGAGCCGTGAACCGAGCGTGGATGAGATTTGGAACAAACTTCAAGCGCTCAGCGCCGACCGGCCGCCGCCGGAGATCGTATTCTGCGGTTACGGCGAGCCGACCTACCGACTGGAAGCCATCGCCATGCTCAGCCGCAGGATTCGCGAGCGTTTTCCCGATGCCCGGCTGCGCCTCAATACCATCGGA
>JAYVZL010000289.1:0-3794 GCA_043783505.1 Elusimicrobiota bacterium
GCCTCGGGAGGCGGGCGGCTGGGCTTGGGCCTGTCGATCTCGCGTGAGATCGTCGACAATCACGGCGGGAAGATATGGGTTGAAAGCGCCGGCACGGGCAAAGGAGCGACGTTTTTGTTCACGATTCCCGGCGGCCGCAAAGCCTGAATTTGCGCGCGCACCCCGGATATTTTCTGCTAGACTAAACGACCCTTGGAGGATCGACATGGCTAGAGCGACCGCGAAGAAAAGAGTAAAAGTGCTGATCGCCGATGATCAGACGCTGTTTCGCGAGGGCATCAAGGATTTGCTCGAGAACGAGAAGCTCATCGAGGTGGTCGGCGAGGCCGCCGACGGGCAGGAAGTCGTCCGTTTGGCCAAGAAGCTCAAGCCCGACGTGATTCTCATGGACATCAAGCTCCCCCATCTCGACGGCGTGGCGGCCACCCGCCTCATCCGCAAGGAGTGCCCCAACACCAACGTCCTCATCTTGTCCTCCTATGAAGACGAGGCGCACGTCATGGAGTCTATTCAGGCCGGCGCCAACGGCTACCTCTCGAAGATGCTGCCCGCGGCCGAGCTCGTCAACGCGCTCAAGGCTTTCGCCAACGACGGCGTGATGATTCCCCAGCAGGTGATGGGCAAGCTTCTGCAGGGCCTGCGTCAGATGTCCAACGGCGAGGGTAACTCGCCCGTGGCCCTGACCAAGACCGAGATCCGGGTGCTCGTGCTGCTCGGCTCGGGCAAGTCCAATAAGGAGATCGCGGCGAAGATGACCTGCTCGGTCAAGACCATCAAGAACCACCTCAACGCGATCTTCCAGAAGCTCGAGGTCAGCAACCGGACCGAGGCCGTCGTCAAAGGCATCGAGATGGGACTGATCTCGCCGGAAGACCCGAACTGACCGCGCGACTCGCGTTTCGTTGATTAGAGAGGAGTTCGTCGCCCAGCTCGACCGCGGAGCCCACCAGGCCTCCGCTCTTCCCGTTACCTCCGCCATCTTGCGCTGGACCGCCGAACAGCTGCGGCGCGGCGAACCGCCGTGGTGGAAGCCCATCGCGAAGGCCTGGGAGAAGCGCGTCTTCGTGGCCTGGAGCGAGGCCTGGAGCTTGTATCTCACCTGCCTTCATTGCGAGGCCTTAAGCGACGCCGAGTCTCCGCTCGTGGCCTATTTCCCGTCCTGCGGCGGCACCGCCGAGGCCGATCCGTCCGTGGCCTTGGCCCGCTTTTTGGCCGATCCGCCCCCGTCTTTTTTCGAGAATTTAAAGACCGGGCACCGCCGCACCTATGTCGCGGGCCGCGCCTTGATGTGGACAAGCCCGGCGATGCTATTCTTTCAGCGCCGCGAGCTGCCGTTCTACTTAGTCGAGGTCAACGCCGGCGCCGGGGTCAACCTCGCCGCGGACCTGGTGCGCGCGCCCAAGGGCTTTGACTCGTCTCTGGTTTCCGCGCGCGTGGGGCTCGACTATCGCCCTTTGCAGGTCGAGGACATCTCCGACCGCCGCTGGCTGACGGCCGGCATCTGGCCGGACAATCTCGAGGGGATCGCCGAGCTCGACGCGGCGCTCGACAAAATCGCCGAGCGCACGCGCGAGGCGGCCGCCTTCCTGCAGCTGGCCGCCTGCCCGCCCGAGAAGGCCGCGGCCTTCATCGCCAAGAACATACCGCCTGAGGACCCCGAGGTCGGCCTGCTGATCTGCAACATGGGTGCCACCGTGCGCATGACCGACGCCGACTACGCCGCCTACACGGCCTCCATTACCAAAGTCCTCGCGGCTTGGGGCGACCGCGCCCTCTGGGTCGAGATCGAGAGCGTGCGCGGGGAGACCTACTCCACCACCTACCAGCTGCGCGTGCATCGCGTCCTGGGGGGGCAGTTGCGCAGCCTGGTCATGGCCAGCCTCGAGATCGACTCGGCCAAGCACCAATACAGCGAAGCCAGCCCCGCCTTCCTGGGGCCTGAAGTCAAGCCGGGCTAGCGGGTATGGTGCAGCTGTTTTTTAACCGTTTAGACATTGAATTTTAGCGCCTTGGGCGCCATAATTCGGAGATGAGGCCCTGGAAGTCTAGGGCGGGGCAGATCGTCATTCCGGCGATGCTGCTCTTCCCCACACTTTTTCTTTTCGTCTATCTCATTTATGAGACGGCGAAGCTGTCGAAAGAAAAGATCCGGCATCAGTTCGCCATGGACGCCGCGGCTTTCGTCGAGGCCACGAACTACTCCGACTTCCTCAACCGCACGGCCTACATCAACGGCGCGTTTCCCATGCGCATCTTCGAGCAGGGCTACGACGATTTTCCAGCGGAGTGCGAGGGCCGCAGCAATCCCTGCCCCAAGACCAGCTACGCCGAGCTTCTCTATCAAAACGGAATTTTTCCGCGCAGCCAAACTCCCGGCGTAAAAGAATACAGCGGCGATAAAGACACGGAATCCTGGGACATCGCCTACGGCGGCGCGGGCGTGAACAAGAACTCGTCGAATCCGACGATACAAGATCCCGTGGAACTTTTCACGCAGGACAACGCGGAGAAGTTCTGGCATCAGTACGACTTGGCCGGCGAGGTCTATAAGCTCTACGTTCAGGTTTTCAGCCTGCTCGGCTCCGTCGAGGACGCCCAGTGGCAGGTGCTCAAGCGCCTGAGCAAGGACTCCAACCACAGCTTCCTGCAGAAATCCTACTACCTCAACACCGGCGACGGGGCCAATTACGGCACCGAGTTGGCGCGTAGCTTTGACGCAGCACTTGGCGACTTCAAGTCCAAGACGTACTGCGCGCACAAACTAAACTATTACGGCCTCAAGCACCAGTCCGGATCGGGCCTGCAGCAATACCAGGTGGTTAAGACCGACGAGGACCAAAAGCTTCCAGAGTCGCCAGGCTGCTCCGACGACGGCGGCGGGATGTTTCAGCTGGAGACCGTCGACGACAGTCTCATCAACAAGCTCAACGGCAAGTCCGGGGGGGGCGATTTCCCCGGGCTGTCCCTGTCGCTGCGGTGGCAGGTGCCGGGCAAGAATTACTTCAACGTGGACTTCGCCAACATGGGGAATAATTTCCCCGGCGGCTCCCCGATGGTGCACACCACGGTGTCCATCGGCCATAACTCCAAGGCCAGCGTCTGGCCCAATCCCACGCCGAAATTCCAAGTGCGGGAATTCCCGTGAGAAACGAGCGAGGACAGGCAACGACGGAGGTTGTCCTGCTTTTTCCGATGTTCATGTTCTTTCTTTTCGCTTTCGCCAAGGTCTTTGCCCTGCTTATCTTGATGCAAAAAGTCGAGATCGCTTCCTTCTACGCGGCCCGGCGCTGGCAGCTGGAAAGCCACCGCAACGCGAGCTACGAAGGCTGGGACGACGGCACGCTGCGTCCGCACATCGAGCAACAGGTGCTGATGTATCTGGGCTATCGGGCCGCTTCGCAGATCCTGGAATGGAACGACGGGAGCAAGACGCAGACGAGCGCCGGCAAGTTTCTCGATCTCGTCGATTACTGCCGCCCGACGAAGGACTGTCCCACCAAGCCGGGCGTGAGCATCCAGCGCACGCAGGTCTGGAACGTGGTGACGGTGACGGCCTGCACCAAGCCGCTGAACATGCCTTTCTATCAGAGCACGGGCTTCGTCATCTGCTCCACGAAGTACGTGCCCAATCGCGACCGCCCGATCCAATTCGTCCTGCCCGGCGCCGCGAAGTAAGACAGTCCCAAGACACATGCTATGATACGCCAATGAATTGGGCGAAACTGCGTCTGTGGTGGGAGTTTTACTGGATCCACGTCATCGTCGGCGTGATCGTCCTCTTCGCGATCATCGGG
>JAYVZL010000290.1:0-9471 GCA_043783505.1 Elusimicrobiota bacterium
GGCAGCGGAGCGGGTCATGTAATAAAGAACTCAAGTGACCGCGCGGCGCGATTTGGCGTCCGCGCCGACGGCGGTCGCGAAGCCGGCCTCATCGACGTCGACCCACAGCGGCTTCTCGTCGTCGACGAAGCGCGTGAGCGCCAAGCCCGCGTCCGCGCGCGTCGCGCGGCACTCCCTTAAGAACCGCTCGATGTCCGGCGGCGGGATCAGCGCGTCGACGGTGCTGATAAGGAATGCCTCGTTGTCTTTGGCCAAGCGCAGGGCGACGAGTCGAAAACTTTCGAAGGACGAGGCCGTGTCGGCGCAAATAAAATCAAACGTCATGTCGGGGAAAGACGCGGACAGGCTCGGGGCCACGTCCGTGCCGCGGCTGTTGGTCAGCACGGTGATCTCGACGACGCCGGTCGCCTTCAATCCGTCGACGACCCAGTGTGCCAGCGGTCGTCCAGCGACCGGCACGAGCGGTTTGACGGTTCCAGGATGGCTTTGCGCCAGGCGTGAGCCGTCGCCTGCGGCGATGATCCCCGCGATCATGGGAGCAGGGCTTCCAATTCCAGCACCGAACGGATCGTCCAGTCTTGACCCCCGTTGGGGACCGAGGCGCCGGCCGCTAGCAGGGCTTTTTTCATGCCGACTCCGGTCGCGCCCGCCATGTCGCGCGCAATCGAGTCGCCGATCATCACGCATTCTTCCGGGGAGGAGTTCATGGCTTTGGCCGCGTGAAGAAAGATACCGGGCTCGGGCTTCGTCACTCCCAGGGCTCCTGAGTCGGCGACAACCGTAAAAAGGTCGCGTAGGCCCTCGGCGCGCAGGACGTCTTCTAAATTTCCGTAAAAATTAGAAACCACTCCGAGAAGGTAGCGGCCGCGCAGGCGCTCTAAAACGGGCCGCAGTTTTGCAAAGTGCAGCCGGCTGTCCGCGGTGAAGCGGGCGGCGATGGGCCCAGCCGAGGCTAATTGCTCCGGAGCCAGCACCTTTAAGACATCCTGGACCTGTAAATGCAAGGTTTGCTCGAGGTCCAGTCCGTTCAGGGAGTGCCGCGCGGGAAGGTTATCCTCGGAGTCGTAAAAGGCACGATCGAAGGCGCTCCTGGGGAAATCGTGACCCGCTTCCCTATAAAGGGGGTAAAAACGATCGATCCAGGTGCTTCCGTCCGCATCGAGGGTCCCGCCATAATCAAACAGAAGCGACTTCATCTTTATTATTATACCATGGCAAATCTGTATTGGGCTATTGACGATTATTGACAAGGCTGTTAACAATTCCAGACAAGTAAGGGACTCTATGAAGAGATGCCTTTTGACGATCTTTCTTGCACTTTTCGCGGGCGCGGGCCAAGCCCAAACGGGGACGAATTTTTCCTTGACTTGCGCCGATGGACGAAATGAGCCCGACGTTTTAGTGGGCGCGTTCCAGCCGACGGTCAGTTTCGGCCTCAATAGAATTTATTAGCAATCGGCTTGTCTCCGGGAGATGGCCTTACTTTAGCGGCAAAATTCACCGTTCGTTTTTGATCCGGGTCTTGACAGCGGGATGGTAACCTGTTATAACTCAGCTGTCGCACGACATAACGCCGAGTCCGACCTCCCGGGGAATGCGGGGGGACGTCGGCGTTTTTTTATGGTCGTCTGTGGGATTGCGCACCGTCAAGGAGGGACATGTCCAAGCTCGATGAGGTCAAAGGAAAAATCGGCGCCCTAAAAGGGCTGGCCGCGATGTTCCGTGGTCCTAGAGACCTCGTCGGCATCGACGTCGGCGCCTATGCGATTAAGATCGCCTTCCTCCAGATGGAATCCGGGGCTCTTACGCTTAAGGCCTGGGGACATCTGCCATTGGCCGTCGGCGCGGAGATCGGTCCTGACGAGAAAAAGATGGCGGCGATCAACGCTTTGCGCGCCTTCTTCATCGAGAAAGGAATCAAGATCAAGGAAACCGCGACGTCCCTGTCCGGGAACGCGGTCATCGTCCGTTATGTTAAATTTCCGCGCTTGACAAAAAACGAGCTTCAGGCGACCTTGGCCACGGAGGCCGAGCCTTTCATCCCTTTCGATATCAACGAGGTCCAGCTCGGGTTCCATATTCTCAGCGAGATCATGGAGGACGGCCAGAAAAAAATGGAGACCGTTCTCGTGGCCGCCAAAAAAGAGCTGATCACTCAGCGTCTTGAGATCCTGCAAGGGGCGGGCCTAAATCCGACGATCATCGATGTCGACAGCTTCGCCTTGGAAAACGTCCATGAGAAGGGCTCCGACGCCACGGCGGGAGCCGGCGCCACTCTTTATCTGAACATCGGGCACATGGTCACGAACCTGTCGATCATCGAGAACGGCGTGACCCGCGTGGTGCGCGACGTTTTCGTCTCGGGGAATACCATGACGAAGGCCATCATGAAGGCTTTCCAGTGCGACGTGCTTAAGGCCGAGGAGCTTAAAAAGACCCGCGGCATCTTCATCGACGCGGCTGAGAAGGAGAAGGCGTTGGCCGACGGCGATCGTGACGGGCTGGGAGTCTCGCAGGCCGTCGGCCAGGTCGCGCGCGACTTGGTCGCGGAAGTGCATCGCTCCGTCGATTTTTATCTTTCGCAGGGCCCCGACCGCTCGATCGGTCGCATCATGCTCGCGGGCGGCACCGCTCGCCTCAAGAATCTAGATAAGCACCTGGCCCAGGAGCTTAAGGTCCCCGTTTCCGTCCTGAACCCCTTCTCCTTCGTCAAAGGCGGCGAAAACGTGCCCGAGGATCTGGCCCCGCTGTTCGGCGTGGCCGTGGGCCTGGCGCTGAGGCAGAACCGGGACTGGGAATGAAGCCATGATCAAGGTAAACCTCGTCCCATCGGAGCTGCTGGCAAGAGCCAAGCAGCGCCAATTGATGCTCCAGGGCGCTTTCGTTGGCGGCTTGCTGCTTCTCGTGCTGACGGGAGTTTCTTTTTATCACTGGTACGGCAAGCACAGCTTGGAGCAGCAGCTGGCCGGCGATGAGTCGGAGCTTCAGCGGCTTGACGCCATCGTCAAACAGGTCGAGGAACTGGAGAAGGCCGCCAGTGCGGTGCGCGCGCGCCTCAACGTCATCGAAGATCTTCTGCTTGGCCGCTCGTATTACCCCGTGTTTATGTCCGAATTCGCCCGTTCGGTGCCGGCGGGGGTCAGGGTCAACTCGATGTCGACCGCGAGTCAGGCGCCGGGGACGATCAAGCTCACGATCAACGCGGTGGCCAACTCCAACGAGGACATCGCGGCGTGGGTCAAGACGATGGAAAAAAACACGAAGTTCGCCACGATCGAGCTCGGAAGCGTATCGGCCGGAGCGGCCGGGACGGGGCTTTACAATTTCTCCATGACGGCCATGTACACGAGCAAATAATATGGCGATCCAACTCTCGAAGCAGCAGAAGCAGTATGCCGCGGCCGGGGCTTTCATGGCCGTGGCCTTGGGCTTTGTTTACATGAAATTTTTCTGGCTCCCCATCGCCGCGGCCAAGACGCAGGCGCGCGAGAAGATCGAGCAGATCGAAGCCAAGATCGTGAAGGCCAAGCAGCAGGCCGCTCGTCTAAAGAGGCTGCAGGATGAGATCGCCGGGCTCAATGAACGGGCTATCGAGGCCGAGAAACGGCTTCCGAAGAGCAAGTCCGTCCCGGACATCCTTCTGGCGATCTCCGCATTGGCGCAGAAGCACCGCGTTCAGATTCAGACCTTCTCGCCGGGCCCGCAGAAAAGCCAGCAGTATTTTATCGAGCTCGCCTATCCGCTGACGGTCAAGGGGAGCTTTCACAGCATCGGCCGATTTTTGGCCGCGGTCGCGCTCGAGGAGCGCATCTTCAACGTCAAGGATATCGTCTATCCTTCCGCCGGAAGCGACGGCGAGATGACCGTGACGCTTATTTTGCTTTCGTACCAATATAAAGGATGATCATCAACGCCCCCCTTGCTCTTTTTCTCGCGATGACCGGTTCGGCGGCCGCGGCGGAGGCTCTGACGCCGGCCCCCCTGCCAATCGGGGTGTCGACGCAGACGGTGTCGACCCTGTATACCGGCGACCGCGTGCGCGATCCATTTCTCCCCGCGGCGATGGGCGTCACCTCGCGCCGCGTCGAGGAGAATGTAGACGGTCCCGTGACGGTGGACATACACGCGCTGACCCTCAAAGGCCTTCTTAAGGACAATATCCACGATTACGCGCTGTTCTCATCGGATACGGGCGGAGTCTACATGCTCCGCGCCGGCAAGCTTTATAACGATCGCAACAAGCCTGTTCCGGGAATCTCGGGGCGCATCAAGCTCAAGCAGAAGACCGTCGAGTTGATCACGGCGGAAAAAGACGTCCAAGTGTTCCGCCTGGGCGAAGATGAGAAAGACAAGGATAAGGAGAAGCCGTAGCGGCGGAGAACCCCATGACCAATCATAATCTTATTCTCAAGAAAGCCTTGGCGACGGTCTTGATCGCCGCCCTCCTCTTTCCCGCGGCGGCGGTTCCAGCTTCGGCGGCGGCGGCCCCCGCCTCTTTCCAAGGCATTGAAGTCGCCGATGATCTCGTCACGATCAAGCTCAGCACCTCCGTCCTTTACAACAGCTTTCTCACTCAGACCCCGGCGCGCTTGGTGATGGAGTTGCTGGACACCAAGCACGATGGAGCGACCGAATTCTCCAAGGGCCAAGGGAGATATCTCGCGGCCGTCCGCTCGAGTCAATTCGAGAAGGAGCCGCGCTTTATCACGCGCGTGGTGATGGACCTCAATAAGATGGTGGGCTACAAAGTCGGGACCACGGCTTCCGGCTTGACCGTCAAGCTCGTCGGTTCGGTCGAAGACGAGGCGAAATCCGCGTCCGCCCCCAAGGTGGACGCAAAGCCCGTCGTCGCCAAGCGTGCGGCCAAAGCGCCCGTTGCCGCCGCGCCCGTCGAGGCTTCGGAGACGGACGCCGTCGTCGCCGTGGCTCCCGCCGAACCGGAGCCCCCCGCGAAACCGCGTGTGCGCGTGATGACCGACGCGGGCCAGGCGATGCGCCGTGCGGGCCTGGATAAGACGATGAACACGGAGCTTGCCGCCACCGCGCAAGCCTCCGACATCACCAAGACCAAGATCAAGATCGTCGACGACGGCAACGACGGAGAACGCGCCGACCGACGCTCGGGGGCCAGGATTTTTCGCGATATCATGGGCCGCATGCCGCGCGATCTCGTCACCCTTGATTTCGACAACACCGACATCCGCGACGTGATCCATCTTCTTGCGGCCAAAGCCAAAGTGAACATCGTTTTCGGGCCGGACGTCACCGGCACCCTGTCCCTTCATCTTTCGGAAGTCCCGTTCAACGAGGCGTTCCGCACCGCGCTCTCCATGATGAAGCTGACCACCGACCAGGTCGGCGACAACATCCTGCGCGTGATGACGCCCGCCGAGTTGACCAAGCAGCGCACCAGCTCGTCGGCGATCACTCGCTTCTTCCAGCTCAACTACGCCAAGGCTATCGAGGTTAAGACCACCATCGACTCCGTGCGCGCGGCTGAAGGCCGCACGGGAAGCTCGACGGCGGACTCAAAGACCAACGCCTTGATCGTGACGGATACGCTCGAGGGCCTATTGTCGGCCGACAACCTCATCGCACAACTCGACCAGCGCCCGCGCCAAGTGCTCATCGAGACCAAGCTCGTCGAGGTCAACGTCAACAGCGGCCTGAACTACGGCGTGCAGTGGGATGCCTTCGGCCTCGAGGGAGGTAAAGTCGGTGGGAAATCCGGGACCAACGTGCTTGGCTCGCCCGCGGGAATCGGAATCGACCCGTACAACCGGGCGCTCGATCAGAACCCCATCCGCACGGTCGGCCTGGGCGATCCCGGCGGAGCCGGAGCGTCGTCCCGCGGCACGGGCGTGGGTCTGCCCGCCGACCGCGTGTTCGGCGCGTTGACTTTGGGGCGCGTCACCAACAACTTCATCCTCAACGCCACTCTGACGGCGGCGGCCTCGGAAGGCAAGGCGAAGATCTTGTCCGAGCCGAAGATCGCCACGCTCAACAACCAGGCGGCCAACATTAACATCACCACGCAGGTCCCGTACGTGACCTCGAATGTGGCCTCCACCGGCGTGCAGACCCAGACCGTCAACTACCAGACTACGGGCATCAAGCTCACGGTCACGCCCAGCATAAACGCCGACGGCCGCATCACATTGCAGATCAATCCGGACGTCAGCCAGCCCTCGGTCTCGGCCGCGGGCTCGGCGACTGGCGCCATCGCGGTGGACGCGCGCACGGCTAATACCACCGTGCTCGTGCGCGACGGCGAGACGATCGTCATCGGCGGCCTGATCAGCGACTCCATGCAGGACACGATCTCCAAGATCCCCCTGCTCGGGGATATTCCGATCCTCGGCTGGCTGTTTAAGAAGAAGACGAAGACCCGTCTCCGCTCGGAACTGCTGATCTTCGTCACGACGAGAATTCTCCCCGACTAAATGCTATGAGCCTTTCCTTAATCGCATTTGTGCCGGACCCCTTGGGGTCCGGCCTAGATGCTATGGGGCTTTCCTCCTAGTCCCTGTGCTCGCCGGCCTCGTCGGAATCGTCGTTGCCGCGGGGCTTTTGTCGAGCGGAGTCGAGGGGTCCTGGGCGCAGTCGTCGCTTATCCTCGTTCTTTTGGCTGGGAGCGCCATCTGGCTTTGCGGCCGGATTGCGTTGGGCTGGCTGCCGTCGCCGCAGCCGACGCTTTTTATTTGGAGCGCCGCGCTGGCCGCCGCCGCCTTATCCGCCCTGCTCCTCCCGGCGCCGCCGCAAGACCGCCCTGCGTGGATAGCCGCCGCGGCGGGGCTGTCGCTTTTTCCGCTCGTGTCCGTGATCGACGTCGAAAGCCGCGAAAAACTCGATCGGATCCTGCGCATCGCGGCGTGGATGCTGGTCCTCCTGGCCGTGTACCAGCGGCTGCACGGCGGTCCCCACCCCCAGTCGATCTTATGGAATAAGAACGCGTTCGCAGCCGCGATCCTGCTGCTGCTTCCCTTCGCGGTTTGCGCGGAAAACGGCTTGCTGGCCGCCGGTCTGCTCCTGTGCCTATGGGGGACGCGTTCGGTCGGAGCTTGGCTGGGCCTGTCGGCCGCCCTGCTTCTCCATAGGCGTGCCGTGGGCGCTATCGCTTTTTGGTTGGGCGCGGCGGCGGGGTTTATCTGCCTCATCGTCGTCTACGCGAAGCTTCAATCTCTGGAAGTCTTTGCGCGGCTTGAGTCGTGGCGCGAGCTTTGGCGGATGATCGTCGCCGCCCCTTGGCTGGGCTTGGGCCTTGGGTTGTGGCTGGGAGGCCTTATCGTTTTGCTCAAGCCCGGGCCGGCGAGCCGGCGCTTCGGGCCGATCGCGGTTTTGATCTACGGCTTGGTCGATTTCACCTTGTCCATGCCTTCCGTGTTTTGGCTGTTCTGCGTTTCCACGGCTTTAGCCGCGCCCGCGTCGGGCCTCTCGCTCAATATTGCATCGCGGCATCGTCCGCTTCTCTGCGCGCTGGTCGTCGCTTTATTCGGCGCGGCCGGATTTTTGGTTTGGCGCCAATGAGGCCGCTGCGCCGGCGCTCTGCGCTCGGTCCTGAGGCTCTTGTCGCGGCCACGTTAGCCGCGCTCGTGCTGGGACTGCTCGGCTGCGGTTGGCTGCGCGGACTGAGCGTGTTCTGGAGCGACATGACCTATCTTCATCTCGGGTGGCGCGCCGCGCCGGCCATGCTCATTGAAGCCGGACGCGCGCCGCTGTGGGAGCCCTCGCTCTATTTCGGCATGCCGATGGCGGCCTCGATGCAGGGCGGCCTTTTTTACCCGCCGACGATCTTCTATTATCTGTTCGGCTTCGCGGCGGCGAGCGCTCTTTTCCAAGCCTTGCATCTGTTCATGGCGGGATGGCTGTGCGCGTTGTGGCTGCGTTCCTGGCGACTGTCTTGGGGAGCCAGCCTGGGGGCGGCGATCGTGTTCGCCTTAGGCGGCTTAATGATCTCGCGGCTTCCTTACTTGAATCATTTAGCCTCGTTGGTTTGGGCACCGGCGCTGGCGATTTTCTTTAGAAGGCCTTTTGGGTTGGCGTTGGTTCTCGCGTTGATGGTCTTGGCGGGATATCCGACCTTCGTTCCCGGTTGCGCGGCCGCGGCATGGGTCGCGGCTTTTGCCGCGCGCGCCGATCGCGCGTCTTGGCGCGAGGCGCTAGGCGGCTGGTTTTGGGCCGCGCTTCTGGCCGGGGCGTTGGCTTGCGTTCAGCTTCTGCCGGGCTTGGAGCTTGCCGCCCATTCGCGCCGAGCGGGAGGAGTCGGTCTTGCCGAAGCTCTGACTTGGGGCTTCTCCACGCGGGATCTACTCCAATGGATTGGTCCGTTGGCGGTGGGTTGGGGGCGCTTTCATCCCGCCGACGAATGGTACAAGTGCGTTTATCTCGGGGTCGTGGGGATATACTTGACGTTGAGCGGATTTTTCGCCCTCTCCGGGCGCCGCCGCGGCGTTCTTGCCGCGGGGCTGGCGTGCGCGGGGCTGTTGACCCTCGGAGACTCTAATTTATTGTCCGGCGCGCTGTGGCGGCACCTGTCGTTTCTTCATTTCGTGCGCTATCCTGGGAACGTGGCCTATATCGCCTTGCTGCCCTTGGGCCTCCTCGTCGGCGCGGGGCTCCATCGGCGCCGCGGCGCGCCGATCTTGGTTATTTTGGCGGCCCTGGAGCTGGTCTGTCTGGGGCGCTCGGCCACCCTTTTGGCTCCGCGCCGCTTGTTCGTCGACGCGGGGGCCCTGACCCGGACGCTTCAAGAGAGGCTTGAGCAGACGCGCTATCTTATTTCGCCGCGAGCGCTGCACGCCTCGGCGGGAGAGGGGATATTCGATTGGAAGCAGAGGCTGTACGGTTTGACCAACGCCCCGTACCGGCTGCGGGCGGCCGCCAATTTCGGCGAGCCCTTGGTGCCGGCCGCGTCCTACGCGGTCATGGACGCGCTCTTTAAGCTGCCGAACGCCGATTCGGCCGCCGGGTGGATGCCTTGGATCGGCGCCTCGCGCCTGCTGACCCCGACGCCCGCCGCTTCGCCGCGGTTGGCGCCGGAGGGCCGCGTCCTTTGGGACATATCGAAAGCGCGAGATCCGATTTCCTTGGCCTATTATTTGACGTCCGCCGCCGGCGCGGCCTTGCCCGCGGATTGGCCGCGCGTACCCCCCGAGCTCGGCTCGCCTTTGGTCGTGCGCCGTTACCGCGAGGACCGTTTTGAAGTCTCGGGACAAGGCGCGGGCTGGGTGTTCGTCGCCGAGCCGCGCTTCCCGGGATGGAAGACGTTTTTGGACACCCCGTCGGGACGGCATGAAGTGTCCGCGACGCCGGCTTTATCCGCTTTTCAGAAACTTGAAACCCCGAGCGGGCCCTGGACTTTCCTATGGCGCTACGAACCCGCTTCATGGCGGCTTGGGCTGCTGGCGACCTGGCTTGCATTGCTGGCCTTGGGGGCCTCTTGGTATCATCGAGCCTTGGCCTCGATCCCAT
>JAYVZL010000291.1:0-3730 GCA_043783505.1 Elusimicrobiota bacterium
CAAGCACCCGACCTGGAAGATGGGCAAGAAGATCACCGTCGATTGCGCCACGCTCATGAACAAGGGCTTTGAGCTCATCGAGATCATGAACCTCTTCGGCTTACGCCGCGATCAAGTGGAGATCGTCATCCACCCCCAATCGATCTTCCACTCGGGCGTGGAGTTCTCCGACGGCTCCGTGCTGGCCCAGATGGGCGTGCCCGACATGAAGTTGCCCATTCAATACGGCATGACTTATCCCGAGCGCGCTGGACGCGTCATCGAGCCTTTGGACCTGATCAAGGCCGGAAAACTCGAGTTCCTCGCTCCCGATTTCAGCCGCTTCCCTTGCCTGGCGCTGGCCCGAGAGGCCGCGCAGAAAGGCGGCGGCATGCCCGCCGTGCTAAACGCCGCCGACGAGATCGCCGTCGACGCGTTCCTGGGCGGCCGCATCAAATTCACCGACATACCGCGCGTGATCGAAAAGACCATGGCGGCGTACACCCCGAGCGGCGGCTTGCCGGGGTTCCAAGAAGTCGTCGAAGTCGATGCCTGGGCGCGAGCCAAGGCGGAGGAGTTTTCTAAATGATGACCACGATACTGTCCATGCTGCACACCATCGGCGCCAACGCCTTCGCCCTGGGCTTGGTGATCGTTCTTCACGAATCCGGCCACTTCTTCGCCTGCCGCCGTTTGGGCGTGCGCGTGGAGAAATTCGCCTTCGGCTTCGGGCCCGAGTTGCTCGGGTTCACGGACAAGCTGGGCACACGCTTCTCGCTGTGCGCGATCCCCTTCGGCGGCTTCGTCAAGCCCGCCGGCGAGGATCCTTCGCTTGAGGGCGCCGCCACCCCGAAGCCCGACGAATACTTTGGACAGCGCTGGACCGGCCGCCTTATCATCGTCTACGCCGGACCGGCGATGAACTATCTGCTCGCCTTCACGCTGTACACAGGCCTGATCTGGGGAAAGGGCATGCCCGAGGCGTCCAAGGAGCCCGTCATCGGCAACATGATGGTGGGTCTGCCCGCGGACAAGGCAGGCATCGAGATCGGCGACCGCGTCACGGCCTTCGACGGCCGCGCACTGGCGGGCTGGGAAGACCTGGCCAATTCCATCCACCGCTCGGCGGGCAAGGAGATCACCCTCTCGCTCAAGCGCGAGGACAAAGATCTCCAGATCAAAGTGATTCCTAAGAAGGACGAGGCCAGCGGCAACGGCGTGGTGGGCATCATGCCTAAGGCCGAGTACAAGGCGGTGGGTCTTTTCACCGCGACGGGCGAGGCCCTGCGCCTGTGCTGGCGGCAAAGCAAGGAGACCGTGACGACGATCGGCAGCAAGCTCTGGAAGCGCGAGCGTCCCGACTTGGCCGGTCCGGTCGGCATCTTCCAGATGGTCTCGCGCGCCTCGCGCGCGGGCTGGGAGGAGTTCGTGTTTTTGATCGGCTTCATCTCGGTGGCGATCGGCTTCTTTAATTTGTTGCCGCTTCCCCTTCTCGACGGCGGCCATGCCGCGTTCTACTGGTGGGAGGGCATCCGCGGCCGCCGCGCCTCGCCCTCGGCCATGGAGAAAGCCAATACCCTGGGCATAGCCTTCTTGATGTCCTTGCTCGCCTTCGCCACCTACAACGACGTCTTGCGCATCCGCGCCTCGCGCGCGACGAAATCCTCCCCCGAGGCGACGCTGAAAAAATAAGGGACCAAAATGAAGCTCTCGAAATACCTTCTCCCCACTTTACGCGAAGCGCCCTCGGACGCCGACAACGTCTCGGCCCAGCTCATGCAGCGCGCGGGCATGATCCGCAAGGTCGCCTCGGGCATCTACGACTGGCTGCCGCTGGGCCTGCGCGTGCTGCGCAAGGTCGAGAAGATCGTGCGCGCGGAGATGGACGGCATCGGCGGTCAAGAAGTGTCTTTGCCGGTGATCCAGCCCAAGGGACTATGGGAGGAAACGGGACGCTGGGGCGTCTACGGTAAAGAGCTTCTTCGCCTCAAGGACCGCAAGGACGCGGAGTTCTGCTTTGCGCCGACGGCGGAAGAGGTCGTCACCGATCTCGTGCGCCGCGAGGTCAGGTCATGGCGCCAACTTCCGACGATGCTCTATCAAATCGGCCTCAAGTTCCGAGATGAGATCCGTCCGCGTTTCGGCGTGATGCGCGCGCGCGAGTTCCTAATGAAGGACGCCTACTCCTTCCATGCGGATGAGGCCGACGCGACCTCGTACTACCGAATTATCTATGACGCTTATAAACGAGTGTTCCTGCGCTGCGGGCTGAAGTTCAAGCCCGTGGAGGCGCAGTCGGGCGCCATCGGCGGTTCCTACTCTCATGAGTTCATGGTGCTGGCAGAAACGGGCGAAGAGACCATCGTCTCCTGCTCGAAGTGCGACTACGGCGCCAACATCGAGCGCGCGGAGATCAAAGACGCGTTCGCGGCGCCTGAGGCGTCGGCCTTCAAGGCGCTGACCGAGTTCGACACGCAGGGAAAAACCACGGTGGCCGACGTGGCCAAACTCGTCAATCGCCCGCTGACCGATTTTTTAAAGACGCAACTGTACATGATCGAGGGCAAGACCCCGGTGATCGCGCTGATGCGCGGCGACCACGAATTGCACGAGGCGAAGCTGGCCGCCGCGGTGGGCTCGCCCGCCTTGTACCGCGCCAGCCCGGCGCAGTACGAGACGGTCATGGGCTGCAAGGTCGGCTTTGGAGGCCCTCAGGGCCATGACGGCGGCGTGGCGATTTACTGCGACTTCGCCGCGAGAAGCGTGCTCAACGGTATCACCGGCGCCAACAAAGACGCGCTTCACTCCGACAATTTCAACATCGCGAGAGACCTCCCCGTGATAAAGGGCTTCTTCGATCTGCGTTCTGCGACTGTGTCTGACGCCTGTCCGCGCTGCGGCGGTGTGACCGAGTTTTTCAAGGGCATCGAGGTCGGGCACACGTTCAAGCTCGGCACGAAGTACTCGACGGCGCTGAAGGCCGAGTATCTCGACAAGCTTCAAAAGCCCCAGGTCATGCACATGGGCTGCTACGGCATCGGCGTCTCGCGCGTGGTCGCGGCTGCCATCGAGCAGGGCCACGACAAGGACGGGATCGTGTGGCCGTCTGAGATCGCCCCTTTTCACTGCGCCGTGGTCGTCCTCGATGAGGCCGACGACGCGCGTGTGCGCCCGGCCGTGGACGTTCTGGTCAAAGCGCTCGAGGCCGCGGGCATCGAGGTCCTGGAAGACGACCGCGACGGAAAGCCCGGCGTGAAGTTCAAAGATATCGATCTCATCGGTATCCCCCACCGCTTCATCGTCTCGAAGAAAACCCTCGACGGCGGCGAAGTCGAGTACAAGAGGCGCGGCGCTATGGACGTCGAGCGCTGGAAGCTCGACGAGGCGGCCGGGCGGCTTGAAAATCTGCTCGGGCTATGACCAATCCGGCGTTCGAAAGAGTCTATTCCAAGGTGCCTTGGGAAACCGAGGTCGGCTACTGCCGCGCGCTCCGTGCGGGCGATCACATCTACGTCACCGGCACCGCGCCCGTGGCGGATAAAGGCGGAGTCTTCGCTCCCGGTGACGGCTATGCCCAAGCCAAACGCTGCCTCGAGATCATCGAGAAGGCTCTCAAAGATCTCGGCTGCGACCGGACTCGCATCGTCCGCACGAGGATATTCGTGACGGACATCGATCGCTGGGCCGAGTTCGGCAAGGCGCACCGGGAATTTTTCGGAGAGAACCGCCCGGCTACGACCATGGTCGAGGT
>JAYVZL010000292.1:0-3709 GCA_043783505.1 Elusimicrobiota bacterium
GTGGCGATCACCGCGGCTGAGCGCGGCACGCCTCAGGTGATCGCGGGCCTGGAGATCGGCGCCGACGAATACATGGCCAAGCCGCTCGATCTGGACCTGTTCGTGGTGCGCATCGAGTCGCTCCTGCGCCGCACGGGGAAGGCGCCCGCCCCCCCGCCCGCCTCCGAGTCCCTGCGCTACGGCGGCCTGACGGTCAACCTCGACGAGCACCGCGTGGAGGTGTCGGGTGTGGCAGTCGAGCTGACGCACCTGGAGTTTAATCTTCTGTCCTACTTCCTAAGACACCCCAACCGCGTGGTCACGCGCGGCATGTTGTTTGAAAAAGTATGGGGCACCCAGCCCGACGCGTCCACTCGCACCGTCGACAAGCACATCGAGTCTTTGCGCCGGAAGCTTCCTCTCTTCGGCGCTCGAATCGAGACTGTCGTTCGCGTCGGCTACCTGTTTCGTCCTTAGAAACGATTCTTATACGAAATCTACTTCGTGATTAGATTGTGGGGCTTTGTCGGCGGCATCTTATCGGCGGGGAGCGTTGGCGGGCCGACCGTGATCGCCTGCGAGAGCTGGTTGTTGTTCTCGTCGGATTCGGCGAAGCGAAGCGCGTCGTCGGCATACGCCGTGATCGTGTGGGTCCCGTTGGCGATGAAGAAGCTCGCACCCGTCGTGCCGATATTGAGAGAGGCTCCCGCGGCCAGCGGCCCCAGGGCCATGCCGTAGGTCTTATACGGGCCGTCGACCGAGTAGCCGACCCCGATCTGCACGCCCGTGGGCGTGGCGGCATTGCCCTGGTTTTTGACCGTGCAGCTGAAAATCCCGTTCGCATAGGAGAGTGCCGTCACGATCACGTCGGGGCTACCGGTCGTCGTGGCGGTAAACGCGGCGGTGACGGACTGAGCCGCGCTCATGACGACGGTGCAGGTCCCCGTCCCCGAGCACCCGCCGCCCGACCAGCCGGCGAATGCGTAGCCGGCCGCCGGCGTCGCGCTCAGCGTCGCCGACGCGCCGGAGCGTAAAACGGCCGAGCACGCCGATCCGCAATTGATTCCCGCGGGAACGCTTGTGATCGTCCCGGATCCTGATTTCGTGAGCGTCAAGGTATAGAGCTCCCGGACGGTCATCGAGGAAAATCCCATGTCGGCGTAGTGAGTGCAGACATTCGGAGCCAGGCAGGTATAATCCGTGCCGATGCCGGGGCTGCCCGAGACGTAGGCGGGTCCGCCTACGGCGCCGGTGTCCGTACATTGGAGAACCTGCACGTTGTTCTTGTACACGGTGATGACCGATCCAATCATGGTCGCTCGGAGCACGTCTCCGTTGTGGGCCAGCGTGCCGTCGAGCGGTTTATGGCAAAGCTCCGTGAAGGTCGTCGTCTGATAAGGCCCGGGCCATTTGAAAATGGCCAAAGAGGGGTTGGTCGCGGCGGGCCCAAAGGCCCAAAAATCGATCTCATATCCCGTGATTTTTTTGGCGGATATGCTGGTTCTTAGGCGCAACTCGACCTCTTGATAGATGCCCGTGGTGGCGCTTGGAGGGCGGTTGGCCTCGTTATAATAGACGACCGCCTCGACTTCCTGGTCTTTGTTCCAGCTGCCCGCGACTATGCCCGTCGGATCGCACCAGAAATTAGGCGCACATTTGGAGATGATCGTATTCTGCCCGATCGCGTTCCCGCCTGTCGAGAATAAATCGAGCCAATCGAGCCCAGTCGTTCCTCCTCCAATCCAATTATTGTTTTCGGACAGAGGATTCTCATTGGCAGGGAAAGTCGTCGAATAGATGCGCGCCTGCGCCATTGAAAACGCTAAGGGCAGCAATAGGAATGTTGTTAGCGGCGTTTTCATGCTTGACTCCTTACTGCACACGCATATTCTTGGGCTTGGCCGGCGGCATAATGTCGGTCGATGAAGTAGGTAAAATTAGGCCGCTTTTCGTCGTAGCCGCTCCCATCGACCTAGTATAGCCCCCCTTCTGGGATTTATCCATGCTCGATTTCCCAGGGGAGAGAGCCAGTCCCGCCGTTTTTTCTGTGACCCGCGCCAAAGAAAGTCGCATCAGGGCGCAGCCCGGCCTCCCGCTCACGCGGGCCAGTCGTTGTCCGGCCGGTCCTGCCCGTCCCATTGCTCCAAGCGCGGGTCTACCTGGCAGACCTCGTCTTTATCAGTCGCGCGATCCGGAAGGTGACCTTGCTGGCTTGGTCTTGGGAAAATCAACAGGCCAGCCCTGATTGCCCAATATCCGGTCGAGTTCCCCGTCATCGAGGATCATCGCCACGAGAGCCATGCTGCCCCCGCACTTGGCGCACAGCACCGGGTTGACCTCGAAGACCCTCTTGATGCACGCCGCCCACGCGCGCGCCGCCGCGCGGGCTGTCTTGCGCGCCGTTTGCAGGGCCTGCCCCAGCACCGTCACCGAGCACCCTGCTTCCAACTCGGCCGCACCCGCCTTCTGCCGCGCGGCTTGGCTCACCGCCCGCCTCAGGGGCGAGCGCGGCCCCAACGCCCCGTAGTACCGGACCAGGTGTTTGCGCGCCGGGGGAATGATTGCGGCGATGCGTCCGACAAACTCGGCGCCGCTCCACTCAAGGACGGCCGGCGAGTCCGGCTTGCCCTTGCTGGGGCGATAGCGCACGAGATCCTGCTTGAGCTTATACGTCAATGCCTTAAGCGAGAGTGCTGGGCGCAGGACATAGAGCAGCAGACGCTCCAGGCCCGCCCGATCCTGAGCCTGGACACATGTCCCCCCATCGAGCGAGAAGCCCCCGTGCGCCAGGAGAGCATCTCGGCAACCGTCGCCACGGGGAGAACCCGCATGCGAAGCATCCGCTTGAGAATGCGCCGGCGCAGGCCCTCAGCGAGCCGGGCGACTTCCTCAAAGGTAGGCGGGGGTGCGCCGTGGAAGCGCAGATGTCCCCCCTCCAGGCTGAACACCCCGTCTTAGACCACGGCGTGGTCATGGAGATGCAGATTCACGCTTGAGCCAAATCTCTGCAGCACGTGAAGCTGCGCGGGTGCTGCGTCCTTGGGTGCCACGCAACGCTGGACGTAAAAATCCGTCAGCGCCAACGCCAGGAGCCGGCTGATTTCGCCGGGAAGGCGGGCATCGCGGTGGACGAACCAGCGCAGGCGCTTGGGAAGAACCAGGACCCACTGCCGGTACGGGACGTCGGCAAGAAGTTCCTCCAGGGCGTGGCCGCTTTCGACAACGGCGCGCTTCGCGTCGCAAGACGGGCAGGCCATGCGGCGCTTGCAGCTGAAGGGCACGAAGCGGCTGTCGCCGCAGTCCTTGCACCGGAAACGGGCCACGCCAAAGCGCGGGATACCGCACTCAAGAAAGGCCCTCAGGGAGGACTCAGCGCAGGGATGGGCCGGCGCATCTCGCTGCCGAGCGCGCTCGGCTAAATGCGTCTCTAGATGATCATTGATCGCCCGGTAGAGCGGGCTGGCCGCGGCGTCGCGCGGCAGGTAGCATAAGCCGGCAGGCGCGGTGGCCACTCATACTTCATACGATCCAACCCGCCCAATTGTTCCCTATCGCAGGACGAACGTCTACGCGGCGAGCGGGCGCCGGGACTTAGCGACAGCTCCACTCCTGTCCGGGGAAAAACGACAGGGAATCCGTCGCCAGTTGTAGAATGAAGTTGCTTAGACGCCATTCTACGACGGAGGATTCCCCTTGGCTCATTATAACACGATCCTGCATCAGCTCGTTT
>JAYVZL010000293.1:0-9357 GCA_043783505.1 Elusimicrobiota bacterium
CCTCGCTAAAGGGCGACTTCAAGGCCGAGAAGGCGAAGAAGATGCAGGCGTACGACGATGAGTTCGGCGTGTCCGTCGATCTCGTCTCCAAAGGCAAGCTCGATGAAGCCCTCAAGGGCTTCGAGGCCTTTAAAGTCTCGCATCCCAAACACCGCGTCGAAGACGTCGACAAGGCCATCGAGGGCGTCAAGGCCATGATGGCCGAGAGCGCCGCCGGGCCGGCCGCGAAAGAATAACGGTCGACGCCGTCCCGACGGGCGCTCTGTTTTGCGAGTTATCCACAGCAAGGCGCCCCAACTAGCGTCAACTCTAGTTGCGGTCGCATCTGGGGATAAGTCGGATAACTTAAATCTCTTTCGCCAGTCGAGTCCTTATCGATTAGGCGAGACGTCCGACCTCGCCGCGCAGCGACAAAAGCACGGCGAGTTGGACCGAGAGCGCGCCGACCATGAGAGCCGTAAACGGCCACAAGTTCGACGCGTGGATGAGCATTGGAAACGCCGCGGCCGCGCCGAGGATTCGGCCCGTCTGCATCAGCGTGATGCCTAGGGAGTAATAGAAGCCCGCGTTTCGATCGCCGGGGGTCAGGCGCATCAGCGTGTACTGCGCCACCGAGCCGACCATCAGCTCGCCCAGCGTGAGAAACAGCATCCCGCCGAACACCCATAGCTGCGACGCCATGCCCCAGCCCGCGATCAGGATGCCGAGTACGCTCAGAAGCATGCCGCCGACCATGGTGATCCACGGCTTATTAAAAAGCCTCGTGGCCTGGACGGCGAATCCGGCGCACAGGATCGTGTTGAGGATCATCATCGTCGAGAAGCGGCGCAGGCCCTCGCCGGGATGCAGGATCTCCAGGCGCCCCGCGCCGCCCTCGAGAAAAAGCTCGTAGAAAAAAGACCAGCCCATCAGGACGAGCGCGCAGCGGAAGAAGGCCCACTTCGATGTCAGGCCGGCGGCGGAGCTTCCGCCGAGGGCGTGGCCGCCCTGCGACTCATTGCCTCGGCGCGGCAGGATCTTGCGGCCCAGGAAAAATGCGCTCAGCGAGGTCGCGGCGTCGAAGAGCATCAAAGGCGTCAAGCCCAAGTGCGCGCCGATCGCCGCGACGGAGAAACTGAAGATCTGGGCGAAGTTGTTGGCCATGCGCATCCAGCCCAGCGCTTCTCTTTGATGGGCGCGGTCCACCTGGCCCATCAGGAGCAGGCGCTGGACCACGTTCATGAGCGCTTCGGCGAACTGAGCAAGCATGCCGCAGAAAAGGATCAGCCAAATGGAGGTTTGAAACGGCAGGAAGCCAAGGCCCGTGGCCGACAGGAGCAGGGCCGAGAGCACCAGAGTGCGGGAACTGAAGCGATCGGTCAGCGCGCCGCCGGCGAGCGTGCCCGCGAGCATCGTGCCCTTGAGGACCGAGAGCACGAAAGTGCCTTCGCCGGTCGAGACGCCTCTGTTGACGAGGAGGATCGCGATTAGGCTGAGTCCGATCGAGCCGACCTTGTTGGTGAAGGTCGTCAGAAGGACTGGGCGGCTTTGACGAAAGGCCGGGGACGAAGGCAGGACGCCTCTCATGAGGCTATGACAGCAGGCGTCCTACTGGAGTTTTTCCATCTCGTCCATGACCTGGTTCATCTGCTTGATCGCGGCCTCGAAAGGCTCCGAGGTCGTCAGGTCGGCGCCGGCGTCCTTGAGCAGCTCAAGAGGCGGCTTTGCGGAGCCCGACGAGAGCATCTTGAGATAGGCGTCGCGTCTCTTTCCCGTCGGGTCAGCGCGGATGAGCGAGGCGATCTTGGCCGAGGCCGTGATGCTCGTGGCGTACTGGTAAACGTAGAAGTTGTAGTAGAAGTGCGGGATGTAGGCCCACTCGATACCGTATAAGTCGTCGATCTTGCAGATTCCCGCGGCGTCGCCGTAATACTCCTTGAGCATCTTGCGGTAAAGGACCGTCAGTTTCTCGCCGGTGAGAGGCTCACCCTTCTCTGACATCTCGTGGATGCGCCATTCGAACTCCGCGAACAGCGTCTGCCGAAACAGGGTCGTGCGCAGGCCGTCGAGATAGGTTCCAAGCATGTATAGGCGCGTCTGTTTGTCCTTGGTTTGGGAAAGCATGTATTCCATGAGAAGATTTTCATTAAGCGTCGAGGCGACCTCGGCGACGAAGATCTTGTAATCGGCCGTGGAGTATGGCTGGTGGCGATAAGACAGAAGGGTGTGCATCGAGTGGCCCAGCTCGTGAGCCGATGTCGTGAGGCCCTCATAATGCCCGTCGAAATTCTCCAGCTGGAACGGATGGACGCCGTAGACGCCGGTCGAATAGGCTCCGGAGCGCTTGCCCGTCGTCGGCATGATGTCCATCCAGCGCTGGTTGAATGCCGTCTTGACGTCGGCGCCGTACTGCTCGCCCAGAGGGGCGACCGCTTTGATCACGATCTCCCGCGCCTGCTCGGGAGTGTACTGCAGCTCGACGTTCTTGACGATGGGCGCGTAGAGGTCCTCGTAACGCACCTGATCTAGACCCAGCATCTTCTGGCGCAGCTTCAGGTAGCGATGCAGCGTCGGGAGATTGCGGTGCACGTCCGCGATCAGGCGTTCGTAAACCGTCGTCGGCACGGCGGAACCGAACAGAGCCGCTTCGAGTGCGCTGCCGTATTTATGCACATCTTTGTCGAAGACGTGGACCTTGACTTCGGCGTCCAACGTCGCGCCGAACGTGCGCTCGAAGCCGGTCAGGCTGGTAAAGAACGCGTGAAAGACCTTGTCCCGTTCGGTCCGGTCGGGCGAGGCGCGGTGTTTGGTGTAAGCCTGGGGGTCGAGGCGCAATTTTTCATTTCCAAGCTCGATTTGTGGATACGGGAGATCGGCGTCTTTTAAAATATTGTAGGCGTTGCTGGCTCCGTCGGCCATCGTCCCCGCCTGCGCGGCGACCTTCTCTTCGGCCGCGCTGAGAGTGTGGGGCGCATAGCGAAGGATATCCTCAAGCCAGGGCACGTACGGCTTCAAACGCGGCTCGGCGGCGGTGAAAGCGCGCGCCTTGTCGGGGCCCAAAGCGAGGATTTCCGGCCTCAGGTAAGACTCGGCGGCCGCGAACTTGACGCCCAAATCGGCGGAGGCTTGCTTCATCTCGCGGGAGGCGCCGGCGCGAGTGTCCTCATCGCTGCGCATACTTCCGTAGGTCGTCAGGCGCGCCAAATCCTGATCAATCTTCGTTATCTCAGACAAGACCTCATAAAAGCGCGCCGCGGATTGATCGAGCGTGCCTTGAAACGACGCGATCTTCGGTATCCGAGCCGCGATGTCCTCACGTGACTTGGTCCAGTCTGCCTCGGAGGCGAAGATATCCGCGGTGTTCCACTTGTATTTTTCAGGGACGTCTTTACGCTCCAGCGCTTTCGCGGGAGAACAAAGAGAGGCGAGGAATAGGGCGGCTAAAAAAACGAGGGAGCGGAAGTTTTGATTCATGATGACCTCCATCAGCGTTTCCCCTGCAGGCGCTTGATCAGGCCTGTGGTGGAGTAGCCTGTCTTCAGGGGTATGATCACTACGCGGCCGGCGTATTTCGACTCGGGCAGGTCGGCGGGCTTGTAATCTCCGCCTTTGACGTGGACGTCGGGCTTGAGCTGCGACATCAGGCGTTCGGGCGTGGCGTCCTCGAACGCCACGACCGCGTCGACGCAGCCCAGAGCGGCGACGATCTCGGCGCGGTCGCGCCATTTGTTGACGGGACGGCCGGGCGCTTTGGACAGGCGGCGCACCGAGGCGTCGGAATTGATCCCGACGACCAGAAGGTCGCCTTGGGCCTTGGCCTTCTCGAGGACTTTAACATGGCCGGCGTGCAAGACGTCGAAGACGCCGTTGGTGAAGACGACGGCGCGTCTTTCCCAGCGCCACAGCTCGCGCAGAGTCAGGAGCTTTTTAAGCGGAAGAATCTTCGCCGCCGAGGTCTTCATCCGTGGGCCAGCGGGGCGTCGGGAAACAGCTCGTCCTCCAGGATTCCGCACCAGATCTGGATGACAGTGATGTGCGCCTCTTGGATGCGGGCCGTCGAGTCGGAAGGAACGCAGACGCAGTGGTCGCACAGCGCCTTGAGCTTGCCGCCAGTGCGGCCGGTGAGGCCGATCACGGTCAGACCCATCTCCCGCGCCGCGGCGGCGGCCTTGAGCACATTCTTGGAATTTCCCGAAGTCGATATCGCGACCGCGACGTCGCCCGGACGGCCGAGCGCGCGCAGGGGCCGCTCGAAGACGTACTCGAAGCCGAAGTCGTTGGCGATCGACGTCAGGTCGCCTTGATTGGCGGTCAAGGCGATCGCGGGCAGCGGCGGCCGATTGCGGCGGTAGCGGCCGGTTAATTCATCGGCGAAGTTCTGCGCGTCGCAGGAAGATCCACCGTTTCCGAAAGAGAGGATTTTGCCGCCGTTGCGGTAGGAACGCAGAAGGTCCTTGGCGGCGGCATCGATGAGAGGAGCGGACTTAGCCGTGGCCGTGAGGACTTTAGCGCTTTCCTTGAGCTGGGCGACGATGGTCTTTTTTCGCTCAGACATTCGCGGGCTCCTTTTTGTCGAGCAATCCGGTCTTTTCGATGAAGTGCGTGTCGAAATCCCCGCTCATGAACACGGGGTGCGCCACGACCTTCGCGTGCATCCCCGCGGTGGTCTTCACGCCGACGATCTTAAGCTCGCCGAGCGCGCGCAGCGACCGGCGCAGGGCCGTCGGACGGTCGCCGGCGGAGACGATGAGCTTGGCGATCAAGCTGTCGTAGTAGCTGGGGATCGTGTAGCCGGGATAGACGTGGGTGTCCACGCGCACCCCCGCGCCGCCCGGCAGCTCGAGGCTGTCGATGCGTCCCGGGCAGGGCATGAAATTGTTGTCGGGATCCTCGGCGTTAATGCGGTGCTCGATGGCGTGGCAGCGGATCTCGCTGGCGCGTTCTTGGCCGAAGGGGAGCTTCTCGCCGGCGGCGATGCGGATCATCAGCTCCATTAAGTCCACGCCGGTGACCGCCTCGGTCACCGGGTGTTCGACCTGCAGACGGGCGTTGACCTCGATGAAGTAGAACTTGCCGTCCTGGAACAGGAATTCGACGGTGCCGACGTTGGAATAATCGGCGGCCTTGGCTAGGCGAATGGCGGCCTGCTGCATCTCTCGGCGAATCTCGGGCGTCAGCGCGGGCGAGGGCGACTCCTCGACGAGCTTTTGGTGGCGGCGCTGGACCGTGCAGTCACGCTCCGGAAAGGCGACGACGTTGCCGTGCCGGTCGGCCGCGATCTGGATCTCGACATGGCGCGGATGCTCGAGCAGCTTCTCGATGAACACCGAGCCGTCGCCGAAGGCGGCCTTCGCCTCGTTGGCCGCCGCTGTGAGCTGCGTCTTGAGCTCTCCGGGCTCGCGCACGATGCGCATGCCCTTGCCGCCGCCGCCGGCGGAGGCTTTGATCAAAACGGGATAGCCGATCTCGGCAACCTCTTTGGACACGTCGGTGGTGATGTCACCCTTCGTGCCGGGCACCACGGGAACGTTCGCCGCCAAGGCCACCGCTTTCCCAGCACTCTTAAAGCCCAGCTTGCGGCTTGCCGAGGGAGGGGGGCCGATGAAGACGACGCCGCGCTTGGCGCACAACTCGGAGAAGTCGGCGTTCTCGGACAGGAAGCCGTAGCCGGGGTGGATCGCGTCGGCGCCGGTGATCTTCGCGGCCGAAAGAACGGCGTCTTGATCTAAGTAAGAGAGCTTCGAGGGTGCTGGGCCGATGCAGACGGCCTCGTCGGCCATGGCGACGTGGCGCGACTCGCGGTCCGCCTCCGAGTAGACGGCGACGGACTTTATGCCCATCTCTCGGCAGGCGCGGATCACGCGCACGGCGATTTCGGAGCGGTTGGCGATCAGTATTTTCTTGAACATGGGATTTCCCTTTGGGTCACTGATTGAGCGGGGCGCCGATCTTGCGGCGCATCTCTTCGATATAGGCATGATCGGCGGGCCGCGCGCACAGTTGGCCGCCGCGAGTGAGGTCAGCCAAGGCCTCGCCGGGTCGACTCATGCTTGCATAGGCCTCGGCCCTGGCCAGAAGTATCTCGCACTGATCGATCGGGGAGATGTTGGGGAAGGCCAGCATTTGAGCGAACTGATCGACCGCTTTGTCGGGCAGCTTGAGAGCGTTCTTGTACGTGTCGGCGAGGATCGCGTGGAGATGGTAAAGGCTCTTGAGGGTGAGGTTGGACGGGTAGATGCGAGCGAGATCGATGGCGGCCACGCACTGCGTGGCGGTCTCCTTCGCGGACTTGCGATAATAAGCCGCCTCGCAAAGATAGCCCCGCGCCATCGGATCTCGTTGATTGATGGTGGCCGCCGTCTGAGCGAGGATGAGGCCCATGTCGGCGTTGCCCTTGTCGAATGCCTCCTCCACCTTGCGCATGAGCACCCAGTTGTAAGGACGCACCCACTCCTTATTTTCCTGCACGAAAAGGACTCGGTCGGTGCGCGGGGGCGCGCCCGCGACCTTGAGCTCGTAGGCCATCAGGATCGCGCCGGCTTCCATGTGCGCGACGCGCAAGTCGGACCAAGTCCACATTGAGTCGTCGCGCGAGGACTTGAACTCCTCTAGGGTGCAATACTTCTTCGCTGTCGCGGAGAATAGGGCGTAAGCGGCGTCGAAGTCCCGCGCGCGCATGGCGTTGAGATACTTCTCGGCCACATGAGAGACGACGACCTCGGGCTTGCGGATCTCGGTCCAGTACCAGACCCCGAGCAGCGATAAGCTTACGCTGACAAGGACGAAGGCGGCGTTGAGGCCGGCGCGCAAAAGTTGCGTCCAGCGCGGCGGGGGCGGTGGCGGCGCGGGCGGCGCAGTCGCCGGGGCCGCCGCCTGCGCCCAAGGATCTCCGGAAATCTCCGCCGCGGCGAACGGATCGCCGTCGCGCCGCCCAGCGGCTGGAAGCCCCGACGGTTTCAATGAGAGCGGCGCGCCGCATCTATCGCAGTAGCTCTTGGAAAGCGAATTGTGGAAACTGCATCCGGCGCAGACGCGGACATTTTTTCCGCCGCAGGCGGCGCAGAGGTCCTGCGCCGCGGCGGCGGAAGCACCGCACTTCGTGCACAGGATCGCGGCGGTGACGGACATGCTAGGCCTCGACCCTTCGGGCTCGGCACAGATGCGTCGATTGAAATCCTAGTAGCATCTAGCGGGTCTCGAGAAAAAGGATCGGCTGGCCGTATTCGACGGCTTGCCCCGCGTCGACAAGCAGCTTGGATACGCGGCCCGGACGTGAGGCCAGGATCGGCTTGGCGGCTCCGCAACCCGTGACGATGATCCCCAGAACGTCCCCCTCGGCGATCTCCGCCCCCTCTTCGGCCTTTCGCGGCTTTCCCGGTTCGCTCCACTGGAATACCCCCACGCCCGCGGAAACGACGGGAGTGAAGCGATCGGAAGGCAGCGCGGGCGGGGCCGCGCTTTCAGCACCCGCCGCGGTCAGCGAGAACCCTGTTCCTCCTTTGCGATAAGCGATCTCCGCCAAGTCGGTGCCTTTCATCCAAGCGGTTACGTCTTTAAGAGCTTCCATTTTCATTTTCTCCTGCGCTTCGCGCGCGGGGCGCGGACGGGCTTGCGTCTCACTAGATTGCGCGGATTTTGCGGCAGCAGCCCTGAATCGAGCGGGTCGAAGGCCAGGGGGAGCAGCCTGTACACCGTCGTCTTGTAGACCGAGCGGCGCCGCGTGACGGCGTTGAGGTCGACGAGATATAGATCGGTGTCCTTATCGCTGAATTCATACATGACCTGGCGGCAGGCGCCGCACGGTCTGGCCGCGGCTCCCGCCACGCACACGGCTTTGAGCTTGTGGTGCCCGCTGGCCACGGCATGGTAGATGGCCGCGCGCTCCGCGCACATGGCTAGGCCGTAGCTGGCGTTCTCCACGTTGCAGCCTAAAAAAATGCGCCCGCTCCCGGTAAGCACCGCCGCGCCCACCGGGTAGCGGGAGTAGGGGCAGTAGGCGCGCTTCTGAGCCTGGATGGCGGTCGCAATTAGGCGCTCGATCGTTCGCGGATGGCTTTTGGCTTTAGACATATTTTCTCACCAGGAGCTCGAGCTTCTTGAGCGTCGCTTTATTGCGCGCGTCCGGCGCGGTGAACAGGGCCCCTTTCAAGGCCTCGGAGAACGCCGGCTCGAGCGAAGCGGATGCGATGCGGGGAACGGCAAGGCGCATCAAGCGCTGCGCGTTCGAGGAATTAGCGTGAAGATTCTGCATGACCATCTCGGTGTGGACCTCCTCGCCCTCCTTCCAGCAGTCGTAATCGGTGACCATGGCGACCTGCGAGTAGACCAGCTCGGCCTCGCGCGCGAGCTTGGCTTCCGTGGCCGCCGTCATTCCGATCAAGGACCAGCCGAAGGAGCGATGCATCTCGCTTTCCGCTTTCGTCGAGAACGCGGGGCCCTCCATGCAGCAATAGGTCCCGCCGAACACCGATTTGATGCCCAACTCTTGGGCCGCGGCGAAAACGAGGCGGTTCTGCTCGGGAGCGAACGGCGGATTGAGCGCGATGTGAGCCACGACGCCGTTGCCGAAGAAAGTTTGCACGCGGTCTTTGGTTCGATCGACGAGTTGATCGGGGAATACGAAGGTGCGCGGCGGCAACTCTTCCTTGAGCGAGCCGACCGCGCTGAAGGCCAGCACGCGCGCAACGCCCAGGGATTTTAGCGCCCACATGTTCGCGCGCTGATTGATCTCCGTCGGAGTCAGGACATGGCCGCGGCCATGTCGAGGCAGGAAGGCGCAAGGCACGCCCTCGAGCTCGCCCAGCGTGATGGGACCGGAGTGCGCGCCGAAGGGCGTCTTAAGACGGATCTCGCGGGGATTTTTGATCGCGTCGGAGGAATACAGGCCGCTGCCTCCGATCACGCCGACTTTCGCTCGCGGCTTCTTTTCTTTCTTCATGGGCAATAGCCTCCCAGAGGCAGGAGTTCCACGATCATATCGTAGAGCGTGTCGAGATTGAGAGGCTTCCGCACGAATCGGGTCTTCGAGTCCTGCGGAGGGAGCAGCTTGGACAGTTTTTCAAAAGGATGAGCGGAGATGAAAATTACGGGTATTTTTTTAGTGCGTTCGTCCTTCTGCAAGACTTGATAGGCGGAGGAACCGTAGGCGCCGGGCATCTGGATGTCGGCGATGATGAGATGCGGCAGGTGCTCGCCCGCTTTCTGCACGAGCTGGAAGCCATCGTTGACCGCGATCACGCGGTTGCCCTTGCCGGTCAAGTAGTCGTTCAAGAGACCCGTGAGGTCGGTGTTGTCGTCCGCGACGAGAATCTGCGCGATCATGGACAATACCCGCCCAGAGGCAGCAGTTCGGCGATGAAGCCGTCTAGCTTTTCAAAA
>JAYVZL010000294.1:0-3686 GCA_043783505.1 Elusimicrobiota bacterium
CCATTCCTCGGGAATATCGACCGGCTTCTGGCCATAGTCGGTCAGCAACCCCTTGAAGACCTTGTTGAACACCTGGTCGAACCGGTCGAGCAGCCCTTCATCACTCTCGATTAAATTAAGCGCATGGCCCAGCAACGGGACGCCGTTTACCTGGAACAAGGCGCGCGGGGTTCCCGTCGAGCGATGCAAGGGCCCGCCGGCCAGGATCACGGCGAAGATGTCAGGCATAAATAGTTCTCCTTGTCGTCGACGACTAGCTCTCCTGTTCTTCTAGACGCAGTTCCATCGGATGGGGGACGGCGCGGATGGGCAGTATCTGCTGCTTCCAGCGATTGGACAGCCATCCGTCGATCAGCGCGTCGGTGAACACGGCGTTTGCGGTGAGAAAGCTCCGATCGGAAGAAAGCGCTTCAAGCGCCTCTTCCAATGATTGCGGCAGAGGCTCTATTTTTTCGGGGGCGGGATCGATCAGGGGCTCTATTCGGCCTTCGATGCCGTCGAGCCCGGCCATGAGCATCGCCGAAAACGCGAGATACGGGTTGGCCGAGGGATCGGCCGAGCAAAACTTGACCCGGCGGCTGGCGGGCACGGGTCCGGACGTGCCGGCGGGGACCCGGCATACAGCGGATGTTCGGGTCGTCGACAGCTCGCGCTCCGTCCCGGGATTGCCCGGAAGCAGGCGGCGATACGAGTTCACGGTGGGCGCGCAGAACGCCAGCAAAGCGGGAGCATGCCGCAGAAGTCCGCCGGCGAACCATCGACCGGCCTCGCTCATATACGCCCATCCTTGGGGATCGTGAAAGAGATTGACGCCGTCGCGCCAAAGCGCATGATGAACAAACATCGAGATGCAGCCGTCGCCAGAAAACGGCTTGGGTAGAAACCGAGCCGTCTTGCCGTGCGCGGACGCCACGCTGCGAACGACGTTTTTATAGATGACGATCTGATCCGCCGTCTGCAGCGCCGAGCCGGAACGCATCTGAACCCGTCCCTGTCCTTTCGCGGGTCCTGTTCGAAACCAATCGACGCGCACGCCCGCGTCCCCAAGCGCGCTCCACATGGCTCGCAGTATTTCCCTAAGGGCCTCGTCGCCCAATGGTTCGCCGGATTTTTCTGAAATAAAGAACTCAACTTCCGCCCCGACTGTCCAAACGGCGCCGAGCTGCGTTTCCTTAAAATGCGCTTCCGCGCGCTTGAGCGCCGAACGCGAATCTTCGACGTACTCCTCGCCCGACGCGCGGACGATATCGCACATGATCGATATAGTCGGCGTCGCGGCCGTGGGGTCCGTAAAAATGGAGGCCGCGTCCGGGCGGATGGAGATCAGTCCTTCCCACGTGCCTCCCACCTGCCTGCCATCTACGATGACGCCATTTGAAAAGAGCTCGGGGGTAAGGGTATCCGCGCTCATCGACAGCCGCCATGGCCTTCCGCCAAGCTCCGTGAACCGGAAATCGACGAGTCCGTAGCCTTTGGCGTTAACGCGCCTCTTGATCTCCTCGCAGGCAAGCTCGGGGCTCGAGAGCGCGGTTTTCTTTCCGTCGTTCTGTTGATAGGCGGCGCTGGCGTTTAAAGTTCCTTGCATGAAGGCGATTCAAACAGAATCGCGGGATAAGCGCCATCATGCGGAGGTGAATGTTTGATGAAGATTAATCGAACCAAGCCGCCCGAAACCCGAGGAACTTCAGAGACTCATGAACTAGGCGGAACTGCGGTCATCGCTCTAACGCGATTTATCCGTGATTCTTCTTTCTCAGCGGACTTCGCGCACGTCTAGAAGAACTCGGCGTCCCTTGCCGCTCTGTTCATCGATAAAGACATTGAGGAGCTGAAGGCAATCGGGCCTAACCTTCACGCAGCCGTTGGTGTCGCGGAACAGGAAGCTTCGGAACTCATCCTTGGCCGCGCGCTCGGGATCGGAGGCCGCCTCCGCGTCGCCCCAACGGTCGGTATGGACGGCGAAGCCGCTGCGTCCGTAAGGACCGAAGTAGTAGCGCGGGTTCTTATGAGTCTGCTCCGGGTCTTTCTCGCCATGGATACCCTCATAAATGGGCATCTTGGCGCCTTGAGACAGCGGCTGATAGGCCTGCGACCAAATCAAATCGACCGGAACGACGTCGACGTAGCGCGGATCGCGAGGATACCAGGTCTTCCAGACGCCGGAAAAGTAGGGCTTGGCCTTTTGGTCGCCTTCCGTCATGCGTCGCACGAGCTCCTCGTCGCCGGAAATATCCTTATTCAGAAATTTGATCGCGTAGTTCTTGGGCAGAATGTTCCTGATCTCATACAGTCCGGGCAAAGTCGCTCCGTTATAGGCGTTGGACGGGGCGTAGTAAATCTCGGTCTTGCGGCCGTCGGGCTCGACGACTATGGCGCGCGTCCAGCCGTCCATCGGGGCCGTCGACGTGTCGCCGCGGCCGAGCGCCTCGCAGCGGTGCGGCCCCTGAAAGGGCCCGGATTCGATCTCGAAGGCGATTACTCCCGGGAGCTCGCGACGTTTGGGAAAAAGAGCGACGGCCTTGGAGATGCGCTCTCCATTGAGGCCCGGGGCGCCGTTAAGCCCCAACGTCGTGCGCGTGCTGCGCAGGCTGTCGGTGAGCTCCTCGCGCGCGGACACGGCGCCGACCTTCGGGAAAGAACTCGGCCAAAGAAAACCAAAGTCGGGACCTTGCGGAGCCGGCGCTTTGGGGGGACTCATGGCGCAGCAGCTCAGCCATAGCGCCGCAAGGGCCCAGCGCGTTCTGCTCATAAGCCATCTTAGCTAAAGTGCCCCTTGTCAGGGGTGAACGTCTAGGTTATGATTACATCGGCGAAATCAATGGGTACCCAAAAACCGACGAGGCTCGATACGCTTCAAGTCTTGCGCGCCTGCGCCGCTCTGTGGGTTCTCTCGTACCACATTAACCACTTCGCCGAGATATACTGGGGGACGCCACCCGTGGGCGGATTCATCCGCTCCGGCCAGCTCGGCGTGGACCTGTTCTACGTCCTGAGCGGATTCATCATCAGCCACATCCATCTCCGTGAGCTCGGCCAACCCGAGGCGACAGGACGATTCCTATTCAAGAGGCTGCTGCGCATCTACCCGCCCTATTTCGTGATCCTCATTATCAAGAGCGCCTATCTCGCGTTGTCGGGCTTCGGCCGTTTGGGCACGGACAAGCTGGACGTCAATGTGCTCCTGTCTTCGCTCTTCCTGCTCCCCGGCCCCGCGCACGTACTCGACATCTCCTGGAGTCTTTCCCTCGAGCTCCTGTTCTACGCCGCGTTCCTGATCGCGATGCTGGCCGGCCGACATATCGCGTCCCGGCTGTGGTGGGCCTGGCTGGTGGTCGTGCTGAGCGCGGGCTTCGGGACGCTTCGGCTCACCGACCCGTTCCTGAGATTCCTCTTTAGTCCCTATATCGCAGAATTCCTGCTTGGAACTCTGGCTGCCTACGCCTACGCACGCGTCGGACACCGGACAGGCGTCGCGATGCTGACGCTGGGCGTCGCCGGCGTGGTCGTCGGGGTCGACCGTTTCGTCTTTCTCGACGAGCTGGGGCGCGGTCCGCGCTGCTTCTACTGGGGGCTCGCGTTCTCGCTCGTCATGCTGGGGGGCCTTGTCGTCGCGCGGGAGCGGGCGGTGAAATTCCCGCGCTTGTTCCTGCACCTCGGCGACGCGTCCTACTCGATCTATCTCGTCC
>JAYVZL010000295.1:0-9315 GCA_043783505.1 Elusimicrobiota bacterium
GGCCGTTCCCCACTTTGGCTGGAACTTTGTGTCGGCTGATGCTGCCACGCGCAATACGGAAGTATGATCTTAATCGTCCCGATTTCGATGAGGCGCGGCCGGTCGACTGGGTGACGGGCGCCTTCTTTGGTTTTCGAAGGGAGCTTTTTGATCGGGTGAGTGGTTTTGACGAAGATTACTTCATGTATTATGACGACGTCGATTTTTGTTTGCGCGCTCGCCAGGCGGGATTTGAATCTTATTTTATTCCTTCGGCCAAAGCGATTCATCTCAATCCGTACAGCTCACGTAAGGACGCGCCCGACTGGTTGCGCAAGGAAGTCCGATTTTCCCAAATGACGTATTTCCGCAAGCATCGTCCCCGGTGGGAGTATCGGGCCATACGAGCCCTCAATCGTGCCTGCTTCGCCGCCAAAGGGTGGCAGTGGCGATGACATCTGCGCGTGGGCGTATTGGCCGCAACTTCATCTGGAAGTCCGCGGCCGAGGGGTCTAAAGGACTGTCTGCGCTATATTTCATACTTCTTGCGCGGAGCTTAGGGACGACTGAGCTCGGCCGGTTTTCGGTAGGATATTCGGCCGCGATGATGCTAGCAGTCTTGGGCGATTTCGGGCTCAATACACTGCTGACGCGGCATGTGGCGGTAGATCGGTCGAAGGGAACGACCGTTTTTTTGCAGACCGCTTATCTCAAGCTGATCTTTTTTACGGTTTTGGCGGTCGGGACCATTCTGTGGCCGGGGCTTGGGGCCCGCAGGATGTTCGTACTGCTATTCTTGGGCATCGCGGCCAGTCGTAACCTCATCGATCAGTTGAGCTATCTTTGCTTGGCGTACGAAATGCTGATCATCGAAGCGCAGATGAAGTTTCTCCTGGGTTTTTTGAGTCTGGCGCTGGCTTGCCTAGCGTTGAACTTGTGGCCGAGCGTTAATGTCGCGGCGGGCGCTCTTTTGAGCGCGCAGATGTTCGCGGCGATTGTGGGGTTGGGGCTAGTCGTTCGCCATGCCATTTCTCTGCCGGAGATTGCGCGCTTGCCTGCGCTGGGCTGGCCGGTTTCGGATGTGAAGGAGCTCTTGGCCATGACATTGATCAACGTGTCTTTGGCCGGATTTTCGCGGATAGACATTTCGTGTCTCAACTGGTTGGGGGTGGCGCCGGCCAACATCGGAAATTATTTCGCCGCCGAGCGAATCATCGCAATGGCCTGTCTTTTGCCCGGGGTTCTGGCAATCGCCTCACTTCCGGTTTTTTCACGGCCGGAGGACGCCGGGCACATGGGGACGATCGGTCGTTTGCGGCGTGAGCTGTTTATCGCTGGCTGTCTGGCGGGTGCGGCTCTTTATTTATTGGGCGGGCCGCTGATAGGGCTCATTTATGGCGCAAACTATCATGGGGCGATTCGGCCTTTGGCGTGGTTGGGGCTGGCACTGCCTTTTATGTTCGTCAATCATTTTTCCCTGATTGCCTTGATCGCGGATAAGCGCACGTGGCAAGCGGCGTTCGCGGCTTTTGCGGCGTTTGCGTTGAACATCATTATCGATTGGACCATGATTCCGCGGCTTGGTATATTCGGCGCGGTGATGGGAGCGGTGACCGCGCAGGCGACCATTGCGTCGCTTAGTTGGTTTTTTCTCATGCCGAAAATTCAGCGGAAGCAGATGCTTGAGGCGATGCATTGAAAGCTGCTTTGCTGGTCCTGCTATTGGCGGGATCCTCGTCTGCCGAGGATTACGCTCTGCCTCCCCCGCCTGCAGTCGGAACGCGCGTAGATTATTGGGCGGATAAAGCCGAGTTTGACGAGTCGAGCTCGACTTTGCATCTGAGCGGCAACGTCACGATGAAGATGTCGACGATGACGGTCAAAGGTCAGGACATCTGGATCGACAACGCACGCCGCACTGGTCGCTCAGACAAGCCGTTTTACGTGGAAGACGGAGCTTCGGCGGTTTATGGCCAGGCGGGAGACTTCGACTTTGCCAAGCACAGCAGCAATCTCAAGCAGCCTTCGAGCGGCATCGGAGATTGGCGCATCCATGCCCGCAAGGCGCAGTTGAGCGGCGATCGCCGGTTGAAATACTGGACCGCGGACTTTACCTCGTGCGATCACGTGCCTCCGCACTATCACTTCCACGCTTCCACGGTTAAAGTCGTGCCGAAGAAATATCTGTTCGCGAAAAATACGCTGTTTTATTTGGGGAAGGTGCCGGTGTTCTATATGCCCTTCTTCTATAAGTCTTTGAGCCCGACGCATACTTTGAGATGGAGACTGCAACCTGGTTATGACAAACAACGAGGTGTCTACGTTAAGGGAACATTGACGACGCAGTGGAGCGATACGGTCTACACCAAGCTCTACGATGACTATTATTCGAATCAGGGCTACGGATACGGCGGTGAGTTCGGGCGAAATGCGGGAATCGATTCGCGCGGGTCAATATTCGGCTATCGCATTCATGAAGATGGGACGGTAAAAAACCGTTGGGGATATTTCGGCGGAGGCTATCAAACCCTCTTCCCTACGGTCTCTTTTCAGGGCCGGCTCCAGTTTCAATCCGATCCCCTCTTCACCAATGACTACATACGCTCCGACATTTTTCGCTTGACGCCGGAATTGATCAACAGCGCTGCGTTAACCAAAACATTTCCAATGGTCACATTGCGAGCAATCTACGCGCGGCAGGATATTTGGGATCCTTCGAATTCGAATAAGTTCGTCAAGAACACGGAAAGCCGCCCGCGCATCGAAGCGCAAGGCAACTCTTTTCGTCTATGGAAGACGCCTTGGCTGAATACGCTCAGCGGTTTTGCCGAAGACAATTACGCTCGTACACGACTTTTTAATCAAAGGTCGTTGGGCGGCTCGTGGACAGGGACGAACAGCTTTCTCGTGGCGCGGGGTATCAGCTTCACGCCGAACCTCAATTATAGCGAGACCTACTACAATCGTTTTGACGAAACTAACTACATGCCTCCGGTAACTAATCAATATCTCGAGAGTTTCATCGGTCGCTGGACGGCGGCCGAGACGTTGCGCTTCAGCACGCCGCTGGGCGATGTCGACGCCACGCACACCTACACTAAACGGCTCAAGCCCAACAGTATCACCGAGGACACTGGGCCCGTTGACAAAGGCGTGGAGCATAATCAGATCGCGGTGACGGACATTTTCATGCCGGCGCCGCGGATGTGGACGCGGCTGTCGTCAAGCTATGATTTCAGCACTTATCGTGACCGCACTTTGGGTTACCAAGAGAGAGTGCGTCCGCTTACAATTGATACCAGTTGGCAGTCGTCCGAAAGCCTGATTCTCACTCTTCATAACGATTACAAGCCCGGCGAAGGCAACCGTTCTACTATCGCCGATGTTCGGTGGGGCTCGGAGAAGGGCCTAGTCCTTGGTGGCGGGCTTGGCTACAACTTGTCGACCCCAGGAACTTACTATCAAAGCGTGGACATCGGCTATTCCCCTTCCAGTGGCACGTGGCGCTTGGAGGTAGGGCTACGCTCTCTCGTGGTGTCGCGGGGTGGATTTGGACCTGCGCAACGTGGACGCATCTTTGAAAAAGAGGTTACCTGGAGCAATCGCTGGCACGATTTCTACACGAAGCTGATCGTGAGGGTTCGCCCAGGCGGCGTGGGCGAAATCACGGGGCGCATCGACTTCCGCTTCGGCGCCGCCGATCCCCATCAAGCCAAGCGCCGCGATTGGGAGGCGGAGTGGTTCCCTGGGCGCAGGAAGGACGACGAAATCAGGTAAGGGAAGGCAGGATTAGCGTTCTTTGACGGATCACTGCCTGACTCTGTTCTTCTTAGCAGCTTTTTCTCTCAGCCAATCGATAGCTCCTGGCGCCTTTTTCCAGGCGGCCAGGAATTCCGCGGCATAGCAATAGGCCTCGTTTTCGCCACCTATGGTGATGTGATCTGGAAGCTCGCGCGGAATGCGTTTCTTTCCAATCAGGTAATCCGGAACATGCCTATTGCCCTGCAAAGCTTGGTGCAAAGCCGTTTCCGCGTCACGGCCGTCTCCTTGTTTTGTGAAAGCGACAAGGGTTTTGGTGTAGAGCCAATCCGCCCCGCAATCGTTTTTGTAGCGCCCGCCATTCATGAAGCGCTCGAGCTCGGTGTAGCGTCCCAATTCTGCTAATCGGGCAAGCATGATATAGCGAATGCCTTGATTGTCGCCGGGATTGAGGCGGAGCATGTCTTGATAGTGGCTTAGGGCGGCGTCGTGTTCGCCGCAATCCCATAGGCATTGGGCTAAGCCGGCTCGAGCCCTCATGTAAGGACGCGTCTCGGTCATGCCCCAAAAGTGGCCGGCATTTATTTCAAAGAATTCCTTTCCGAGAGCTCGTTCACCGGCCTTTACGGCCTTCTCAAGAATCGCCCTTTGTTTCCCTCTCACTCTCGTATCCTCCGCCATCTGATTGTAAGCGTCCGCGCAATCAGCCGAGATCGCAAGCGCGATGTTCGTCAACTTATTGCGTCTTTTCCGATCAGGTTCTTCCCAAACTTCATACATGACGCTTTGAGCGATGTCCAGTCTCTGTTTCGGAGACGCTTTTTTGAGTTCTCCTTTGGTAATAAGGTTGAGCAAGGTGGATTCTAATTCTTTATTGGATTTGAACTCCTGTTCGCGAACATATCGCGTTATTGAGAGCCACTTATCATCGGAATCATTGAGGGCCGTTGTCAATTTCGTTCCCGGCCGCCGTGTTTTTTTACCGCCGGTTTACCTGACACTCTTCGCGAAGGAGCTTTCGTGGCAGGCCGATTTCCGAGTCGTGCCGGTTTCGCGACGGCGGCCGACCGCGTCGACGCGGCGGGTTTCGCTTCGGCGAAGTCGATTCCGAATACTTCCGAGAGGCTGTTTTTGTCCAGCATGCGATTTTTCTTAATCGGGATCTTGGCGACATCTTTTGCTGACTCGGCGCTGATGAGATCCTGGTGGTCGACGCCGCGCAGAAGGAAGAGAAGCTCGGGTTTCTGATCCAGCCGCGCGCCCGTGCCGTAAAGAACGGCGGCCACATGCTTACACATGTCGGCCCAGTCGGGGCAGGAACACTCCAGGCCGATCTCCTTGGGGAGCGGAAACAATCCCTTGTCCCGGTCGGTCACGACCGACATGACTTGGTTCGATATCTTGCCCTGCAAAAGCTCCAGCATCGAGCCGACTTGGCCGGCGCAGCGCTCTTTTACGCCGTTCCATTTTTCCTTGGGCAGGGCCTTGATCGTGATGTCCACAGTGTATAGATGCGATCCGCTCACTTTGGCCGCGATCTTTCCTTTCTGGACGTCGAGATGGCACACGGAGCCGTTGCGCACGTAGGTGCGGCCGCGGGGCAATCGATTTGAGTAGTCGCTGAATTTCTCCAAATGCAGGCACCATGCCTGGCCCCAAAAAGTATGCGCGATCTTGCGGCCTTCGACCCGCACGGGCTGGATGTTGGCACCCTTCTTTCGCAGCTTCTCCATCGCCGAAATCGCCTGGGCTCGGCGGTGCGCCACCGGCACGTACGGTTTATATCCCCATCCCCATGCCATAGTCAGTTCTCCTCTATCGCGGCCACGTTTAATTTTACCAAGTCCAGCAATTCCTTGTCACCCAGCTCGGTGATCAGCTTCGCGGCGCCAGCCTCAAGTATTTCTCCCGCCAGCGCGGTCTTATCCCGGATGAGCGCGTCGATTTTCTCTTCGATCGTCCCCTGGCAGACGAATTTATGCACCATGACGTTTTTGCGCTGGCCGATGCGGAAGGCGCGATCGGTGGCCTGATTTTCCACGGCCGGGTTCCACCAGCGGTCAAAATGGATGACGTGCGAGGCGGCGGTGAGGTTTAAGCCTGTGCCGCCTGCCTTCAGCGAGAGGACGAAAAACGGCGGGCCATCTTCCCGCTGGAAATCATCCACCAACCGCTTGCGCTTCTTCACTTCTACCCCGCCGTGCAGCACGAGACCGGGGCGTTCGAAGACGGTCTTCAAGAAGCCGGCCAACGGCTCGGTCATCTCGCGAAACTGGGTGAATATCAGCGCCTTCTCCTGCCGCGCGGCGATTTCCTCGCAGAGTTCCCGGAGGCGAAGGAACTTGCCGCTCTCCTCGGGCGCGTAGCTGCCCCCGGAGAGCCATTGGGCCGGATGATTGCAGATTTGCTTGAACCGCAAAATGAAGGCGAGGATCACGCCGCGTCTTTCAATTCCATCCGCGCCCTCCAATGCCTCGGCGAGCTTTTGCACCGATTGCTCGTACAAGACCGCCTGCTTCTTGGTCAGGCGGCAAAAAGCTTGCATCTCGGTCTTGTCCGGCAGATCGGCGATGATCGATTTGTCGGTCTTAAGCCGCCGCAGGATATAGGGGCTGACTAGTTTGCGCAGGGGGGCGTATTGGTCGTGTTTTCGCTCTTCTAGGCGCTCGATGAAGCCGCCGAACGCTTTAACTGATCCGAGCAGGCCGGGACAGAGGAAGTCGAAAATCGACCAAAGATCGGTGAGGCGGTTTTCAACCGGGGTGCCGGTCAGAACGATTCGCGCCTGGGCCTTGAGCTGCTTGACCGCCCGCGTCTGGCGCGCGGAAGGGTTCTTGATCGCCTGCGCCTCATCGAGCACAAGGAGACCCCAAGTCACGGTTGAAAGCCAGTGCTGCCGAGAAACCATGCTATAGGTGGTCAGCACGACGTCAACGGCGGAAAGAAAGGCTTGCGGGTCAGCCGCGGCCTTTTTCAAATCCTCTGCGGAAGCGCCCGAGGGATGCGCGAAGCGAAACGTTAGCGATGGAGCGAATTTTTCCATCTCCGATTTCCAGTTTGCCAGCAAGGATGCCGGCAGCACCAGCAGGGCCGGCGCGGATTTCTCGTCGCCGCCTTCCCTCTTCATTAGGAGCAGAAGCGAGATGACCTGGATCGTCTTTCCCAGGCCCATGTCGTCTGCCAGGCACGCGCCAAGACCGAGCTTCGAAAGAAAACGCAGCCATTGGACGCCCGTCTCCTGATACGGCCGCAGCGTGGCGCGCAGTTCGCAGCCCGGCAGCGCGGTTTGAAGCGTCTGCGGCTCGCGCAGCTCGCGCAAGCGCTCCTCGAGCCAAGCGCCGGCGCGCACCTCAGACCATGCCGCTGCGTCCACGTCGAACAGGTGGGCTTGGTTGGACCCAAGCGACGCTCCCGCCAGGAGCCGCATTCCTTCAATGAATGAGACGCCGTCCTTGCCCGCATCCGCTTCCACCTTCTTCCAGTGCTCAAGCGCCGCCTTAAGCTTCTCGCGATCCACTTCCACCCAGCGGCCTTTTAGGAAGACGAGCCCATCGCTGCCGGCGAGTATTTTTTCCCATTCCGCTTTGGTCAGAGTCTCGCCCTCTAAGGCTAGATCTATTTTGAAATCAAGCACTGACTTGAGATTGAAGTGTGATTGCTCGGCTGTTCCGATGGAGACGGCCACCCGCAGTCGGGGCGGGCGCTTGCTCCACCAATCCGGGACGCGTACCAAGAGTCCGCTCTCCTCAAGGAGCGGAGTGTCTCTTAGGAATCTGTAGGCCTCGTCCGGTTTCCAGCGCAACGGGTGAAAGACCTCGCCGGAATCCACAAGCGCCTTTACCCATGCGCAGCGCTGCGAGGCGCTTTGCACGGGCGTGAGCAGGTTCACCAGCGCCTGCTTGTTGCGGGCTCCCGCATATTCGTCCAGCGCTTTGCCCAAGGGGTCGTACTGCACTCGCCGGCCATCCAGGAGCTTGGGCGCGTAAGTCGCGAGAAAGGCGAAGGGGTATTCGGAGTCGCGTTTATTTTCCGCTAGGTGGAAACAAACTCGGCCCACGCGATGCCAAAGGGGGCTGCGTTTGCGCAGCCAAGCCGACAAGCCCCCCTCGCCTTCGGATGATTTCGATATCTCGCCGCGGACGTAGGCGTCCAAGTCCGTCCAAAGCCGCTCCATCGTCTCGGCGCGGAGATATTCCCCGCCGCGCATCGGTGGGGCCGCCGCCGCCATTTCGGCCAACTCTTCCCGCGGCGGCGGGATCGGCTCTTTTAAATTTTCAGACTGTTCGGGGATATGGCAAAGCTCGGTGAGATAGCGCTCGCCGAAACGCCGCCAATAGGCGAACTCCGCCGGCAACTCTTCCGCGTGGCGAAGCGTGGCCAAGAGCAGCAGTCCCTCGCTCGGGCTTTTCTCAAACGCATTGCGCAGCGCGTTGGTCAGCGATTGCGATAACGCCGCCGCATTGGGGGTTGCGGCCTCGACAAGACTTAAATGGCCGGCAGGCGTTAAAACAAGTTCAGCCATCCTTAATTTGCCTCGAGATATTGTACCAGACTGGAGTTAGAGGCTGCATAGACCCTGGCGGTCTATGATATATCCTGATATACTGAGGAATGGAAATGACCAAGACCTTGCTGACGGTCCCGAAACGGATGCTGGGGCGAATGAAAACGCTTGCGCAGCGGCGCAAGACCACCGTTTCCCACTTGCTCCGGGAGGCGGTGGAGAAGACCTACGGCATCGACGCGGGGCTCAAGAGCGAGCTTGATTGGAAGGAGGATCCTCTGCTTAAGCTGATCGGAACGTTCGGCGATCCGATCGATGGCGGCCCCAACGACTCGGCGCTCAACCATGACAAGTATATTTACGGCGCAGACCTGAAGAAAAGAGGCAAGGCAGCGGAATGAAGCTTTTCGTCGACACCGGTGCCATGATGGCTCTCAACGCTTCTCGCGATCCGTATCACGCCAGGGCCGTCGACTTCCTTCGTTCGCTGCCGGCGGGAACGCGGCTGGCCACGAGCAACCTCGTTTTCGCCGAGACCGTGACCCTCATGGCGGCGCGTTACGGGCAAGACGCGGCCGTGCGCTTTGCGGACGGGTTCCTGGCCAGCCGCCTGTGGTCGGTCGTGCATTACGCAGATGAGGCGCTCGAGCGCGCCGCCGTAGCGACGATGCGCCGGTTCCGGGACAAGGCGTTGAGTTTCACGGACGCGGCCGTCATCGCGACCGTGAAGGCGGAGGACCTCGACGGGGTGTTTGGGTTCGATGAGGACTTCCGGCGGTGCGGGGTGGCGCTGTACCCTTAAGGCTCGTGTTCCTCGCAGAGTAAATTGTAGTGGCTGATAACGGTCGCATTTTTATTCCTCTACGGGGCCGATTTCTTCCACTTCTATCAGGCATCCTTCCGCCAGGTTGTTCTCGAAGACGACCAGGTTGATTCCGCTTCCCGTGGCCGAAGGAACCAGCAGCCCCTGGAAACCGGCCTTTCTTGCCTGATGACTGACGGCTTGAGTGATGGAGCGGTCCGGTGAAACCAACGTCTCTTTCGATAGGCCCAGCTTCGCCAGGACGGCCGCT
>JAYVZL010000296.1:0-3674 GCA_043783505.1 Elusimicrobiota bacterium
GCGTCGCGGGCCTGCCCGATCCGGTCGGCGCGACGACCGAGTTCGCGCGCCGGCCCAACGGCCTGCGCATCCGAAAAATGCGCGTGCCGCTGGGCGTCGTCGCCGTGATTTACGAGTCGCGCCCGGGCGTGACCGCCGACGCGGCGGGCCTGTGCCTGAAATCCGGAAACGCCGCGATTCTCCGCGGCGGAAAGGAGGCCGTGCGCACCAACGCCGCGATCGCCCAGGCCCTGCGCGAGGGTCTGCGCGCGGCGGGCCTGCCGCCCGGCGCCGTCGGTTTCGTCGCCGACCCGGGCCGCGCCGCCGTACGCCGCCTGCTTGAGCTCGACTCCTTGATCGATCTGGTGGTCCCGCGCGGAGGTCCGGATCTGACAGTCGCCGTCCGCCGGGAGTCGATGATCCCGGTCCTGGCCCACGATAAGGGGCTGGTCCATGTTTTCGTCGACGCCCGCGCCGATCTAGAGATGGCCGAGGAGATCGTTTACAACGCCAAGGCCGAGCGCCCTGGCGTGTGCAACGCGCTAGAGACCCTGCTCGTCCATCAGTCGGTCGCACGCTCCTTCCTGGCGCGCATGGCCCGCCGATTCGCGCTGGCGGGAGTCGAACTGCGCGGCTGCCCGAAGACGCGGGGCTTTCTACCGTCGATTGTGCCGGCGACGGATGCCGATTGGGACACGGAGTACCTGGACCTGATCCTCTCGATTAAGGTCGTGTCCTCCTTCGACGAGGCCGTCGCCCACATCGCGCGCCACGGCTCGGGCCTAGCCGAGGCGATCGTCACCGAAAATCAAAATACGGCGGAACGTTTTCTGCGCGAGGTCGACGCCGGCGTCGTGTATTGGAACGCCTCGACGCGCTTCACCGACGGCGGCGAATTCGGTCTCGGCGCGGAAATGGGGATCAGCACCCAGAAGCTGCACGCGCGCGGCCCCGTCGGCCTCGTCGGACTGACCTGCGAGAAGTTCGTCGTCAACGGCCGCGGCCAGATCCGCGACAGCCGGCGATGAATAAGAGTTCTCGTAGGGAAGGAAATCCAAGGTCTTATGAAAACGCTATTATTGACGTCATGCGCCGCGTTTTTTCGACCGCGATCTCCCTTCTGCTTTGCGCCTGCGCGGACACCGGCCCGTGGCGCCGCGATTGGGAGCTCGGCAGCCGCGCCCTGAGCCACGGGCGCCTAGCCGAAGCCGAGCCGGCGCTGGAAGCGGCTCTGGCCAGCGCGCAAGGCGACGAGCTCCGGTTCGCCTCCTCGCTCAACGCCCTCGGCGATCTGCGCATGGCCCAAGGCGCCCCGGACAAAGCCGAGCCGCTGTACCGCCGCGCGCTGGCCATCATGGAAAAAACGTCCGGCCCCGACTCTCCCGAAACGGCCGCCGCCGTCGCTTATCTGGCCGAAGCCTGCGCCCTCTCCGGCAAGGAAGCTGAGGCGGACAAGCTTCTGCGCCGGGCCCTGGCCTCCGCGGAGAAGGACCCCAAACGCCACGCCGAGATCGCCGCGCGCTTCTCCGAACTCGCCGTTCTCCAGCGCGCGCTCGGGCGCGACAATGAGGCAGCGCTCGCCTACCGGCGCGCGCTGGAAGTCACGGAGAAGGCTCTCGGCCCCGAGAATCGCTTCGCCGCCGATCGGCTCACCGACCTGGCGCTCTTTCATCACGCGCGCGGCGACTTTGCCGATGCGGAGACCTATTATCAGCGCGCGCTCGCCGTCAAAGAGAAGATCCTGGGCCCGGGACATTCGGAAGTCGAATCCGCCTTGAACGATCTCGCGTTGTTCTATGAGGCGGAAGACAAGCTCGACGACGCCGAGGAGCTCTACAAGCGGGCCCTAGCCCAGCTCGAGCTCGCCCACGGCAAGAACAGCCCCCGGATCGCCGCGACGCTCGGCCACTATGCCCATCTTCAGCGTCGTCGCGGCCGCGCCGCGCAGGCCGCGGCACTCGAGGCTCGCGCCCGCGCGCTGACCCCGCGCGCCGCCAAAGCCGCTCCATGAAAAGCCCGAATCTGCGGACCCAGCTCGTGCTCGTGTCGGGCTTGGTCTGGGTCTATTCGCTCGGAGTCGGCGCGTCCTATTGGCGGCAGAACCGCTCGCACGCGAGGCTTGAGACCTCCTTTCATCAGGGCCTGACCGTCTTGGCCGCCTTGCCTCGTCTGCGTGACGAGCTTCGCCGCGTCGACCAGACCGGCGACCAATATCTGCTCTCTGGAAAGCCCGTCTGGCTCGAGCGCCGCGAGGAGTCTTTGGACCAAGTCCGCTCTCTGCTGCGCGAGCTCGACGAGGCCGCCGCCGACGAGCATGACCGCGCCACGGTCGCCGAGGCCGACCGGCGCCTGACCGCCTACTTAGCCGAGCGCAGCCCGTGGATCTCGCGCCGACGCGCCGGACGCCTGGCTCCCGCGGACGCGGCCAGGGCGACGGGGCGCGCGCGCGGGCTCGACGCCGTCGCCAAGCCCTTAAACGAGCTCAAGAACGTCAACGTCGCCGAGCTGCGCACACGGCGCCTGGAGGCTGAAGAAGCCTCGCGCGCCGCGCTGCGGCTCATCTTGCTCGCCGGAGCGGCGTCCGCCGCCTTCGTCGCCATCGTGATCTCCCGCGCCCTGATCGGGCCGGTCGCTTCGCTGCGCGAAAAAGCGCGCGGCTGGACTCTTGGAAAACCCTGGAACTTCCCGCCGCCGCGCGGCGCCGGGCCCGAGGTCATCGACCTGCACGAGACCATGGGCGAGATGGCCACGCGCCTCAACGCGCAGTTCGAGCGCGAGGCCGAGCTCGGGCGCCTGAAGGGCAGCCTGGTCTCGATGGCCAGCCACGAGTTCAACAACGGCTTGAGCGTGCTCGGGACCACCGTCGACCTCCTGCGGCAGGCCGAGAAGCCGCCGCCCGCCGGGCGCCGCGCGGAGTACTACGTGATCGTCGAGACCAACCTGCGCGCGCTGGCGCTGGCGACGCGCAATCTCCTCGACCTCGGTCTTATCGAGTCCGGGCAGTTCACGGTGCGGCCGCACCGCGCCGATTTAGCCGGCGTGCTGTCCGGCGCGATCAAAGCGCTTCAGCCTCTGTACGAGCGCAAAGGCCTCCACTTCTCACTTGAGATTCCCGACGGGGTGCCCGCGGCGAAGGCCGATCCCGAAGCTTTGGTCATGGTCGCCACGAACCTCGTGGGCAACGCCGTCAAGTACACGCCGGAAGGCGGCAAGGTCTCCGTCGGCGTCTCCACTGAGGCCGACGGCCGCCTGCGCGTCTACGTCTCGGACACCGGCATCGGCATCGCCGCCTCGGACCGCAAGGCCATCTTGTCCGGCCACCGCACCGAGGAGGGACGCCAAACGGCGCAAGGCTTCGGCGTGGGACTCATGCTGGTCAAGAAAATACTCGACGCCCACGCCACCAAGCTCGAGATCGAGGGCGCGCCAGGAAAAGGATCTAAATTTTCATTCGTACTGCCGCGCTGGGACGGCCCCGCTGAAGGCAACCCGCAAGATCAGACTTCGGCATAAACACTCGTTCTTGCTTTAGACGGCTTCATAACGCGCCGCGTATCTGTCCACCAATTCCTTGATCATCCTTTGATATTTAGTGTGATTTCGTCTCGCTTGGGATTTAAAAAACGAGACGCTTCGGCGCGTGAGCGCCAAGGTGACCTTCACATCCTGCCTGGGAAAAATCAGCTCCTCCGGCG
>JAYVZL010000297.1:0-3660 GCA_043783505.1 Elusimicrobiota bacterium
CCTAGATGTGTATAGGTCCAAATCCTAGGGCATTCGTGGCCGTTGGACCCATTGCGGGAATTCCGCCTCGTGATAGTATCAATGCAACCTATTCTTATGGAGATCGTTAATATGAAGAAAAGCACGTTGAACTTGTTGTTCGCAGTCGTTATATACGCCATGGCCTCAGCCGCTCGCGCCGATGTTTCGGTGAGCAAGACTGAGATCCTGACGAAGGCCGGCTACACGTACCGTGAAGTCAGCGGGTCCTGGACCGACGCCTCCGGTGAGGTGATCACCCAGGAAGCGATTGTTAAACTTTTTCCCCATAACGTCATCGAACTGACGGCTAAGGCCGAGGGCTCGAATAAGATGCCCACCGACGCCGAAAGCGTCCTGTTCCTTGAGGCTCTCAATCGCGAGATCAACGCTGGCCACATCGCCTTCAGCGTCGGCAAGCCCGACGGCGACAACGTCTCCGTCGCCAGCCTCACCCAGGGTGAGATGCGCGACGCGGTGGCGATGCCCGCCATCAACAACTCGTTCAACAAGGCCAACGCCGTGATGCGGGGCGGGTTCGACGTCATGTTGATCAAGAGCGGGCCCAGCAGCTCGGCGAGCCGTCCCTCGCCGTCTCCTCGGCCGTCGCCCTCACCGTCCCCTCGGCCGTCGCCTTCGCCCTCACCGTCTCCTCGTCCCACCCCGTCTCCTCGGCCTACCCCGGCGCCCGCGCCGGCTCCCCGGCCTACGCCGGCTCCCAAGCCTCCGGTGACCACACCGAAGCCTCCGGTGACCACACCGAAGCCTCCGGTGACGACGCCGAAGCCTCCAGTGACCACGCCGAAACCGCCGGTCACTACGCCGAAGCCCCCGGTCAAGCGACCGGTCAAGAATCCGGTGCTTGAAAAGAAGCCAATCGCCGGCGGCGGTGAGCAGATCAAGCGCAAAGACGGCACCGTGAAGGAAACGCGCCCGGTCAAGGGCGGCGGCACTGTCGTCGAAGTCAAGCGCCCCAACGGCGGCTCGACGAAGACTGTCTCCGATAGCAAGGGCGACAAGACTCAAACCATCGTCCGTGTCAATCCGAAGACGGGAAAATCCTCGGTGACCGAGGTTAAGATCGGCAAGGACGGCTCTCGCGAGACGAAGCACGCCAACGGCGCGCACTCCGAGCGCAAGGCGGATGGAACGAAGGTTCTCGTCAGCCCCAAGGGCAACGTCAAGGTCATCGTTGGCGCGCCTCAGCCGGGTAAGAACGGACGCTCGACGATCACCAAGACCGTCATCATCAACAACAATACGGTCGTGATCAACAACAACTACCGCACGGTCAATCGCGGCGGGCACTCGTACTACTCGTACTCGCCGTTCTACCATCCGTTCCTGTACTCGCCCATCTGGTCGCCGTTCTACTACAACCCGTGGGTGACGCCGTACTACTACGGTTGGTCTTGGTACCCCAGACACTACCGCAGCTGGTACTACACCCCGTATCCTTACTACACGAGCTCCTACTTCTGGCTGACGGACTACGTCATCCGGGACGCGATCTACACGAGCTACCAGCGCAATGAGGCCTCCAACAGCGACTCAGATGAGTCGTCTGAGTCCAACAATCAGGCTGCCATCAGCGAGGAAGTTAAGAAGCAGGTCGCCGTGCAGGTCGAGCAAGCCATGAAGGATCTCGAGGTCAAGAAGGAGCCGGCCATCGAATCCGCGATGAATACCGAATACATCTTCATGGTCAACGATGCCACCGATGTCAACGTCGTGGACGAGGAAGGCGAGGAAGGAGAGGTGTGCTCGCTGGACTCCGGCGACCTCGTCAAGCTCGCCGAGTTGCCGGCCGATGGTGCTGAAAAAGCGACGATGGAAGTCGTCAGCACCAAGGGCGGCTGTGAGGCCAAGGCCAATGTCTCCATGGACATGGAGGCGGTTCAGGGCATGTTCAACGAATTCAATGAGCGCCTGGAGAAGGGCGTTGCGAAGATGAAGGAAGAGAAGGAAGCTGGTACGCTGAAGATCAACCAGTAAGCTTCACTTCTTAAAACAGAAACCGCCCCGTTCGGAGTTCGCTCCGGACGGGGCGGGCTGTTTATGGGTTGAGGAGCGGAACTCCGCAATCCGTGAAATCTTTGGTGTTCCGCGTCACAATCGTGCAGTCGGCCGTTAAGGTCGTGGCGGCGATGAAGGCGTCTAAGATCGGCAGCGTTTTGCCTTTTTTCTCGCGAGCTCCGATGAGCTCACCCCAGCAAGCGGCTACGGCGGCGTCGATCGGCAATATTCGATTTCCGAATCGATTCGTCACGGCATGCCGGACCCACTCACTCACGGTGGATTTCTTTTTGCTCTCCGGCAAACGACTGACGCCCTTCTCTAGCTCCCCAATGGTGATGGCGCTCAGATAGAGGTCCGACTCATCCACCCCTGAAATCCATTCCACGAGAGATGCGTTTTCCTGGGGTTTTCGAAGCGCGGAGATCACGCAGGTGTCTAATAGGAACTTCACAGATCGAGGCCCCGGGCTTTTTCCTTCGATCTCGAAAGATCAATGTCCACTTCTCCCAAGGGCGAGTTGCTGAAAAAGCTGACGATATCTCCCTTCGGACGGGTCAGTCTCCTAAATTCTTTGGTGGACAGGATCACCACCACCTCTTCACCATGTCGGGTGATTTGTTGAGGGCCATGGGACAAGGCCTCATCGACGACCTCGCTGAATCGACTTTTAGCTTCCTGTAATTGCCAATGACTTTTCATAAGCCCTCTTATAACTAGTCTGACTAGTCATATTGCAAAGGGTCTTAGACGTTATGTCAAGGCCCCTAAAGTTAGGGCTGAAGTGCCAACAACCCTGCCGCGACCAACATGGGCAGAATGACCGCTACGATTGCCTCACCGGCGATGAAGCCGGATGCAATAGGCGTCATGAGCCGGTTCCAGCTCTTGGCGTCGGCCCGGTGCCAGAGGACCTCGGCCAGGCCGCCCAAGAACATCGTGATAATAGCGCTCGCGGGCACCAGCATGCCGATGCCTAAGCCGGTGGGCGAGGGGGTCCATTTCTTAAAGCGAGTGGCCTCGAGCACGGTCAAGATAATGCCGAGCACCACGGCGACGGCGAGTGCTGTCAACGCGCCATGGGGCAACGCGCCCAGGCCTTTGGACAGAAGCGTGGCAAAGCCCGCCCATTTCTGCGAGATGGGCGATTGTAGTCCGTTCTCACCGCCGATGCCGTAAGTGTCGCGCAGCAAAGGGTAGATATAGGAAACCGCCGCCGCTCCGACGGGCACGGCCAGAAGCTGGGCGTAGGTCAGATAGCGCGGGTTGGAGCCGATCATGTCGCCGGTCTTGTAGTCCTGCATCAGCCCTTCGGACTCAGTGGCAATTGAGCCAGTCACCCCGCTGGCGATCATGTTGGCGGCGATGTGGCCCGGGGCCAGGACGCCGAAGACGGCCTGCATCATGTTGGACAGCGCGCTAATCGGGCCCCAGTTCGTCTCTCCGAGCACACGCAGGCCGACGAGCATCAGCGGCACCGACAAGACGATGGAGACGAGCGTCATCCACACCGGCATGCCCAGCACGAATTTCTGCACGAGGATGAGAGCCGTGCCGCTGATGGCGGACCCGGCGATGACCCAGGACATGGGAAAATCATCGGAGCCCACCGAATCCGAAGAGAGG
>JAYVZL010000298.1:0-3658 GCA_043783505.1 Elusimicrobiota bacterium
CGACGGAAATCCCGCGGCCCATGTGGACTCGATCGAAGTGCGTCAGGTCGCCGTTGCCGGCGATCATGGATTCGCGATCATATAGGGGAACAATGGAACCGTCTACCGATACGATAAGTCAGTACTTCAAGGGCATCCAGAAGCTCGCGCTGGTCACACGCGAGGAGATGCACGAGCTTTGGAAGAAGGCCAAGAAGGGCGACCATCCGTCCAAATCCCGCATCATGGAGGCGAACCTTCGCCTCGTGGTGCCAATCGCCAAGAAGTATCACCGGCAAGGCATCGACTTCATGGACCTCGTCGAAGAGGGCAACCTGGGCCTGATGCACTCCATCGACAAGTTCGAGCCCTCCAAGGGCTATCGCTTCTCCACCTACGCCTCCTACTGGATCGAGCAGTCCATCCGCCGCGCGGTCGAGGAGACCTCCAAGACGATCCGCATCCCGCCGCACGCGTGGGAAGCCCTGCGCAAGTGGCTGAAGATGTGGGAGAAGATGCACCTCAAGCTCGACCGCGACCCCTCGCTAGCCGAGATGGCGCGCGCGATGCACTGGACCGCGCGTCAGGTGCGCGGCGTGCTTGACGCGGCGGAAGCCGCCAAGGGCATGGGGTCCTTCGATGCCCCGATCGATTCCGAGGACGACAACATCACCGTCGAGGACATGATCGCCGAGACCACGGCGCAGTCGCCCGAGAACGTGATCGGCGTGCTCAAGCTCCACGACGAGCTGCACCAGGCCCTGCGCGAGATCGGCGACCGCGAACGCATGATTCTCGAATTCCGCCACGGCCTGACCGGACAGACGCAGATGACGCTCGAGGAAGTCGGCAAGCGACTGAAGCTCTCGCGCGAGCGCATCCGCCAGATCGAGGAGCGCGCGCTCCTGCGCCTGCGCCGGGTCGCCAACCGCATGGGCCTCATCGAAGTCGACGAGGGGGGGCGGCGCGGACCGACCAATCTCCAGCCCGGTTTTCAAGCGCCCAAGCTCAAGACCGACATCCTGGGCCAGACCATTCCCGCCGGCCGCAAGACGGCGCCGACTGCCGCGCAGATCGTGCGCCGCGCGCCGCGCAAGATGATCTTCATGGCTCCGGCCAAGGGCGGCGCCCGCAACGGCAAGCACGTCAAGAAAAGAAAATAATGGACCTCAAGAAGTTCATCCACGACGTTCCCGACTTTCCTAAGAAGGGGGTGGGCTTCAAGGACATCACGCCGCTTCTGTCCGACGCCAAGGCTTTCGCGGAGACGATCGACCGCCTGTGCGAGCCGTTCGCGGGGCAGGGCGTGCAGATCGTCGCGGGCATCGAGTCGCGCGGCTTTCTTCTAGCGACGCCGATCGCCTACCGCCTGAACGCGGGCATGGTGCCTATCCGCAAGAAAGGGAAGCTTCCGCGAAAAGTCCATTCGGCCAGTTACGCGCTCGAGTACGGCACGGACTCCATCGAAGCGCACGCCGACGCTTTTCCAAAGGGCGCTAAGGTTCTCCTCATTGACGACGTTCTCGCCACCGGCGGCACGGCCGCCGCGGCCATCTCACTCATCGAGACCATCGGCGGCCAGCTTATCGGCTCCGCCTTCCTGATCGAGCTCGCCTTCCTGGGCGGACGCGCCAAGCTCCCCGGCCGCAAGATCCATTCCCTAGTCACCTACTGATTTTTCGGTAGGTCCAACGGCCTAACCTGCGGGGGGCCTATTGCCCCATGCGTCCATTGTGTGTGACGGCTATCCTCCTGTGTAGGAGTCGCACGCACGGGAGAGAACAATGAACACATTTAATCGTTTTTTAAACAGACCCTCGGCTATAGCCCTATCCCTGACCATTCTTCTCCCCGCTACCGGCCGGGCAGGCGGCATGGTCGAGATAGTGCCAATGAACACAAACGCACTTCTGCGCCTGACGGGACCGACCCTAACCCCAAATTCCGGTCTCGGTCAGACCGTCCCCAATCTAACGGTCCCGCTCTCTATTCAACAGGCTACGTTGGGCCCGTCCGTCGTGACAGCGGTTCTAGCCCCGATCACGCCTGCGGACAAAGGCGGTATGGGCCACAATAAGACATTTATGCTGGACGGAAAATTAGTCGAATACAAGCTCTCAGGCGACGCCCTCCTAGACGCCATAAAGTCGGCCGAAGAAATAATCCCAATTAATACACTGTACGATGGTAGCGCGGAAGATTTGGCCGCCATGACCACTATCGTCCCGGCGGACAAAGGCAGTATGGATCACAATAAGACATTAGTACTGGACGGGAAATTAGTCGAATACAAAACCACTATCGTCCCCGCCCCCAAGACCTCGGACGCGGGGATCCAACATAAAAAATTCGCGCTGAGCGATGGGAAAGCGATCGTGGGGGGCTTCAATTCTAGCGATCGCCCGAAGACAGACTCCTCGCACGCACTGGACTTAGAGATTAAAGAACACATAGGCAAGATGACGACACTCGCCAGTGAGTTTAAAAAGGAATCCGACTCGGAAAAACTTAAACAGAAAAAAGACAGCGTCTATCACCATGCATCGGAAGCAGCTATCACCCTCAGAAAAATTAATGCGGGACCAAACGATGCCGTGACTCCTTCCGCCTGGAATGCCGAGTATGTGAAAGCGCTGTATTCAGCGAATGAGTCCGTGAAAACCGTCGGGCATTGGTTCTCTCAAGACAGCAAAATTCAGCTGCTGTCCATGGGCCAAGCCATGAAGTTGGTGGACTTCTCCGCTTTGAGCCGCGGTGAAATCGAGACATTCCTGGCGAGATACGAAGCTGAGGAACGCGCAACGATGGAGACCCATGAAGACGGTTTCGGCAGTCCCCTCGAGCTAAAGGACCTGGCCACAATTAAACAGAAGCTTAAAAACGGCGAGATAAACGACAGCGGGCTCTTGGCCGCGCTGGAGCTCGTGCAGTATCGCGAGGGACCTATTCATTTCGAATTGATGGATGGAATTAAAAATGAATGGCAGCTAAAAGCCTTTCGTGCGCTCATTAATGAGATTTCCCGGTATTCGTACGTGGACATGTATGTGCAAAAAAAATACACGGACGGCGTTCACTACGCTTCCAATCCGGAGCGCCTCGCTATTTTTAAGAATAGCTTGGGAAGAATGGATACCGAAGAGATTCTTTTTGATAAGAAGTTTTTGGAGCAGGCAAGCCGCAACCCTCACGCCGAAAACGCGCTAAAGCTATTAACGGATATGCAGCCGCTGCTTGAGCGTTTGGGCATCGATTTAAACAGCCCCTATATAACCGATCTGATATCACACATCGACAATGACTACCAAATTGGCGCGCTCAGGCAGTTCGTGAATCGGCAATTGACCATTCTGCCCAATGATGCCGAGAGTACGACAACCGAGCGCCATAAAAACAAGATGCCCTTCATGGAAAAGGTGGGGGATGTGTTTTTTGGTATAAACACACGATATCTGTATGGGGAAAGAACGATTACTCACACGAGCTATGAACCGACTCAGGCCGACAAACGATCCCTGTTCAATTTGATTATGGCCGTGGGCCGCATACACAACGAGCAAGACAACAAAAATCATGAGACTGAGTTGAATGCTTATTTAAAGAGAGTCGGGAGTCTTTAATAGCCCGCTAGACCCAACGAATCGCCCGAAGGAACGCCGGTCATGCTCCAGAAAGGCAA
>JAYVZL010000299.1:0-3657 GCA_043783505.1 Elusimicrobiota bacterium
CTGCGTCGTGGGCCAGACCCGCTTCAAGGCCCAGCAAGACGAAACCGCGTCCCAAAAGAATCGAGCCGAGGATCTCGACCGCAAGCTTACGGCCGCTCAGCTCAGCCTAAAGGCGACCGCCGATCAACTGGCTTCCGCGCAGACCTCGAACAAAGACCTTCAGCAAACCCTGGACGCGAAAAAAGGCGAGTTAACGCAGAAGGTCTCCGATTTGATAAAAGAGCGCGACGCTCTGGCCCAGAAATCAGCAGCCGCCGAGGCCGCGAAGGCCGCCGCCGAAGCCGCGATGGCCGCGGAAGTGGCTCAGGTCAAGAAGAGCTACGAGGACTTGACCGCGGGACTTAAGTCCGAGATTTCCGCCGGCGAGATCAAGATCACCCAGCTCAAAGGCAAACTGACCGTCAACCTCGTCGACCGCATCCTTTTCGACTCCGGCAAGGCCGAAGTCAAGAACGACGGCCGCAAGGTGCTCGACAAGCTCGGCAGCATTCTCAACACCGTCCAAGATAAGAATATCCGCATCGAGGGCCATACCGACAACAAGCCGATCGTGGGAGAACTTCTCGCCAAGTACCCAAGCAACTGGGAGCTGTCAACGGCGCGCGCGACGGCCGTGGCGCGCTACTTGCAGGAGCACGCGAAGGTGGACCCCGCGCGTCTAGTCGCGACCGGCTACGGCGAGTTCCACCCGGTCACGCCGAACGACACGCCCGAGAACCGGGCCCTCAACCGCCGCATCGAGATCGTCCTCGTCCCGCGCGACTAACCTTCAGCAGGCGGCAGGCGCTTAACGACGTCTTCAAGCTCTGAAACCCGCTTCTCCAGGTCGGCAATCCGGTCGACGGCGAGAGACGCGGCGGGCGCCGGGATCGGCGCTAAGGGCGCGGCCTCGGCTTCAGGCGGCGGACCCGAGAACAGCTGCCGGTAGCGCGTCTCTTTCTGGCCGGGTTGGCGCGGGAGCTTGAGCACCCATGGCTCCGGGCGCTGCCCGAGGCTCTGCAGGAGCGACTCGACTTCCGCGACGCTGGCGAACTCGCACAGGCGATTGGTTCGCGTCTTGATCTCGCCGGCCGTTTGCGCGCCACGAAGCAGAAGCACGCAGATCGTCGCGATCGTCTTCGGGTCGGCGCCCTCGAGCATGATTTCCGCATGATGCATGAACTTGGGCACCCGGCTGCCCGGCTCGTGGATGCGCCCCGCCAGTCCGCGCTCGATGAGCGTGTGCAGGCCTTGCCCCGCCGCCTGTTCCTCGAGATTCATCACCGGCTCCCGGCTCGTCTTCTGATTGCAGGCGAGGACCAGGCTGTTGAGCGTCAGCGGATACGACTCCGGCGTCGTGAGCGACTTTTCCACGAGCGCTCCCAGCACGCGGGCCTCGACGTCGGTCAAAGAGGTCATGGTGTGACCTTGATGGCGCCGCCGGCGCTGGCTCCTCCCGGAATCGATTCGCCGAGAGCGTTGGAGTAGACGACGTTGGAGATGGGCACGGTCAAAGTCCCGGCCGCCGTCCCGGACGCGATCTTGACGACCGCCGTCAGAAGAGCTCCCTTTCCCATGGCATTCTGGTTTCTAGCCCCGTAAACGATGAAAGTCCAGACGTCGTCTTTGCGGCCCCCGCCGATGCTTTTTCCAGACGACGTCATGAGCGAGCCGGCCGTCACGGAGACGGTGCTCACGTTGGGCGGCAGGATGAGAGAGAACTGGAGACTGGCCACGGAGTCGGAGCCCGGGTTCAAGGCGATGGGAAGGCGCACCGTCCTCCCCGCCCGGCCCGAGACTTTCGCGACGGTCAAAGTCGGAGAGGCCGAAGCACCGACGGCGAGCAGAGAGCAGAGCGCGGATATCAGCAAGATTATTTTCATAGATCCTCCGCGGCAATAATACAACTTGCCGGGCAAGCCCGAGATTGAATTTATAAGACATGCCCTTGAAAAGAATCTCTCGAGTCGCTACACTCTGCCAATGGCCGACCCCCAGCGGATTCTCATCGTCGATGACAACGCCGCGATCCGCATGATCCTCACCGACATGCTCGAGACGATGGGGCATAAAGTCATCGGAGAGGCCGCCGACCGCGACGCGGCCCTTAAGATCTACGCCGAACACAAGCCCGACATCGTCACTTTGGATCTTTCCCTGAGCGCCGTGGGCGGAGCTGACGGCTTGGCGGTCCTCAAGGCGTTGCGCATGGCGGACGCCAAGGCCAAAGTCATCGTCATCTCCGGCAACGCGCAGGAGAAGGTCCGCGTGATGGTCGAGCAGGCCGGAGCCTGCTGCTTCGTGGGCAAGCCCATCAAGGAAGAAGATCTCAACACCGCTCTCGCCAAGGCAGCTCAGTCTTGAACTCCGGCGACGCCGGAGAAGAAAGCCTCCTGCGGGTCATCGAAGAAGGCGTCTCCGCGAGCGCCACCGCTTTGGGAGAGGTCTCCAAGACGACCTGGCTCACTCAGACCGTCTCCATCAACGCCGACGGCGTGGACAATATGCGCTCCCGCATGGCCGCAGACCATGAGACGTATTACGGCTCTTACCTGTCGATGCCGGGAGCCGTTTTCATGCTGATCGTGCCGGCGAAGCGGGGTGCTACTCTCGCCCGAGCCTTCCTGGGAGACAGGAGCAAGCGCCCCGGAGGCCCCCTGCCGCCGGACGCGGACTGCATCGCGGAGATCTCCAACATCGTGATCCATGCGATCGTCAACAGCCTGGCCAATGCCTGCGACGAACCCTTTCTCATCTCCGCTCCGCAGATGCTAGTCGATAAGAAGCCGGCCTTGCTGACGGCCGCCGTCGACAAGCTCAACAACGGGGAGAACTACGCGGTCATGGCCTATGTTCACTTGTCCTCGGAGAAGCTCTCCTCCGACTGCACGGTGCTCCTTTTCCTCAGCCCCACTTTTCATACCCACCTCCTAGACGCGCTGGCCTAAGCCGCCGGGCCCGAGGGGCGCGGCGCAGATGCGATTGAGGAAAGCTTCATAGCATCTAGCCTCATAGCATCTAGGTTTTGATATCATGTCCGTCGCTATCCAGGGAGGGTTTCAGCTATGGGCGGGCATTCACACTGGGCGAACATCAAGCACAAGAAGGGCGCGGCGGACGCCAAGCGCGGCAAGGTCTGGACGAAGCTGTCCCGCGAGCTTTCGATCGCGTCCAAGCTCGGCGGCGGCGACCCCTCCTCAAACCCGCGCCTGCGCAAGACGATCGAGGACGCCAAGGCCGTGCAGATGCCCTCCGACACGATCGCGCGCGCCGTCAAGCGCGGCACCGGTGAGCTCGAGGGCGCGGCCTTCGAGGAGCTCGTCTATGAGGGCTACGCGCCCGGCGGCGTGGCCCTGCTCATCGAGTGCACCTCCGACAGCCGCAACCGCACGCGCAGCGAGATCCACACCGTCATGTCCAAGAACGGCGGCGCGCTGGGCGCGCCCAACTCCGTGGCTTGGATGTTCAAGTCCAAGGGCCTGATCTCCGTCAAGGCCGAAGAATCCCCCGCCGAGGACGCGGTGATGGAGGCGGCTCTCGACCTGGGCGCCGAGGACTTCAAGTCAGACGACGGCATTTACGAGATCTACACCGCGCCCATCGACCTGCTCAAGGTCAAAGACGGCCTTGCCTCCAAGAAGATCGTCTGCGCGTCGGCCGAGGTCTCTATGATCTGCG
>JAYVZL010000300.1:0-21579 GCA_043783505.1 Elusimicrobiota bacterium
GAGCAGAACGGTCTTGCCGCGCGCCTTGATGCCCCGGGCCAAGTTCCAGAAATTGCGCCGCGCCTGCGGATCGAGTCCGGTGGTGGGTTCGTCGAGAAAGACCACGTCGGGATCGTTGACCAAGGCCAATGCCAATAAAACCCGCTGGCGTTGGCCGCCCGAAAGCTTCTTGGGGTCGCGATCCATGAGCTCGCCCAGGTCGCACAGCTTGACGAGCTCGGCCACCGGCAGGCTGGACGGATATAGGCTGCCGAACAAGCGCAATAGCTCGCGCACGGTGAGATGATCTTGCAGCGCGGTGTCCTGAAATTGAATGCCTGTGCGCGCTCGAAAGGCCGCGCCGATCGGGGCGCCGCGATAAAGGATCTCGCCGGCGTCGGGCTTTAAAATCCCCTCGAGAATCTCCACGGTCGTGGTCTTGCCCGCGCCGTTGGGCCCCAGGAGTCCGAAGCAGGAGCCCTCGCTCACCGCCAAAGACAACCCGTCGACGGCGTTGGCCAAGGCGCCTGGGTAGCGCTTGATCAAACCGCGGGCTTCGAGAACGGAACTCATAGGGGAGATTATGGCAGAATCAAACGATCATGAGACTCGACAACGCCGGACGCGAACGAGTGACGCGGGCCGTGCGCGAGGCCGAAGCGACGCTGAGTGCTGAGATCGTGCCCTGTGTGTTCGAGCAAAGCAGCCCCTACCCCGAAACGCTCTGGGGAGGGGCCGCGGCCGCGATGAGCCTGGCCGTGGCCGCGCTCTTCTTGATCGATGAATTTCGTCCCTTATGGACGCCATTGTCGAGTCTCCTTCTCTGGGTGCCGGCCGCCGGCCTGGCCGGAGCCGCGCTCGGAAGGTGGTCCGCGCCGGTCAAGCGCCTGCTCATCGGCGGGCCGCGCATGGAAGCGGCTGTCGCGCGCCGAGCCAAAGAGGTGTTTTTCGATCGCGGCATCGCGCGCACCGCCGGCCGCGACGGCGTGCTGATCTTCGCCAGCCTTCTCGAGCGCCGCGTCGTGGTCCTTGCCGATGAAGCCGTGCGGGCCAAGACGTCGCCCGGCGCCTGGGACGCGGTAGTCGCCGCGATGACCGCCCACGCCGCGGACGGACGCGTCGCCGACGGCCTCTGCGCCGCCGTCGAAACGACCGCGGAGGCGCTGCGCGCGGCGGGATTTTCGGGAAGCCCGTCCTCGGGCAACGAGCTCGGCGACGAGCCGATCGAAGGCGGCGGCGAGTGAAGCGCGCTCTTCTTCTCGCCCTCATTCTCGCCGCCCCCGCGGCGGCGCTCGACGTCCCGTTTCTGTCCGGCCGCGTCAACGACCGCGCGAATCTCTTGCCCCCGGCCGCGCACGAACAACTCGAGACGACGCTTGCGGATTTCGAACGGCGCACCGGCCATCAGCTCGCGGTGCTGACCATGCCATCCCTCCAGGGGGAAGTCCTCGAGGATTTCTCTCTCAAGGTCTCGCGCACGTGGGGCCTCGGGCGCAAGGGAGTCAACGACGGCATCCTGCTTCTCGTTTCGCGCGAGGACCGCAAACTGCGCATCGAGGTCGGCCACGGCCTCGAAGGCGACCTGCCCGACGCGCTCTGCGGGCGGATCATTCAAGACGTCATGGTCCCGCGCTTTCGAGCCGGCGACTATCCCGGCGGGATCGCGAGCGGCGCAGGCGCGATCATCGCCGCGGCCGAAGGACATTACGCGCCGCCTCCCTCCAACGGCGGCCATACGCGCAACGACTTCGCCGATATGAGTCTTGTCGGAAAGATTTTCATGAGCTTGTTCATCCTCGTCTTTTTCGGTCTTTTTGAAGCGATGGGGATCGCGCTGCCCGGCTTCGGCTGGTTCCTGTATGTCTTCTTGATCCCGTTCTGGGCGGCCTTCCCTGGAGCGATCTGGGGAGGAAAGGTCGGCCTGGGCTGTCTGATCGCGCACCTGCTCGGCTTCCCGCTGTTGAAAGCGCTGGTGCCGAAAGCGGGGCTCGGCGGCCGCTTCAGTCGCGGGAACGCCGGCGAGATCTACTACCGAGGATACGAGCTCTTCCGCGTCTACCCGCCCGGCGGACGGGGCGGCGGAGGCAGCGACAGCGGGGGCGGGTACTCGGGCGGCGGCGGTTTTTCCGGCGGCGGGGGCTCTTTCGGCGGCGGCGGGTCTTCCGGAAGCTGGTAAGATTCGACTAGCGCTTCGCGATCAGAAACGGGGCGCGGTTCCCGGGCAGGCTATAATTCGATCATAGTGGTCGGCGCTCATGTCGACGGTCTCGCGAAAGAGAAAGGTTCCCGCCTCCGTTTTTCTGGCTTCAAATGAGCGGAAGTCCTTGCCGATTTCATCGCTGATCTTGAATACCGGTCCTTCCGGCACGACCCATCTGTGGCTGCCTGCGGCCCCCGCATTGATGCTGCCAAAGACGTCATCGCCGATTTGAGCATACACCTGTCGATCCTCTATGCCGAATTCCATCGCATTGGGCTGCATAAGGCTTCCAGTCCGAAGGTCCACCATCTGACATGAAGTGAAATATCTTTTCTCGAGAAGTTCCCCGGTTGAAGCAGGATGCGCATCTGAAAATTCATTTACAAGATCCTTCGTTCTTTTCCCCTGAACGTCCTGCGCCATTAAGACCCCGGCCGTTAAAGACAAGACCGCGGTCAAAGCGAATGTGAAGCTGTTTTTCATGATCTTCTCCTTGATTCCTCTGAGTTCAGGCGGAAATTCACCCTCGCGCCTGGGTCGAAAGACCCAGCCATAAATGCATTGGGCCCAATCAGTTGGGACACTCCGCCAGCCCAACGGTTTTCCGACAAGCGCCACGCGGGCTTGCTCAATCCATAAGCTGGAATTCGGCCAAATATCTGCACCGAAGTTGCCAACCCGATTGACGATATCAGGGAACTTTTTTGGCCTCTCAATCGTATGGTAGGCGTGAGCCCCTCGCTCAGACCTGCGATTCCGCCAAACCATTTTATAGCCATACATAAGTATGGCCATTTCAACACCTTCCGTGTATACTAATCATGAGCGCCATTTCTTTTGAATGGGATGCCGCAAAAGATCTGGAGAATCAGGCGAAGCATGGCGTAGCGTTCGATACGGCAAAACGCGCTTTCGCCGATTCCAGAAGACTTATCGCTGACGATTTGGAACACAGCTGGCGGGAAAAGCGGTTTTACTGTTTTGGCCGCATTGAGAATCGAGTCCTAACCGTTCGATTCACATACAGACAAAATACAATTCGAATTATAGGGGCGGGATACTGGCGGAGAGGAAGGGCGATTTATGAAAATGAAAACCAAATACACTGAGGGGCCCACGGGTAAATTCCGAATAGTAAAAGATTTTCTACCTCCGCCTGAAGTCCTGGCTTTCAGCCCAGTGCGCGTAAAAGTGACCATGAGCCTAAGCCAATCAAGCCTCGATTTCTTCAAAAAAGAGGCGAAAAGATACCATACCCCGTATCAGAAGATGATCCGCAATCTGCTTGACGCGTACGTCGCTCGTCAGGCGCTATGACCCTGCGAGACACGCTGGCGGAAGATATCCAGGTGTTCTTTCTTCACCAATTGGATTCCGAGGCAAGCCAGATGGTCGACTTCGTCTCAAGGTCAAAAGAGGATTTCCTACTGCACTGGAAAAAAACCTCAAATGCCGCGGGAACTAAGCGGCAAACCGTCGCTGTGGACGGTCAAGTCGCCGGGTATGTCGGCAGCTTTGATCGGTCGGGGAAACGCGAGGTGTGTTATTGGCTAGGACGCGACTTTTGGAACAAAGGCATCGCGACAAGCGCTCTATCCGAATTCTTGATTTGCGAAACAGAACGCCCCCTATACGCTCGCGTAGCGAAGAGAAATCCCGGCTCGATAAGGGTTTTAGAAAAGTGTGGATTTACGCTTGAAGGAAGCGATCGCTATTCAAACCGGGCCGGCGAGGAAATCGAGGAATTCATATTCAAACTGTGAATCAGGCGATCGATTCCATCACGCTGCTAGTCCGCGAATACGATGAGGCGATCGCGTATTATCGCGACTGTCTGGGATTTAAGCTGCTCGAGGACACGCATCTCGGCGCCGATAAACGCTGGGTGCTTATCGCCCCGCCCGGCGGCGGGACCGCGCTCCTGCTTGCCCGGGCGGCGAATGAGCGGCAGGCGGCTCGCGTCGGCGATCAAACCGGCGGCCGCGTTTTTCTTTTCCTTCGAACGGACGATTTTCAACGAGACTACGACAGCATGAAGTCGCGGGGGGTTAAATTCGCCGAATTTCCTCGGCAAGAGTCATATGGGATGGTCGCCGTTTTTACCGATCTTTATGGCAACAAATGGGATTTTGTTCAGCACACAGCCCCGACCTCGAAAAAGGACGGCGCAACTCCTGACAATCACTCGTCCCGGGAATAGAGATTATCGTGAGCACGACATAAATGAAAAAGATAAAACGGCGCGCCCATCCGATTAAGGGAACGGTCAAACATATCGCCTTCACGCTCTACCTCGTGAAGGACATCTCGCGAGCCCGTCGATTTTACGAGAATTCCTTGGGTTTGAAGCCCACGAAGAACTACAAGGATCAATGGATCGAATATCATCTGGGTAACGGCTGTTTCGCGATCGCGACCATGGGCAAGGGAAAGGGTCCCCGATCAAGCTCCAGTCAAATCGCCTTCGAGGTCGATGACGTCGACGCCGTGGTAAAAAGGCTGCGCGCCAACGGGGCCGTCGTCAAAATGGAGCCGAATTCCGGGTCGGTCTGCCGCATGGCTGATTTACTCGATACAGAAGGGAATCCCCTCACCATTCACGCGAAGCATCGTTGAAGCAGGGAACTTTTTGGCCCCCTCAATCGTATGGATAGTGAATGCTTCCTATCCAGATGAATTCCGGACCCCTTGACAGGCGCCCGCGGTGATGTATACTCATTGTAGATACATACAGGAGTATGACGCCATGAACGCGACCGTTCAGAAATGGGGAAACAGCCTGGCTCTGCGCATCCCCAGCTCCATCGCCAAAGACATCCGCCTGCGCCAGGGCTCCGCGGTCGATATCGCTATTGAGGGCGGCAAGATGATCGTCAAGCCCGAGAAAAAGAAAAAGCCGTCTCTCTCTCAGTTATTGAACGGCGTCACCAAAGACAACTGCCACACCGAACAGGACTGGGGCGCGCCCGTCGGCCGGGAAATCTGGTGATGGCGCAGCCCTACTGCCCAAAGCGGGGCGACGTGGTCTGGCTCTCTTTCGCGTCCCCAACGGGGCACGAACAGGCGGGACACCGGCCGGCCCTAACCCTTTCCCCCGTAGCCTACAACCGCAAGGTCGGCCTCGCCCTTTTCTGCCCGATCACCACGCAGGTCAAAGGATATCCGTTCGAAGTTCCCCTTCCTTCGGGGCTAAAAGCGTCGGGCGTCGTGCTTTCCGACCAAGTTAAGAGCCTTGATTGGGCGGCGCGCAACGCGAGATTTTCCTGCACGCTGCCGTCCTCGGTGCTCGCGGATGTATTAAGACACCTCGATGTTCTACTGAGTTAGCCTGATGAAACGAATCTGCGTATTCTGCGGATCTAGCCCAGGAGGTCGCGGCGAGTATTTGGATAGCGCGCGAGAACTCGGAGTCGTACTTGTGAGGCGCGGTCTTTCGCTGGTATACGGCGGAGCCAAAGTCGGCCTGATGGGTGCAGTGGCCGACTCAGTCCTGAAAGCGGGTGGGGAAGTCATTGGTGTTATCCCGGAGGGATTGGTGGCGAAGGAGGTCGCGCACCAGGGGCTATCAGAACTGAGGGTCGTCTCCTCGATGCATGAGCGAAAACGGCAAATGTCCGACCTCGCGGATGGATTCATCGCACTCCCGGGTGGAATGGGCACGATTGAGGAACTGACCGAGATTCTCACCTGGGCCCAGCTGGGAATGCATGGGAAGCCCGCGGGGATCTTAAATGTCGCCGGCTATTTTGATCACCTCCTTAAGTTTATGGATCATGCGGTATCCGAGCAGTTCTTGAAAGAAATCCATCGGAAGATGATGCTGGTGACTGCGCGCCCAGAGGAGATGATCGATTTGTTTAAAGCTTATCAGGCACCCATGGTTGATAAGTGGGTAAATCGGAAAAGCGTCTGAAATGCGGTCCAGCGGTTTAGGGGCTATAATCTAAATTCCGGACATCGCGAACACAGCATCAGAACCATCCATGACTGAAGACAATTCGATCGAAGCGGATCTCAAGAAACTCGAGCAGCGCCTGCTCGAGCCGAAGATTCGCAAATCGGCGGCCGAAATCGGGGCGCTGCTGGCCGACGATTTTAAGGAGTTTGCTAGTACCGGTCAGATATACAACAAAGCTGAAATTATCAAATCGCTTCAGAACGAACCGCCCGCTCAAGCCGTGCTCTCGAATTTTAAGGCGACTATTTTGGCACACGACATCGCACTCGCGACATTTCAATATTCCCGAGAATCAACAAAGGACCGGACGGCGGCCACATCGATCCGAAGCTCTGTTTGGAAACGGACAAATGGACGCTGGCAGATGGTCTTTCATCAAGGGACTATGTGTTGAGCGGCGAAGCAGCATGAAACAATCGAAACCGAATCCGACGCTAAGGAAGTATTGTTCGCGGGACTGGGATTCGTTCGTCGCTCTCGATCTTGAAACGGGTTTAGCCGGCATGAGCCAGGCATCCCCTGCAAAGAAGAAAGTGTTTGCGGCGAGGTGGCCGAAATTCTTAAAGTCGACTTACAAATGGTCAGCTTCCGGACCAACGACAAACGCAAGCGCTCTTTATGTGATTGAAGATGGCGCCGGCGAGTATGCCGGACATCTTTGGCTAACGGAACAGGTCGATTTTTTCACCGGAACCAAGACGTTGTTCGTGACAACGGTCGCGATCGCCGCAAAATTTCGCGGGCGCGGGTGGGGCCTCTATCTCATGAAGAAGGCTGAAAAAGAAGCTCGCGCGCGCGGATTAAACTCGGTCGGCCTGGGTGTTGACGCCGGCAATATCCAAGCCTGCAAGCTCTATGCAAAGCTTGGGTTTAGAACGACCCGGCTTGCTATGGTAAAGTCGATTCGGCGCGATAGTCGCGCCTAATATTACGCTGGATCGCCGACAGGGGAATAGCCGGCTTAGCAGAGCGTTAGACAGACGAAAATAGAGATGCCATTCACGCCATTTCACTTCGGACCGGGACTTTTGATCAAGGGGATAATCCCCAAGCGATTTTCTTGGACCGCGTTCGTTTCGACGCAGATCTTGATCGACTGCGAAACCCTGTACAACATTGTCTACCATCGGTATCCGCTCCATCGCGGATTGCACTCTTTTCTTGGAGCGACTCTAGCTGGGGCGGGAACGGCGGCGATCCTTTCAGCGACCGTGATGGTTTTTAGGAATGCGAAAGTGCGGAAACCTTGGCTAAAATCCGAACTTTCTACGACCGCGATTTGGATAGGCGGCATAGCAGGTGGCGCGTCACACCCGCTGCTTGATGGAATCATGCACAAAGATGTGCGCCCCTTCATGCCTTGGTCGGAGTTAAATCCTCTTCTGGGCGCGATCGATCCGGGAATCTTACATTTAGGGTGCGTTGCTGCCGGACTCGTCGGAGCCGGCTTGGTTTTAATGCGAGCGTATCGCAAAGAGACGCCGGTTTAGAAAGGAGTCCGGCATTGTCAGCCAGCACAAGCAGAAGTGGAGGATCGATGCAAAACATCATTGGTATTTATGTAATCGCTATCGGGGCCATTATCACCTCTATGTTTGGGTTCTGGTTCGCCCATGACCCCAGAGGCTACGGTTATGCCGCCATATTTAACATGCTTGGCATAGCCGTGGGTCTTATCGCCAGCTGCCTTCGTTCCCAACATAGGTGCATCGAACAAATTGAATCCCGCATCTCTCAGATAAGGATACCTGAAAATGGATAAGTGGATTTTTTACGCTCTCATATCGGCGGTATTTGCCGGCTTCACATCAGTCATCGCGAAACTGGGGCTTGCGGGCATTTCAGCGGAGCTGGGCCTGTTCATTCGAACCTGCTTCGTTTTTATATTCGTCATCATCTTTGCCGGTATCGCTGTTCCCCGGGCGCAACTCGCGACGATTGCGAAGACCAACCTGTATTGGCTTGGATTATCCGGCATTACAACGGCCGCCTCATGGATCATGTATTACAAGGCGCTCAAACTTGGCGAAGTCTCGACCGTTGCGCTGATCGACAAGGGCAGTTTTATTGTCGCCGTCGTACTCGCCGCGATTCTGCTTAAGGAACAGATCACGGCAAGGGTTATGCTCGGAAGCGGCCTTATCTTGTCTGGATTAATTATCGTCTCACGTCGTTAGGAAAATCAACGGATGGGTGATGCGGCAGGCTTAGCAACGGAACAACTTGAGAGAACGTCATGAATGATAAGCCGGTGGCGGCTCCGGACAACACGGCGGTGCGGGTCGCCTTATGGCGGGCGCTGCACGTGGAAGTCGATTCGTCGCCCCACGTCTTCGAAGACAGAATCGGCTTGCAGCTGGCGGCGCCGGACGACGGATGGCGCAGCCGCCCGGACATGAGCCCGTTCACCCGGCCCTTCCGCGCCTCCATCGTGGCTCGCGCCCGCTTCATCGAAGACCTCGTAGAGGAACAATCCGGCCGCGGCGTCGGGCAGTACGTCATCCTCGGAGCGGGCCTCGACACCTTCGCCCAGCGCCGCCCCGAGCTCGCCTCCCGCATGCTCGTGTTCGAGATCGACCGGCCCGGCCCCCAGGCGTGGAAGCGCCGACGTCTCGCCGATCTCGGCCTCGGCGTCCCGCCGTTCCTGCGCCTCGTGCCGGTCGACTTCGAGGCCGGCGACGAGTGGTGGAAGCGGCTGACCGCGGCCGGCTTCGACTCCGGACGGCCGGCGATCGTGGCGTCCACGGGCGTCAGCATGTACCTGACCAAGGACGCGATCAGCGCGACGCTGCGCCAAGTCGCGGCCCTCGCTCCCGGCTCCACGCTCGCCATGTCATTCATGCTGCCGATCGAGATGACGGATCCCGAGGTGCGTCCCGGGATCGAGCGCGCGGCGGCGGGAGCGCGCACCAACGGCACGCCCTTCATCAGCTTCTTCACGCCGGCAGAGATGACGACGCTGGCCCGCGAGGCCGGCTTTAAAGAGGTCCGGCACGTATCGGCGGCCGCGCTGGCCCAACGCTACTTCGCGGACCGGACGGACGGCCTTCGTCCGCCGAATAATTCGGAAGAACTGCTCGTGGCGACCGCCTAAAATCAAGAGGAGAAAATCATGGCCGCGCAAGATCAGCATCTCAAACTAAGAGACACGCCCGGCGGCATCATCACCTCGTACGCGTATAACTATGCCGTTAAGTTTTTCGATTACGCGGACCAAAAGCTACCGGAATTCAAGCCGTATCCGTCCGAAGCTCGATACACCTTGATGCAGGCGGCCATCATCGTAGCGACCTTGATATTGACGGAAAAGTCCGCCCGCGGCGTCGGCTGGGAGGGCCTACACGACAATGTGTCTCGAGCCTTCGCTCCGCCGGTGCGGCATCGGTGCCTTACAGCCATCCAAGATCTATCTTCTTTCCTGCTTCAGTCCAATCGCGGGGAAATCGCGCCGGAGGCCATCCCATCCTATTCGAGCTTATCGGACGCCGACGACAAGAAGCTGGCGGGCTCGATAGGCGCATGGCTGGCCCTCAACATTACGAAGAAGCGGGAATTGGCGGCGCCGGACTTGCCGATAGCCGCGGCCGTCAGCCGGAGCGCTTGGACAAGCGCGATCATGATCGTTCGAATGCTTCAGCCCAAAGGCGATTAGACCGGGAGATTGCTCATGTCAAAGCCGGCAACCATCGCCGAATACATAAGCGCCGCGCCCGAAGAGGCGCAAAAGAATCTCCGCGAGCTCTATGCGATTCTCAAGAAAGTCGCCCCGAAAGCCGTCGAGGCCCTTAAATGGCGAACGCCGGTGTTCGAGGAGAAGCGGATCCTTTTCGCGTTCGCCGCGTTCAAATCGCATCTCAATTTCATGCCGACGCCTTCCGCGATGAAGCCCTTCAAAAAGGAACTGGCGAAGTATAAGACCGGCATGGGCTCGATCCAATTCCCCCACGACAAGCGCCTGCCGAAGGCTCTCATACGCAAGATCGCCGCGTTTCGCGTCAAGGAGCTCCGAGAGAAGGATGCCCGATGGATGTAGCGATTTGAGGCGGCTTTAGCGCTTCGCGGTCAGCGTCAGACTGCGTAGGATAGCGCGGTCGAGGTCGACGGTCAGATCGTCCGCGTCCTCAATGCCCACCGACAGACGAATGAGCCCGTCGGACAGCCCCGCCTTCAGGCGCTCCTCGCGCGGGATAGAGCCGTGCGTCATCGACGCGGGATGACCGATGAGCGATTCCACGCCGCCCAGGCTTTCGGCGAGCGCGAAGATCTGGCAAGACGAGATCATGCGCTTGGCCCGTTCGCTGTCGCCCTTGAGCTCGAAAGAGATCATGCCGCCGAACCCGGACATCTGTCCTTTCGCGGTCGCATGACCGCCGTGCGTGGGCAGACCGGGGTAGTAGACCTTCGCCACTTCTGGATGCGCCAACAGGTGCTTGGCCACGATCATCGCGTTCTGACAATGCCGCTCGATTCTGATGGCCAGCGTCTTCGTTCCCCTGAGCAGAAGAAAGCAATCCAGAGGTCCGGGCACGGCTCCGACCGCGTTCTGCAGGAATTTATATTCCTTGTGGAGAGCCTCGTCGTTGATCAGGATCGCCCCGCCCACCACGTCGGAATGGCCGCCCAAATACTTCGTGGTGGAATGAACCACCACGTCGGCGCCCAACGACAGCGGGCGCTGGAGCGCGGGCGAGGCGAACGTATTGTCCACGACAAGCTTTGCTTTTTTCGCGTGGGATAATTTGGCTAACGCGCGAATGTCCGTTATCTTCAACAACGGATTGGAGGGTGTTTCGATCCAGACCAATTTAGTCTTGTCCGTAAACGCCGCTTCGACGGCGTTCAGATCGGTCGTATCGACAAAAGTGAAAGTCACACCGAAGCGGGCGAAGACCTTCGTGAACACGCGGTAAGTGCCGCCGTATAAGTCGTTACCGCAAACGACGTGGTCCCCCGAGGATAAGGCCTCGATTACCGTCGAGGTGGCCGCCATGCCGGAGGCGAAACACAAGCCGAACGCGGCTCCTTCCAGCGACGCCAGATTCTTCTGCAATGCCTCGCGCGTGGGATGAACCGTGCGCGCGTAGTCGTAGCCCTTGTGCTTCTCCGGCCACTCCTGGACGTAGGTCGAGGTCAGGTACACCGGCGTCATGATCGCGCCGGTCGTCGGATCCGGAGACTGCCCCGCATGAACCGCCCGCGTCGAGAAGCCCAAGTCCTTGTCGTCGGCCATATTAAGCCGGGTCCGCCAGCAGTTCGCCGATGACGCGCTCGACGTCCGGCGTCTGAGGCTGAATGAAATTTTCCAGGTTCGGCGACAGGCCGATGCCGGGGGTGGCCTTGCCGGCCAAGAGGCGAGGGCGCACCTTGAGTTCGTAAAAGCACTCGTCGACCAAGCGCCGGATCAAGTGCTCGCCAAAATTCGAGATCTCCGTCTCTTCGTTGATGAAAACCACGCGGCCCGTCTTCTTGACGGACGCTTTAATCGCGTCCCAATCGTAGGGGATCAGCGAGCGCAGGTCGATGACCTCGACTTCGCCCTTGCCCTCGGCCTTCAAACGCCGCGCGACGTCGAGACAGATCGGCGCCATGCGGCCGTGAGTGACCACCGTCGCGTCCGCGCCGGGATGGGAGATCTTCGCCTTGCCGATCTCGACGGTGTAGTCCGTGAGCTTCGGCCACTTCGGCTTCCACTTCGCGCGATCGCCGAGCGGCGCGTCGATCATCTCGTGCAGGAGCTTCTCGTCGGCCGGTTCGCCCGGGATCAACTCCTCGCCCTTGGCGCGCAGCAGCGCCTTGGGCTTGAGGAAAAGGACCGGGTCGTCGCTCTTGATCGCGGCGATCATCAACCCGTAGGCGTCGATCGGCGTCGAGGGACAGACGACCTTCATGCCGTGAAGCTTCGTTGCCACCGAGTCGAAGGAATGAGAGTGATACATGGATCCGTGGATGCCCGAACCGGTGGGCGTCATCACCACCATCGGCGTCTTGTACCTGCCGCCCGAGGCCCAGTGGCCGTTGGCCGCGAGCTTGAGCAAGTCGATGACATTGAAGATATAGTCGACGAATTGGATCTCGGCCACCGGCCGCGAGCCCGCCCACGCCAAACCTAGCGCGGCGCCGATGATGCCGCGCTCATCGAGCGGCGAGTTCCACGCGCGCTCCAGGCCCTGAGTGGCGGTGAACACCCCGCCCAAGGGCGGTCCCACGTCCTCGCCGAAGATCTCGTTGACGCCCAGATTCTGCTCGCCGTAGTGCAGGGCCATGCGGATGGCCTGAGCCATGTTGGCCATCTCAGCTGCCCCCTTTCGTCGGATAGGAGGGCGGCAAGCCGTCGGCGAACACGTCTTCCCAAACGGTTTGGCCTTCCGGAAAAGGCTCGGCCTTGACCTGCTTGTGCGCCGCGTCGAGCGCGGCCGCTTCGCCGTCCCAGATCTTCTTGAAATCGGCGGCCTTCGCGAGCCCGCGGGAAACCATTGCCTTCTCCAGCAATTCGATGCAGTCCGCCTCGGGAATGCGGTTGGCGCCGGAGGAGGAGGAGTGGCCGTACAGCCGGCTGCAGCGCGCCTCGAGCAAATAGGGCTTGCGGTTCTTGCGGATGTAGGCGAAAGCTTCCTCGAGCGCTGCCCACGATTCGGCGACGTCGTTGCCGTTGATGGTCTTGCCGGGCATGTCCGGAAACACCTTCGCCCAATCGGAGACGTGCCTCTCGCCGTGCTGCGTCTCCGCTTTCGTCGAGATTCCGTAGCCGTTGTTGATGACGATGATCAGGATCGGGAGCGGCAGGACGGGGCGATTGGCCCAGACCAGGCAGGAGTGAAAATCGCCCTCCGCGGTGCCCGCGTCGCCGCCGTTGACGACGGTGATCGCGTCGGTCTTGGCCCGCGCCTGCGCGATGCCGGTGCCGATGGCGGTGGAATACTGAGTCTCGATCGTCGGCGAGACCGGCACCACGTTGAGCTCCGGGATCGCGTAATGGTTGACGAAATTGCGGCCCTTCGAGTAGGGGTCGCTCGCCGTCGAGCGCATCTGCCTCAACGCCTCGATCGGCTTCGCGCCCATCGACATCACGATGGCCGATGACCGATAGTGCAGGTGCAGAAAATCGTGATCGACGCCGCTGCCTTTCTTGACCTGCAGACCCAGAGGCACGTTGAAGGCTTCCTCGCCGGGACCGCCGATCCAGAAGAACCCGTCGCCGCCCTTGCTCATCTTGATGAGCCTTTCTTCTAATAGGCGCGCTCGCACCATCAGCTCATGGATCTTAAAGAGTTTGGCCGCGCCGATTTTTTTGTAGGGATCGGCGGCGGAAGGGACTTTGGCGGGAGCTTTTACAGGCATCTTGGCGCTGGGCATCGTGGGGGCTATTTTAGGAAATCCTCGCTCCCCCCGCCAAGGGCGTTGTACGGGCGTTGATTCAGGCGAAGCATTCACGCTTTTCACAGGCTCAACTGTCGTCAACGTCAGTTGCGGCATCTCCTGTGGATAAGTCGGAATACGTCGTCGGGCGGCGTTAATTTGTTTCTAGCTTAGCGGCGCGATCGTTCGCGCGCCTGGCGAGCTTGTGGGATGGGAACTTGTTCGCCACGTCCTTGTAGAACTCGATGGCTTTGGCGTTGTCCTTCAAGGAGTCTTCATAGACGCCCGCCGCATCATAGAGTGCTTGCGGGGCCTCACTGGCGCCGGCGTAGTCGTCGGAGACCTTGCGCAAGAGCTCCGCTTGGCGAGCATAGTCCTTGAGATCGCGGCGCGCGTACTCCGAGGCCTGCAGCAATGCGTCGATGCCGTCCTGGCCGCCGTGCATCGAGGACAAGCGCATCAACGTTTTTATCGCGTCCTCGGGCAAGGCCAGCCGATCGCGCTGCAGTTTGGCGATCGACTTCAGGGCCTTGAGCGAGGACGGCGTCTTGGGGAAAAGCTTCACGACTTTTTCATGCATCTCGACGGCTAGGGCGTACTGGCGCAATTTCTCGTCGAAGAGCCGCGCCGAGCGTTCGAGCGCGGGCAGGACCTCGGGTGCTTTTGGATATTTTCCGACGAGCTCCTGGTAGGCATCGATCGCTTTCTTCGGGTCGCGCAGCGAGTCGGCGTACAGGTCGCCGATCGCCATCAGCGCATTCGCTCGTTGGGCGCTGATTGGATGCAGTGCCAGCAGCTTGCGCCAGGACACCAGGGCCGCGGCGGGCTTATTGTTGGCCGCGCGCAGGCGCGCGAGCGCGGCCTGCAGCTTGTCGGCGTCCTTGAGGTTCGGGAAGCGGACGAACACGGAGGCGATCTCATCGGCGACCGGCTCATAGACAGCGTCCGGGATCGTCTCGACGAGCTTTTGCCACAGGACGGAGAGCCGCTCTCCCTTGTCGGGGCTGTCGGAAACGGAGACGAGGGCGCCGAGCAGCGGACGTTGGCGCCGGGACGCCTTCTTATCGATGACTTCCAGAAAAGAGGATTTAGCGCGAAGCCCCGTCTTGGAGCCGGGGAATTCATGGCTCAAACGCAGATAGGCGGCAAGCGCCGGCTGCCAATCGCCTCGCTTCTGCATGAGCTGCGCGCGCAGGAAGATCGCCTCGGGCGTCTGCTCCGCGTCGGGATGGCGGCGGGCGAACAGGCCGAGCTCCTCGATAGCGGCTTCTTGGATGGCGCCGTCGGCGTCCTCGGCCGCGGTCTTGGCGAAATCGTACTCGTTATCAGGACCGATGGCCTTGGCGGCGGGCGCGGCAGTCGCCTTCGGCTCGAGTCTCGGCTCCGGTTTTGGTTCCGCTTCCGATTTTGATTCGGGCTTCGGTTTAGGCTTCGTCTCTTCCTTGGAATTATCCTCGATCATCGACGGCCGCGGCAGTCCTTTCGGCGCCTCGCTGACCTCTGCCTCCGGCGCGACGGGGGCCGAAGCCGCCTCTTCTTGGGAAAACGCCGGCGCCGCGCAGAGCAGAAGCGGGAGCAGGACCATCTTCATCACTCGCGATCCTCGGAAGCGCGGGACACGGCGTCGACCACGTCGTACTTGGTGATGATGTCGTAGGTCTTGCCCGTCTGAACGAGCACGGCCGGCCGGTCGGGCGTGAAGTAGCGCAGGACCGACTCGATGCGCGCCTCGGGCGCGAGCACCGGAAGGGCCCCGGTCATGGCTTCGCGCACGATCATCTTCTTGATCTCCCGGCCTTTGAGCATGTGGCCGAGCACCTCGTCTTCCATCACGGTGCCGACGACCTTGTTCTTTTCCAGGACGGGAAGCTGAGAGATGTCGTGCTTGCGCATGACGCTCATCGCGGCGAACAGCGTGTCCGTGGGCGCGGCGGAGGCGAGCTTGCCGGCCTTGCCGCGCTTGCGCTTGGCCGCCAAGATGTCGGCGGCCTTCAGGGGCACTTCGCTCTCGAAATACTGGTTCTCCTTCATCCACTCGTCGTTGTAGATCTTCGAGAGGTAGCGCATGCCGGTGTCGGGCAGGAGAATGACCATGTAGTCCTTGTCGGAGAGCTTCTTGGCGTACTCAAGCCCCGCCCACATCGCCGCGCCGCAGGAGCCGCCCGTCATCAGGCCTTCCATCTTCGCCATCTTGCGCGTCATCAAGAAGCAGTCGCGGTCGGTCACCTGAAGCACGTCGTCGACGCATTTCAGGTCCATCGTGCCCGGAAAAATGTCCTCGCCGATCCCCTCGACGACGTAAGGCTTGGCGATGCCCAGCTTCTTGTTGACGATTTTATCGTAGTACAGCGAGCCGATCGGGTCGGCGCCGATGATCTTGACCTTCGGGTTCTGCTCCTTGAGGTACTTGGCCACGCCCGAGATCGTGCCGCCAGTGCCCATGCCCGCGACGAAGTGCGTGATCTTTCCCTCGCTGTCGCGCCAGATCTCGGGTCCCGTGGTGCGGTAATGCGCCTTGGGGTTGTCGGGGTTCTCGTACTGGTTGGGATGATAGGCGTTGGGGATTTCCTTGGTGAGCTTGTCGGCGACGGAGTAGTAGGAGCGCGGGTCCTCGGGCTCGACGTTCGTCGGACAGACGATGACCTCTGCGCCGAGCGCCTTGAGCAAATTGATCTTCTCGCGCGACTGCTTGTCGGTGATCGTAAATATCAGCTTGTAGCCGCGCAGGGCCGCGACCAAGGCCAAGCCGATCCCCGTGTTGCCCGAGGTCCCCTCGATGATGGTGCCGCCGGGCTTGAGCAGTCCCTTGCGCTCTGCCTCGTCGATCATCGCCACGCCGATGCGGTCCTTGACGGAGCCGCCGGGGTTCATGAACTCGGCTTTGATGTAGATGCGGGGCTTAAGGCCCTTGGCCAGGCGATTGACGCGGATGAGCGGCGTGTTGCCGATCGCTTCCAGGACGTTTTCAAAACGCATGATTTCTCCTTTAGACTTCGCGCCGGCCCGACAGCGCGTACGACAGCGTGCGCTCGTCGAGATAATCGAGATCGCCCCCCAACGGCACGCCGTGCGCGATGCGCGTGACCTTGACCGGGAAAGGCTTTAAGATTTGAGCGAGATAGAGGGCGGTGGCCTCGCCCTCGGTGTCGGGGTCGGTGGCCAGCACGACCTCGCGCACGCCGCCGACGCGCACGCGCTCGACGAGCTCGCGCGCCTTGATCCGGTCGGGGCCGATGCCGTCGAGCGGAGACAGCGAGCCGTGCAAGACGTGATAGAGCCCGTGAAAGGCGCGCGAACGCTCGAGCGCGGCCAAGTCCTGGGTCTCCTCGACGACGCAGATCAGGCTCGCGTCGCGGCCCGGGTCCGAACACAGGCGGCACACCTCGCGGTCGGTGAAATCGCCGCAGCGCGCGCAAAGGCGCATCGCGGCCTTAGCCTCGCGCAGGGCCTCGACGAGACCTTCGACTTCGGTTCGCGGCGCCCGCAAAAGATGGATGGCGAAGCGCTCGGCCTGCTTGGCGCCGACCCCCGGAAGGCGCTTGAGCGCGCCTATCAATCGTTCGAAGCTTTTCATTTGAGGGCGATGTAGATATCGGCTCCCTTTTCTTCGAGATAAAGCTCAAAATCGGTGGTGTAAGCGCGCTGATAACGGCCGTTATTCGCGAAATAACTCCAGACATCGCCCCACGTCTTTATAAGAGCTTCGGGCATCTGGCCCCGCGCGTGAAAAACCATATACCGCCCGGCTGAAACGGTCATGCCGACCATGTCCTTTGGAACATGCAGCAGGCTTTGGGCTTCGTAGCACGCGACCAGGTCATAGAGCCCTGTGTGATCGCTCTCATAATTCGTGTAGACGCCAAAAATGAGGCCGGCATGCTTCTTATCGGACAATTTAGCCGGGATCACGTTTTCAAAAAAGCGCCTCCACAATCCCGGGATCTTCGCGAGTTCAGGATCGGCCTCGGCTTTATTCGACGTCCGTACCGCTATGCCGAGGATCGCAAATTCTTTCCTCGACACGATCTCCGGCTCGACGGCCGTTGATCGAGCTTGCCCAGCCATAGAGCCTCCCGCGCCGCACACCAACATCGCTGCGACGAACATTCCCGCAACGGTCCTGCTCACGGCGCGGGCTTCTTCACGATCCGCGCCTTGCCGCCAAAAACGCTTTCCGCGCCCTTGAGGCCCCCGGAAGAAGGCTCGCCGCCGGACCCCTCGCCGATGTCCTTCCAACGCGTGCCGGGAGGCGCGTCCGCGGCCGTCTTAAGCTCCGGCGCGCCGGGATCAATGATGTCGGCCGCGGCCGATGGCGCGGGCGCGCCGAGCCCCAACTCCAAGGACACAGGGCGTCCAGCCAAGCTCGCGAGCGCGGTCTCGATGACCGCCGCCGAGCGCTTGGCTAAATCCAAATCGAAAGGCTTGGAGAAACGGATTAGGTAGCCGCCGCCGGGCTTCGCCTCGCCGCGCGCGCTGTCGAGCGCGGCACCCAGGCTGATCTTGGTCTTGGACACGCTCTCGATGAGCGCGGGCCAGGAAATAGCTCCTTCAATCCGAGGCATGGAAGGTGGGGCCGGGGTTGGAGCCGAAGCCGGCTTGGGCGTGGACAGGGCCGGGGCCAAGGACAAGGCGTTTCCGCCTCCCCCCGCGGCCAGGCGCTTTTCCAGAGACTCAAGTCGCGCGACCCAGGCGCCGAGATCATGCGCGGCCTCGATCGCGGAGAAAAGTCCCAACTCAAGGGCCAGACGCGGAGAATCGCCGAAGCGCAGCTCCTCTAAAGCTCGATTAAGGCGGCGCAGCAGGAAGCCGAGGCCCTCGGCCGTGGCGCCGGCTACAGCCTTGCTCCACACTGGATCGGCGTCGCCACCCGCGCCTAGCTTTTCGAGATAGCCGCTCTCGATGCCCGCGCGTAAATCCTTCAGCAGCTGCGCCGGCTCCACGCCTTCTTCGTAGATCTTCTTGAGCCAGCCGGCCAGCGCCTGGGCGTCGCGCGCGAGCAGGGCCTGCGCCACGCCCAAGAGAAGCTCCTGGGAGACGAAGCCGAACATCTCGCGCACCGACTCGAGCGTGACTTTGCCTTCGCCGACGGACCGGCACTGGTCGAGAAGGCTGACGGCGTCGCGTAGCGAGCCTTCGGCGGCGCGGGCGAGCAGGTCGAGCGCCTCGGGATCGACGGCGACCTTCTCTTTCTTGGCGATCGCGGCCAGATGGCCGGCGAGCAGGTCGGGCGCGACGGGGCGGAACTTGAAACGCTGGCAGCGCGAGGCGATGGTGGCCGGGACCTTGTGCGCCTCGGTCGTGGCTAAGATGAAGACGACGTGCGGCGGCGGCTCCTCGATGGTCTTAAGCAGCGCGGCGAACGCGTTCATGGTGAGCATGTGAGCTTCGTCGATGATGAATATCTTGTAGCGGTCGCGCGTGGGGGCCAGGGCCACCGTGTCGATGATCACCTCGCGCACGTTGTCCACACCGGTGTGTGAGGCGGCGTCCATCTCGAGTACGTCCAGGCTCGAGGACGTCGCGATCTCACGACAGGAAACGCAATCGTCGCAGGGCTCGGGCGTGGGGCCCTTGGCGCAGTTAAGCGCCTTGGCTAAGATGCGGGCGGTCGTGGTCTTGCCGCAGCCGCGCGGGCCGGTGAACAGGTAGGCGTGGTGCGTGCGCTGGGCCGCGAGCGCGTTGGCCAGCGTCTGCGACACCGCGGGCTGGCCGACCAACTCCTCAAATCCCTGGGGGCGGTACTTGCGCGCCAGGACCTGGTGGACGGCCTTTTCCTTACCCATGCCGCGCCTCGCCTTCGAGGCTGATGTCGCCCGGCCCGGAGGCGATCAGGTTCAGCAGTCCTCCCAGGATCGCGAGATTTTTCAGAAGCTGGATGCGCTGATCGGCCGCGGTGTGGAATACGGCCGTCGCGGCGACGAGGAAGACGGCCAGGGCGACGGCTCCCCAGCGCGTTTTATAGCCCAGGATCAGCGCGACGGCTCCCAGCGCCTCGACGGCGATCGCCGCCACGCAGAAAAAATTGACGAAGGGCATGCCGCGAGACTCCATGTACTGGAGCGTCCCGTCGAAATTCGTGATCTTGCCGAACGCCGAGGCAAGGAAGATGATGGCGATAAACAGGCGTCCCACGAGGGCCAGCACGTCGTCGTTGTTCACCTCCACATGGTACGACTTGCCCGGAGGGGGCGTCAACCGTGGAACAAAACGGGGGGCTCAATCGTATGAGGGGTCAAACCTTCGGTCTTGACAATAACTATAACATAGCTATAATATGAAAATCGTTCCTGACGTAGAAATTGCGTCCTGGTTGGAGTCGCTGCCCGCGCCTCCCAATGGCATTGAATGGGATCGCGGTAATGAACGAAAAAACGAGAAGCACGGCGTCGCTAAAACAGACATTGAATACATCATCAATGGACAGAATTACGTGTTCGTTGGAAAAATCATCAACTCTTTGCATAAAGAATGGCGCGGGCTCATTCTTGGCGTCGATCGATTGGGCCGAGAACTGAGCCTCATCTTCACCGTTCGCGGGAGTCGATTGCGGCCGATCTCATGCAGGTCGATGAGGAATAACGAGAGAAAACATTATGAAAGTCAAAAAACGACGAACGCCGAAGAAAGACCTCATTCTTGAGGAGTTCGAAACCAAGGATCTCGGCGAAGACATGTTCCGCAGCAACTCCAGCGTGATCATTCGGCCGAAGAACCGGATCATGGCGACTTCAATACTCTTGCCGCCGGACCTCATCGAAAAATTAAGGATAAAGGGAGCTCGACGCGGGATCGGCTACCAAACCATGCTCAAGATCATCGTTCACGAACACGTGGACGAATATTGACGCGCCTTTGTGTCTGCGCGGCGCATCCGCTATACTAGGGACATGCGTCGGGTCCTGCTGATCGCTTTACTGTCGTTCTGCGCGCTTCCGGCGCGAACGCTCGACGCTCCGGCGCCGACGTTGTGGCAGGAGCGCTTCTTCTGGGACGCGCTCTTGACCGCGCGCGACAAGATGGCGCGCGCGCAAAGCGACCCGATGATGATCCCGGTGATGAAGGCCATCGCCGGGCAGGTGGCCCAGCAGGTCGCCAACCTGATCCAGATCCATCAATACGTGAAGGCCCAGGGCGACAACCTGCGCTACGCCTATGCCCAGCCCGAGCCGAAGGCGAGCCTCGACACGATCCTCAACAATTTCGAGACGCTGACCACGGGCTGCGATCAAGTGCGCCAGAATCTGTACTACCTCACCGTCCGCGAGCGCATCGCCCAGTCGCAGGCTCTCGCCGATCCGGAGATGTATCAGACCGGCCTTCTGATCCTGGGGCAGATCCAACAGCTTCAACTGACGCTCAACTCCCTTTTTACCGACATGACAGCCGTCCGCAACATGGCCGCCGAAAACAAATGGGCCAACGACAAGAACTTCAATTATAAGACCGATGAGTTGATGCGCAGCGTGGTGCGGGTACAGGACTCGGTGTTCTCCGTCTACAACGCGGGCTACGAGCTCACCATGCGATGCCGTTAAGCCGTCTCATCCTCCTCGTCGCAACGTTGGCCTCAGCCGCCCCCGCTCCTAAGATCGTGTCCTTTAAGACCGCCGATGGCTGGACTATCGCCGCAAACTATCGACCCGCGAAGTCGGGACGCGCGACTTTGATCTTGGCCCACGGCGTGGGCAGCGCGCGCGGGGAGTGGAACCGATTCGCCGAACGGCTTGCCTTTGAGGGCGTGGGAACCCTGGCGATCGATCTTCGCGGCCACGCTGACAGCCAGCGCGGGCCGAAGGGCAAGACCGAATTCACGAGTTTCGACGAGAGCGGCGAGTGGCCGCGCGCCGTCGCGGATTTGCGCGCCGCGGCCGCGTGGCTTAAAACCAAGGGCGTGCCGGATGAGCGCATCGCTTTTGGAGGGGCCTCGATCGGAGCCAATCTCGCCTCGGCCGTCGCCGTCGGGAGCCCGAAGACGCCTTTTCTTCTGCTGCTTTCGCCCGGCGTCGATTATCGCGGCGTGCGCTTGGCCGCGATTCCGGGACTTAAGACGCTGGCCTGCGCTTCCGCCTCGGATCAATACGCCCAC
>JAYVZL010000301.1:0-9180 GCA_043783505.1 Elusimicrobiota bacterium
CGAACGTTGAGCTCCTTGCAGTCCTGCACGAAGGCGTCCGTGTAGAACCGGGCGATCTCCCAAGCGGTCTTGCCTTCCCGGGCGGCGCCCACCTCCATCTTGTCCTCGCCCTCGTCGCCTTGGCTCGTGAGATGGCCCACGTCGGTGATGTTCATGACGCGATTGGGCACATAGCCGTGAAGCTTCAGAGAACGCACGAGAACGTCCTCGAAAACGTAGGTACGGTAGTTGCCCACGTGCTGATAGTTGTACACCGTCGGCCCGCAGGTATAGAGGCTGACGCGAGGCGGCGAGGTCGGACGAAATTCCTCCTTCGTTCGCGTCAGGCTGTTATAGAGGCGCACGGTCATAGTGGGTATTCTAGGAAATCCCGGCTCCCCCGTGGTCGAATTGCCCCCTCGAACATGTGACCATAGTCGCCTTGCCCCGAACCCAACCGACTGTTAACCTCAGTTGTGGCCGGCGAACATCACGCAAGTAAAAATTAAGCGCTCCTTAAGCGCCGCTTCAAGGCTGCAGGCTATCCTTTCGAGATGATCAGAGGTTTGCGATGAAAATTGAGCAAGGCCAATGGACCGAAAAAAAAGGATGGCCGTCGGCTAAGGAACTGTCCGCAACGGCTGATATAGTCTTTGTCTTCGGCGGAAGCGCCGCGATCCGAGACCGCGACAAGATCGCCGTTCTCCGCTCGATGTACCCGCGAGCTCATCTCATGGGCTGCTCGACGGCGGGCGAAATCTTGGGTACCCGCGTCAGCGACGGCACGATCGTTTTCACGGCGGTCCATTTCGAACGCACGCGCCTTCGAGGACACAGCGTTCGCCTTGGCGACGGCATCGATAGCTTCGAGGCGGGCCGACGGCTTGCGGGGGCGCTCCCCTCCGAGGGGCTGGTGCACGCCTTCGTGCTCAGCGACGGCATCCGGGCCAACGGCAGCGAGCTCGTTCGAGGCCTAACCTCGGAGCTTCGGGTCGGAGTCAGCGTCACCGGAGGGCTCTCGGGCGACGGCGCGCTGTTTAAAGAAACTTGCGTCATCTGGAATGGAGGACAGCCGGAGAATGGATCGATCGCGATTCTCGGACTCTATGGCGAGCATCTGCGCGTGGGCTACGGCTCCGTGGGCGGCTGGGATCCCTTCGGCCCTGAACGCCTCGTCACCGGGTCAAAGGGTAATATCCTCTACCGGCTCAATGGGGAATCGGCGCTGGATCTTTACAAGAAGTACCTGGGCAAGCACGCCTTCGTGCTGCCCTCGACCGCGCTCCTCTTTCCTTTGGGACTCCGGACGCGGGAAGGAAGAGAGATCGTGCGGACCGTGCTGTCGATCGACGAAACTGAAAAAAGCTTGACCTTCGCCGGCGACATTCCCCAGGGCGCCCATGTGCGCTTTATGACCGCGAACTTCGACCGCTTAATCGACGGCGCGATGGACGCGGCGCGCAACAGCACACGCGCGCCGTTCCCCTCGAATCCCGACCTCGCGCTTCTCATCAGCTGCGTGGGGCGCAAGCTCATCCTTGGCCAGCGCATCGAGGAGGAGGTCGAGGGGGTGCGCGACGTTTTGGGAAAGAAGGTCCCAATAGCCGGGTTTTATTCATATGGAGAGATTTCGCCGTTCAACTTTAAGGCCCGCTGCGAACTACACAACCAGACCATGACGATCACGACCTTCACGGAAATCTGAAGTGCGGACAATGCACGGCCTGTTGGCCAGGCAGCTCAAGAAATGCGGCCGCGACCCGATCTTCGGCCCCGACGACGAGTTCCTGCGCTCCGTCGACGCGGCTTACAGGCAGGCGGACGACGAGCGCAAGCTCTTGGAGCGCTCCCTCGAACTGACATCGCAGGAAATGCTTCGCGACCTTGATGAGATGCGGCGGGTCAAAGAGGCTCTTGCCGAGAGCCAGTCTTTTTTGGAAAAGGCCCAGGCAGTCGCCAATATCGGCAGCTGGCTCGGGACGAGCGAAAGCATGGAATTGTCTCCCGAGGTCTACCGCATCTTGGGAATTGAAGCCGTATCTTTCGATGAGAAGACGGAAAGTTTCTATCGATTCGTCCATCCCGCGGACGTCGAGGTCGCCCAAAAAGCTCGCGAGCGTCTTTGGCTCGAAGGGATCTCTTACGGCATCGACTACCGGATTCGACGAGACTTGCGATGGGTCCACGAGCGCGCAACTCTTATCCGCGATGACGCGGGCTTGCCTCTGAAAATGATCGGTATCGTCCAAGACATCACGGATCAACGAGAACTAGAGTCGAAGCTCAGACAGTCGCAGAAAATGGAGGCGGTGGGACGCCTGGCGGGAGGCATCGCCCACGATTTTAACAACATCCTCACCGCGATCAAAGGCTATAGCTGCTTCCTTAAAATGGCGCTCAAGAAAAACGACGTCTTGCGCTCGGACGCAGATGAGATCGAGAAAGCGGCCGACCGCGCCTCGGCGCTCACTCATCAGCTCCTGGCCTTCAGCCGCAAGCAGATTCTCAAGCCGGAGGTTCTGGACCTCAACTCGGTGGTCACGGGACTCGGGAACATGATGCGGCGCCTCATCAGCGAGGATATCGAGCTCCTCACGCGCCTAAAGCCGGGCCTAGGACGAGTCCGGGCGGATCCTGGCCAGATTGAGCAGGTCATCATGAATCTGATCGTCAACGGCCGCGATGCCATGACAGGCGGCGGGAAGCTTATCATCGAGACCGATGACGCCACGATGGAATCCAGCCCGCTCGGGGTCGCGTCGGTCAAGATTTCAGTGGCTGACGGAGGAATCGGCATGGACTCCGAGGTTCTAACGCACATTTTTGAGCCGTTTTTTACGACTAAAGAGCAGGGGAAAGGAACGGGACTAGGTCTCTCGACGGTTTACGGCATCATCAGCCAAAGCGGTGGGCACATTGGGGTGGAGAGCGCGCCGGGACAGGGAACAAAGTTCAGCATTCATCTGCCCATGCTCACAGACGGCGCCGAACCCAAAACCGCGCTTGAACCACAGAACCTAGGCAGCCTTCGCGGCTTCGAGAGCGTCTTCGTCGTAGAGGACGATGTCGTGCTGCGGAAGATGATCTGCCGGACGTTGCGCGAGCAGGGCTACAAGATCATGGCCGCGGCCAACGGAGAGGAAACGCTGCGCCGATTTAAAGAAAATCCGGGGTCGATTCATGTCCTTGTCACCGACATCATCATGCCCGGAATGAACGGCCGCACGCTCGTGGAACAACTTATGTCATTGGAGCCCGGGCTTCGAGTGCTCTACATGTCGGGATACACCGACGACGTGGTCGCCCAGCGCGGCGTCCTGCCCGAATTTCCTTTTATCCGGAAACCGTTCACGCCGCGCATGCTCGCCGAGAAGATGCGGGAGATACTGGCGCAACACGCGCTCCGAGAAACACAGGCCCCTCCAGAGGCTATGCCGGCAGATTCGTAGCGTCCTCTCGAGTGGCGGCCCACATGCCGCTTAAGACCAGCGCGCCCCCGGCCAGGCTCCAATGCGTGAGCGCCTCGCTCGAGATCAAGACGCCGAAAAGAACACCGATGACCGGCTGTAGGAAGATGAAGTTGGCGATGCGGGAAGCCTCCACCTTCTTGAGCGCCACATTCCACAGAATGACCGCCAAGAACCCTCCCGCGGCGGCCAGGTAAATCATCGAGAACCACCCCGACGCGGGCACTCCGCTCCAGCCGGACGGTTCGACGCCCATGCACGCCCAAACCGTCACGCCGAAAAAGCAGATGATCGTAGTGACGGCGGTAAAATCGAGGGGGTCGACGCGATCAAGAGCGGACTTGCCGATCACGCTGTATAACGCCCAGCAGCAGCCGTGCAGGGCCAGGATAAGATCGCCCTTAAGACGATCCGTGAAGGCCCCGGACAAGCTCGGCGGCCCTTGGAAAGCGATCAGAGTCGCGCCCGTTAGCCCGAAAATCAGCGACGCGATCTTCAGCCCCGTCAGCCGTTCGCCGAGAAATATGCCGGACAGGAGAACGATCGTGACGGGCTCCATGCCGATGAGAAGAGAGGCGCTCGACGCGCTTGAGAGCTTCACGCCGTAAGTGCCGAGAGTCAGCGGCAGCGCGTAGCCGAATAAACCGACCGCCGTCATGCGCGCCCAATCTCCCCCGCCCAGAGCCGCCAGGCGCCGGCGTCCGAGCCATGCCAATGGAACGAACATCAGCGCGCAAAACAACATGCGCAAAAACATCAGGTCCTTTGCGGGGAATCTTTTGAGCGCCGCGGTCGTGACCGCATAGGTCGAGCCGCCGATGATATTGGCGAGCGCGATGTAGGCGTAGGACACGACTCGCCTGTCAGCGCGCCAAGACGGTGGCAACGGCGTGGCAGGAGATCGCCTCGCCCCGGCCGATCGAGTCGAGACCCTCGTGGCTCTTGGCCTTGAGGCTGACGCGCTCCGGCGGTAGGCGGAAAAGCGCGGCCAGAGAGGTCTTGAGCGCCGCATAATGCGGCTTCATCTTCGGCTCCTCGGCGATAAGAGTGCAATCGAGATGGACGATCTCTCCGCCCGCCTCGGCGACCTTGGCGAGCGTGTGCGCGACGATCTCCTTGGACGCCAGGCCCTTGTACTTCGGGTCCTCAGGAGGGAAAGCCATGCCGATCTCGCCCAAGCCCAGCGCGCCCAGCACCGCGTCGCACGCGCAATGGAGCACCGCGTCGCCGTCGGAATGGCCGAGCAGGCCCTTGGAGTGCGGCAGCTTCACGCCCGCCAGCCACAGCTCGCGGCCCGCGACGAGACGGTGGATGTCGAAGCCGAAACCGGTCCGGGATTGGCGGCGGCCGCCCGCGCGGGCTTCGATGATCGCTTCGGCCATCGTCAGATCCTCCGGAGTCGTGATCTTAAAATTCTCGTAGCTCGACTCCACGACCGAAACCTTCCGGCCGCAGCGCTCGACGAGCTGGCTCTCGTCGGTGGCCGTGGCGTCGTCCTTAAAACGCTCCAAGGCTTCCTTGAGAACCTCGTAGCGGTAGGTCTGCGGCGTCTGCGCCGCCCAGTAGCGAGCGCGCTCCGGGGTATCGGTCACGATTCTGCCCCCCGCCTCGACGACTTTGAGCGTGTCCTTGACCGGCACGGCCGCGACCGCGGCTCCGGACTTGACCGCCTCGGCGATCGTGGCGCGCACGATCTCGGGCGTGATCATCGAGCGCGCCCCGTCATGAACGCACACCACCTCGATGCCCGGAGCCAGCGCCCCGAACCCGTTGCGCACCGAGCCCATACGGGTGGGGCCTGCGGCGACGACCGCGATTTTTCCGCCGGACAAGCGCGCGCCGTGTTCCTTAAACGCGTCCTCTCCCAGCACGAGGATGACCTTCTCGATCTCGGGCATCGCCGCGAAGCATTGAAGCGACCACTCGGCCACGGTCGACCCCGCCAACGGCAGGAACTGCTTGGGCCGTCCCATGCGCGAGCCCGAGCCGCCAGAGACGACGATCGCGGCGGCGCGCATTACGCGGGCTGGCGCTCCAAGCGAGCTTCGGGCCGGGCCTTGGCGAAGATCATGCGTCCGTTGGAAGTCTGGTGGATCGAGGTCACCGTCGCCTCGACGCGTTTGCCCACGGAGCGCCGCGCGTCCTCGACGACCACCATCGTGCCGTCGTCTAGAAAGCCCACGCCCTGCTCGCGCTCCTTGCCGTCCTTCATGACGAACACGCTCATCAACTCACCCGGCAGGACCACGGTCTTGAGCGCGCTGGAGAGATCGTTGACGTTGAGCACCGTCACGCCTTCCAAGGTCGCGACCTTGTTGACGTTGAAGTCGGTGGTGACGATCTTTGCACCCATCTCCCGGGCGAGCTTGACGACCTTGCCTTCGATCTCGGCGATGTCGGGGATGTCCTTGTCGAGGATGCGCACAGGCACGTTCACCCCTTCCTGCAAACGCGCCAGGACGTCGAGACCGCGGCGGCCGCGCGCGCGCTTCATGGGGTCTTCGGAGTCGGCCAGCCGATGCAGCTCGGTCAGCACGAAGCGGGGTACGACGAGCGTTCCGGAGAGAAAATGAGTCTCCACGACCTCGGCGACACGTCCGTCGATGATCGCGTTGCAATCGAGGATTTTGAGCTCGGCGCCGCGCTTCTTGCCCATCTTGAGCAGGTCCTTGTCCAAATCGTCCAGCTCGGGGAACTTGCGGATCGCAATCACCAGGCCCAGCACGCCCAGGGCGAAGAAACGCAGGAGCGCGAACTTATCCCACGTCTTGTACAGGTCCTCGTTGCCAATCTGAAAGACCATGTAGTCCATCAGACGCGCGATGATGATGCCGACCGCCGTGCCCACCACGCCAGCCATGATCGTGAGCAGGTTCAACTCAGCTATCACCAGTTCGATGGCGACGATGAGCAATCCCACGCCCAAGCCGATGCCGATGCCCATGGGATTGGGCGCGATCTTCCCGAAATAGACTATTGCAGGACAAGTGAGGACGACGCCGGCACGAAACAGCCAAGTGTACATGGAATGCCCCCTACGGAGGTTATACGGAATGCGCGTATTCTACGAAATACTAAGCGGTTGCTACTCGAGGCCGAACACGGACGTCGCGGCTTCGCGCAAATCGGCCGCCCCGGACACGCTCAGACCCGCGATCTTGGGTAGGTCCTTGACCGAGCGCGACGGCACGACGGCGCGCTTAAATCCGGCCTTGGCGGCTTCTTTAAGACGCGACTCGAGCTGAGGAACGCGGCCGACCTCGCCGAGGAGGCCCACCTCGCCGATGAGCACCATATCGGCGGGCACGGCCTTGTCGTTGGCCGACCCGGCCACTGCCAGACAGGCGGCCAAGTCCAACGCCGGATCCTTGAGACGCAGGCCGCCGGCAAGGCTGACGAAGCAATCGCGATCCTCCAGGCGCAGTCCGATGTGGCGCTCCATCGCGGCGAGAAGCACGAGGACGCGATTGAGGTCCAGGCCCGTGGCCATGCGCCGCGGCAGCGGATAGCGCGTTGGCACGACCAGCGCCTGCGTCTCGACGAGCATCGGGCGCGAGCCGTCGAGCGCCACGGAGACCGCACGGCCGGGAGCTGGATCGCGGCTGAGATCGGCGAGAAAAAACGACGAGGCGTCGGTCACCTCGCGCAGTCCCTTTTCTCCCATCTCGAACAATCCCACTTCGTCGGTCGGACCGAAGCGATTCTTGTGGGCGCGCAGAACGCGCAAAAGGTCGTGGCGTTCCGTATCGAAATAGAGCACGGTGTCGACGATGTGCTCGAGCACCTTGGGACCCGCCAGCCCGCCGTCCTTGGTGACGTGGCCGAGAAGAAAAACGACGGTGTCGCGGGCCTTGGCGGCGCGCACCAGCTCGGCCGCGCACTCGCGGACCTGGCCGACGGAGCCGGGGCTCGAGGTGAGCGAAGGGTGCGAGACGGTCTGGATCGAATCGAGCACGATCGCCCAGGGCTTGATCTGCTCCATCGTCGCAAGGATCTTCGCGAGTGAAGTTTCAGACAGCAGATAGAGAGTCTCGGCCGTCAGGCCCAGTCGCTTCGCGCGTGCCGATACCTGACGCAGAGATTCCTCGCCCGAAATATATAAGAACTGGCCCTTGGCCGCGAGCTTGGCCGCCGCCTGGATCATCAAGGTGGACTTGCCGATGCCGGGAGGACCCGCCAGCAACACCACCTGACCCGGCACCACGCCGCCGCCGAGCAGACGGTCGAGCTCACCCATGCCCACGGGCGTGCGCGTTTCCACTTTCTCGCCCGCGTCCTTGAGGGCCACCACCGCGCTCGAAAACTCCAGCCCGCCCCGCGCCGCCGCCACGGTCTGGCCGAGCGAGCCCGGGCCCGTCTCGATGACTTCCTCGACCATCGTGTTCCACTCGGTGCACGACGGGCACTGCCCCATCGGCTTGGAGGCCGAGTGGCCGCATTGTTGACAGCGATAAATCGTCTTCAGTCGGGACATTTTTTGTATTTTGCCATTTTTCAGTCGGAACCGTCTCTATCATACGATCGAGGGGGCCAAAAAGTTCCCCGAAAAAATATCTCCGGGGGCGTGAACCCGCGATTTTCTCGGGAACATTTTAGAGGGGTAAATCGTCTGATAGAGAAAGGGGGCCTTGACAGACTGTAATCTTCAGTTTACACTCAATATGAGAGTCATCACGACGCCTGAATTCGACGAATGGTTATTCGGCTTGAAAACCAGGGCAATAAACCAGGTCGACGATCGTCTTGACCGCATACGCGAACACCATCACTTCGGCGACCGAAGATATCTTGGCGACAAGTTATTTGAATTGCGCTGGATGAACGGACGTCGAGTCTACTATTCGAGAATCACCACCGATTCCGGTGAGCTCGTATTGATCCTGTTGGGAGGAGACAAGAATGGCCAAAACGATGACATCCTACGAGCGCGCAATATCTTGGCACGGGGAACCGCTTAAACTTCGCCCAAATGCCGACGTCCGCGAGCACGATCCGACAATCTCTCTTAGCGATCCCAAACTCATCCGCGCGGCTATCTTAGAATCGCTCGATGACGGAGATTACGAAGATGTCCTGAGGATCTATCGCTCCCACCTGCGCGTGCTCAACCGGACGCACGCGGCCAAGGCGATGGGGGTCTCTCGCCAGTACATCCACAAGATGCTAAAGGCGCCGAACAAGCTCTCGCTGAAAACCTTCGTAGCGTTCATGAAGGCGCTGAAGGAAGCGTCTCCCAAGGCAGGGTCAACTTTTGGCGCCAACGGTCGCGGAACGTAGCGGCGAGAGTGAAAATGACCCGAGCGTTCTTTTCAAGATTGGGGACCAAGTTCGCTGGATCCTATCTGCTGCTCTTGCTCGCCGCCTATTCAGCGCTAGGAGCCTGAGCAAGTGGTCGGCCGCCAATGGGAAACAGCATTGCCCCCAAAGATTGTCGCCTTCGGCGCCGATCTTTTAACGGCGGGCGCAGGACCAGCAAGAGCGTCGGCGTCTTTTCGTGAACGAGAAAATGTTACGAAACGTCGATCACGTCCTTGCCCATCCGGAAATGGCTCTCCCTCATCGAAAAGTCCCGTGGCCGGGTTCAGGCGCAGGGTGAAAATCTTGAGCTTCATTTTCCCTCGCGAGCTTTCGGTTTGCGTGCCCTGATCGGGATAGGGGGGCGCAACCGGGAAAACCGGCCACGCACCCCCCTCCCACACCACCGGACATGCGGGTCCGCATCCGGCGGTTTGAA
>JAYVZL010000302.1:0-9176 GCA_043783505.1 Elusimicrobiota bacterium
GTTTCCAGCGGCCAACTCCGGGATCGGCCTCTGGTTCGATAAGGCGCGGCAGCCGGTCGCGCTTGATCTCCTCGGAAAGCTCGAGGGCGTGGAGCGTGCCGACGGCATGCGCGGCGTGACCGGGCGCTTCTCCGCGTCCGGGCCGATGCGCACTCGCGGCATGGTGCTTGGCAGCGTGCGCGTGCTGCGCGACTTCGTCTATACCGGCTCGGTGCCACCGGAGGTCTCCGCCAAGGCCGAGCCCGGACTGCCGGTCGTGGTGCGGCGGACGACGCTTGACGGCAAGCACCATTTTGAGCTGCGGCTTGAGAGCCTCGCGGGCTCATCGATCGCCGCGGACAAGGAAGGACGCGTCGTGTTCGCGACGGCATCCGGCGCGCGGCCCCTCGAGTTCCGCATGACGGCCCTGACGGATTACGCGCCGCTGACGCCGATCCCGCGCGCGGAGCTGCTCCTCGTGAACCGATCGGGCCGCGACCTCGACGCCCTGGCCTTCTTGTCGTATCGCGAAAAAATGCTGGCCGGCTCGTGGCGCTTCCTCACGTATTTCGGCCGCGACACCCTGCTCTCCGTGCGCCTGCTGCTCCCGGTTCTGCGTCCCGAGACGGTCGAAGCCGGTTTGGGCGCCGTGCTCGATCGCTTGAGCCCGGACGGCGAGGTGGCTCATGAGGAAGACATCGGCGATTTCGCGGCGCTGCGCCGGGTCCGCGACGGTTCGCGCGGCGGCGAGCTCGAGACGCCGTTCTACGACTACAAAATGATCGACGGGGACTTTCTCCTGGCTCCCGTCCTCGCCGCTTACCTGCTCGACACGGTGGCGGGCCGCGAGCGCGCCGCCGCGTTCCTGGCCCGCCGCACGCCGGCGGGCCTTACTTACGAGGCAGCTTTGGAGCTCAACTTGTCCCGCGTTCGCCGCCTGGCTTCGCCGTTCGCCGCGACGCCGGGAACGGCGACGCTCGTCGGCTTGAAGCCGGGCCAGTCGGTGGGTCAGTGGCGCGACAGCGACGATGGACTGGGGGGCGGACGCGCGCCCTTCGACGTGAACGCCGCCTTGGTACCCGCCTCGCTGGCCGCGGGGGCGCGTCTGGAGGCGGGCCCTCGTCCTGAAGTCGCGGCCGACTTCACGCGCTTGGCACGGGCCTGGGCGGACGTCTCCGAGCTTTTCCGCGTCGAGATCGCAAGCACGCAGGCCGCGGCGCGTCTGAAGGACTACGCGCGCGAGCAAGGCTTGAACCTGCCGGCCGAGGCGGAGCCACGGGCGCCCGTGCGCTTCCACGGCATCGCTCTCGACCGCGCCGGCAAGCCCATCCCCGTCATGAACACCGACGAGGGCTTCGTCTTGATGTTCACGGACCCTTCCCCGGACTATCTCGAGCGCGCCGCCGAGAACATCTCCGCGCCGTTTCCTCTCGGGCTGCATAGCCCCGTCGGCCTGCCGGTCGCCAATCCGGCCTACATGTCCGACGCGGCCGCCCGCGCGCGCTTCAGCCGCGCGGCTTATCACGGCACGGTGGTTTGGTCATGGCAGCAGGCCTTGCTCGCCGCCGGGCTCAAGCGCCAGTTGGAACGCAAGGGCTTGCCGGAGCCGACGACGCTGGCCTTGCGCCGGGCCGAGGCGACCTTGTGGGAAGCCATCAAGACCGCGGACTCGATGCGCCACTCCGAGCTATGGTCATGGATGGCGGTGGACGGACGCATGACGCTCCAGCCTTTCGGCCAGGGCGGCGGCGACGCCGACGAATCAAACGCCGCCCAGCTCTGGAGCACTGTGTTTTTGGCCGTGACCCCGCCCCTGCCTTGACGCGACCGCACACCGCTCACGCAATACCGCTACGTCGCCTTTGAATGCGCGCAGTCAGCGCCGTAGCCGCCTCGGTTAAAACCCGCTCTTTGGTAGGAGGCGACGCGGGTCCAGGGCCAAGTTGGACCGCCGCATCTCGAAATGAACATGCGGACCCGTGGAGTGTCCCGTGGACCCCAACAGGGCGATTACTTGTCCTTGATCTACCTTCTCGCCGAGGCGGACCTTCAGGGCTTGGTTGTGCGCGTAGAGCGTGGTCATCCTTGAGTCGTGGCGGAGGATGACGACGTTGCCATAGCCGTGCATGCGGTTGTCGGCGTAGATGACGCGGCCGGACGCTGAAGCGTAGATGGGTTCGCCCTCGTCGGCGGCGAGGTCGAGGCCCTCGTGCTGTTTCTTCCAGCGGCCGCCGAACTCGGAGCTGACGATCCCGGCGCCCAGCGGCCAGCGGTACGTGCCCTTGTAGGCGGGGAGCTTTGGATAGCGGCGTCCGACAAGACGCCGCACCTGCTCGGAGTGCAGTTGTCCGCTGTCGTGATTTTTTTTATAGAACGCCGCCCTTGCCGCGTAATAGCCGACGTCTTTGACGATCGTGCCGGCGACGATGACCGTGCCGACTGCGACCTTGGTGGCCAGCTTGGCCGTGCCGTAGGTCGTTTTCGCCGTGAACTTAACGAGTTTCCCCGCCATGCGGCAGGACGCCAACAGGGCGACGAGGGCGAGGAACGCCAATGCGCGGCGCGGCATGAGCGTTAGGGTAGCTCACCGACGTGAATTAATCCAGTCAAAAACCTGCGAAAAGGGTGTTTCCGGTTGGTAAAAAGTTGATAAAAAGTTGGCGCTTGCACTTGAATCCGACATGGTAACCGACTACGCTTAGGGTATGGTTATCAGCGCCCTATTGCTTACCGCCGGCGTGGCCTTTGCGGGCTCTTCTGCGAAAGCCGCCGTGCGGCATTCCGAAGAGACGCTGCGGGTCATGCTCTTGAGCCTGCGCCAGGGCCATGCCGCGGAAGTGCGCCAAACCGTGCTCGGAGCCGGCGAAGAGTTGCGCGACTCCGTGACGGCCGGCGAAGGCCCCGCCAAGGAGCGGCTCGTCGCCCGGCTTCCGGGAATGGCCAAAGACCCCTTCAATATCTGCCGGGATCTCAAGGGCTGCCGCGAGGCGCCGCTCTCCCTCCATGTGGAGGACTTCACTCTTATCGACGACGCTTTTCTCGCCTTGGCTCGGCCTTGGTTTAAACTGCAGGAGGCGCGGGGGAAGGCCGTCACGTTGACCGTCGACCAGGGCGTCGGCGTGCGCCTTCAGCTCGAGGGCTTGCCCAAGCGGCGGTTCGTGACGTTAGCGGCTTCGCCGACGCCGACGGGCGGTTTCGACGTGACGCTGGGTGAAGGCCCCAAGGCCGCCCAGGTGTACGCCGCCGAACGCGCGGCCCTCGTGCAAAAATAGACCGCGCGTAGTCGTTGACCGGGGCTATAGGGCGGGCGGCGTTGGCGGCGGCAATTTTCCGATCGCGCCCCTTGCTACTTTTTGCGGCCGAGACTATACTGTCATCCACGTGGCCATCTTGACGATCGAATTCTCGAAGAAAGACGCGCAGAAATTGTCTTCAAAGACGCTTTGGAAGATTCAATCCGCGATGAGGCGTGACGGAGCCGTCGCGTTCGACAACCTATTTCCCTTGGGCTTGCTGAAGACGGTGCGCCTGGACGTGATGCGGCGCCATGACTCCGGGCAATTGCGCAAACGCGGGCTTGTCCGCGACATCGGCGGCCGATACGCGGCCGTCCTTCCCTTTGAGGGCCCGTTTTTAAAGCCCGAGTTCTACGCGAACCGCGCGCTTATCGAGATCATCAAGGCGCTGCTGGGAAGCAGCCATTGCATCGGAAGCCTGGAGGCGGTCATCTCCCTGCCCGGGTCAAGCCCGCAGCATCAGCACATCGACGGGCCTCTTCGTTTCGACCGGACCGTCGGCGATAAAAAAAGAGGTTTTCGAGGGGACTTGTCCGACCTTCCGCCTTACGCCGTCACGCTGTGCGTTCCGCTGTGCGACGTGGACGAGGACAACGGTCCGACTGCCATTTGGCCCGGCTCGCACCGCACCGCGCTTCGCGCCCGGCCCCCGGGGAAGACGGACATCGGCCGCGAATTTCAGGTCGAGCACATGGTCGGAGACTTCGGCCGCTCGTTCCTGTTTGATTTTCGGACCTTCCATTGCGGATTGCCCAATTTCACCCGCGAGCCCCGTCCTCTGCTGATGTTCGTGTTCACGCGCAGCTGGTTTCGAGACCCTAACCTGGCCGATACCTTTCCGAGCGTGGTCATCGCCCCAAGCGATCTCAAGCGCGTCCCCGACCGGCACAAGCGCTTGTTCATGCTCGCTCCCGCCGCCCGCCGCGCCTTGTGGGTAAAATAAGCCAGGACGACGCGAGGCAGAGGCAGACGTAGCGATCTAAGGTTCGACGACTTCGAGGAAATTGACTCCTTTTATCGTCGACGATTGGAGAAGGGGCCGCAGAAACTCGATGACATCCATGTCGACCACCTGCTTCTTTGCGACGGACGTCGCTTGCCGGACGAGGAGACGTCCGTTCTTGCGTATCATCAAGACTTGATGAGACACGTTCATGCGCGTGCCGATCTCCTTGGTGAGATCCCAGTTCGGCCGGACGACGTTGCCGACGGCCCCAGAAGGGATGCGATCGAGAAGGCCCCAATCGATGCCGCCGTCCGCGGTGAAGATCGAGTCGAGGCCGACATAAGGAAGGCTGACGGTTTCCGGCTTGATGTCTTGTCCTTCGTTGAGCTTCATCTTTCGATACCAGCCGGCCTTATCGACGACGGCGGTCGCGACTTCGACGCGCTTCTTGCCGGCGACGGTTTGCGTGATGTCGCGAAGCAAGCCCGCCGAGACGTTGTTCGCAATCCAGTCCGCGTCGGTGAAATGGTTGCGCGCGACGTACGACACGACTCCGTCTTTGTAGCGGATGAGGTTCATGAGCCTCTCGAAGTCCCCGAAATCCTTCGCGAGGCTCAGGGCCATGACGGTTTCCACGAAGGTCGTGCAGTCGAAGACGTCGAAGCGGTAGAGAGGATCTTTATCGTAGGCGCCGGATGGGCCTTCGCCCAAGGGACCGAGCACGTAGGGGCGCCCGAGGAATCGGGCGCTGTGGTCCTCGATTCTGCGGGCTAAGGGAGACGATCGTCCGAATTCGATCTCGGGCATCGTCTTGGCGGAAACGGAAGAAAAGCCCAATAGAAAGATTGCGAAACTCGCCGTTGGAATCATGATCTGATTATAGCGCCCATGTCCCCATTGGACAATACCCGACTGTGTCTTTAAATGACGCCACCCGTCCACTGAATTTGACAAAAATTTGGTGGCTATTGAATCGTCCCGCGGACTACACTGTTGGCGCAGGCGGTCGAGCCCTCGCTCTCGGGAGGAATGGCATGCGCACGAAAACAGACGACAGGCCGAAAATCGTCGTCATCGACGATGAAAGCGACTTTTTGACGGCGATGGAGCGCTCGCTCAAGCCGTTGTATCGCGTGACGACCCTTTACGGCAGCGAATGGACCTACGCTCAAGTCGCGGCGCTGGAGCCTGACTTGGTGCTGCTCGACATCCATATGCCCGAGCAAAGCGGGTTCGACCTGTGCCGCGATCTGCGCGCGGATCCGCGTTTTGCCAAAATCCCGATCATCTTTCTGACCTGCTCGACGGCGGACGAGGATTACCGGCGGCATCAACGGGCGGGAGGCACGCGCTTCCTTAATAAGGTGATCGACCGCAAGCATCTGCTCGAGGTCATGGCCGAAGAGCTCGCGCCCCGGCTCAGCCGCCGCTAGTACGGCAAGGCAATTACTTTCTTCGCCCGCCCGCGAGAAAGTAGGCGGTCTTAAGCGCCTCGAGCAGCGCCTGCTTGGCCATTATTTTTCTCGTCCACCACGCGCGAGTGAAGTTTTTGTCGGGCATGGAGGCGACGCGGATATCCGCCTCGGGAAGGCAGCGCCGGAAGATCAGACGGGCGCGCCGCGCGTGCTCGCGCGATGTGACGAGCAATATCCTTTTGTTTCGGGACGGGAACACCCGCCGCAGCCCCTCGGCCTCGCCGACGGTGCTGCCGACCTCGCGTTCGTAGGCGTGGAAGCGGTCTTTCGGGACGACTTTTCGGAGCGGTCGGGCCTCTCCAGTGAATTCATCCGGCTGCGGCCGTCCGATCCAATGAGCTGTCGGGCGGCTGAGCCAGACGTCGGGCGCGTAGCCTTGAGAAAAGAGTTCCGCGGCGTACGCCGAACGCGCGGGCTCGCCCGCGAGAATCACGATGATGTCGGATTTAGCCGGCTGTTCGCCGAAATCGATCCACCAGCTGATGGACAACGCCCCCAGGCATGCCGCGAGCGCGCTCGCCGTTAGGCAGCGCATCCATGATTTTTTGGCCATGAGACAATACGCTACCAATCCAAGCCGACGAATGCCAGCCGTTCTCCTCGGGTGGCGCTGACGAAGGTAAAATCCTAAAATCCTGACGGCAATGAAGTATTCCATCGATATTCGATCCGACGAGGACATTCCTGAGCGCTGGCGCGAGACGCCCATCGGGGCCCTGCTGCGCTACCATAATCTGAACTCGCCGCTGCCCGCGCGCGCGGAGAAGGCGGAGCTGCTTATCGGCATGTGCATGGACAGCCGCAAGCACCTGCGCATTCCAGATAACTTCGCCTTCATCCTGCGCACCGGCGGCGCGAACCTGCGCTTAAGCGAGTTTCGCGTGTCCTACGCGATCGCCGTCGGCGGCGTGCGCGCCATCGCCTTGATGGGCCATACCAACTGCGGCATGTCCGGCCTCGCGACGCGACGCGGGGTCTTCGTCGACGGCCTCGTGGACGTGGGCTGGACGCGGGCCGCGGCCGAGAAGCATTTCGACCGCTACGCCCCCGAGCACGAGATAGGCTATGAGGCCGACTTCATCCGCGGCGAGGCGCAGCGTCTGCGCGCGCTGTACCCGAAGGTCGACGTCGCGCCGCTGCTCTACCGGATAGAGGACAACACCGTCGCGCTTCTGCGCGAATGACGCCTTAGCGCCAGATCGTCCGCGAAGAGGGCGGTTGGGGCGAGGAGTCCTCGACGACGGTGAAGTCGATGCGGCCCAGCTCCCGCTGGTCGGACGTCTCTACACGCACGCGCCACTGGCCGGGCTTGTAGCGGCTCTTGGCGATATCGGCGCGAAAGCCCTCGTCGCGTCCGCCGACGACGGCAAGCGGCACGACGTCGGCCTCCTGCCAGCCCGCGGACGGATCGGCGAACAGCCACCGCAGCAGCAGGCGCTCCTGGAAGCGGGTGGGGGCGAAGACACTCACGAAGCAATGGATGACGTCCCCGGGCCGGGCGCGGAAGATTTGGTCGCCGCGCTGCCAGAACTTCCATCCGGGGCGCGTCATCGTCAGCGCGAAGCGGTCGCCCTCGCGGCGCACTTCGTGATAGATCCCGATCGTGGAAAGCGACAGTGGCACGGGCGGAATGGCCTTCAGCGCGTAGAGGGCGGAGAAGCCGAGAGCGACCAGGGCGAAAGGAACGACCACGTGGCGCTCGACGACCGGGGCGGGAAGGCGGCGCTTGAGCAGATAGACGAGAAGGTAAACGCAACCGCCGGCCGCCGCGATCGAGCCGGCAAACGCAAGTCCGCCGATGAAGCCCAGCAGCATGGGGACGAGATAGGTGAAGTACGAGATGAGGCACAGGCTGAACAAAGCCATGCGCAAGGTGGTCCCCGCGTCCTTGAACGGTTTGAGCTCGTTGACGGCCAAGAGCCCCGCGAGGATTAGAAGGAATAGGAAGGAGGTGCCCAGCGAGGCGCTCTTGAAGAAAAACAATGTGTAGATGTTGAGGAGCGTGCCGAGCATGAAGTGAGTGGCGCCGACGTGGTAGCGCCACGCGGTCTTCAGGCGCTCGGGAGGATAAAAGCGGCCGTGGAGCTCCTGAAGCTCGAGGCTGGTGAAGAAGGCGCACAGGGAGAGGTAGCTCGCCTGATGGATTATGTTGTGAAGCCGGTCGATGCGCCCGACGGCGATCGTGTCGAAGAGAAAGCCGGCGACGAAGAAGAGCGCCGTGCAGACAGGCTCGTGATCCCTGTAGAATTGCTTCGCGCGCTCAAGCGATAGGGCGGGACCCATCCTTTATTTTCGCCCGGTGTAGACGTAGTCGACGAACTTCTCGCGGACCCGGGCGATCTCGTCGTCGGGCAGCAGGACCGGTTCCTTGACCTGGATGGCGCGCCAATAGACCTTGGCCAAGGTCTCCGCTTCGACGGTCAAGGCCAGCGCGCGCTGAAGATTCTCTCCCACGACGACCAGGCCGTGGTTGCCCATTAGGGCGGCGGCGCGGCCTTCGAGCGCCTTGACCACGAGATCGGAGAGCTCTTGCGTGCCGTATGTGGCGTAGTCCGCGCAGCGGATGTTGTTGCCGCCGAACAGCGCGGTCATGTAGTGGAACGCGGGGATGTCGCGGTGAAGGCAGGCGAGCGTGGTGGCATAGCCGCTGTGCGTGTGGATGATGGCACCGACCTCGGGCCGACTGCGCAGCACGTCGAGATGGAAGCGCCACTCGCTCGAGGGGGAATGGCGTCCGGAGTGCGTGCCGTCAAAACGCATGTGCACCATATCCTCGGGCTGCATGATGTCGTAGGGTAGGGCGGTGGGCGTGATGAGAAAGCCCTCCTCCTGGCCCGGGCCCAGGCGCACGCTCACGTTTCCCGAGGTTCCCTGGTTGAGGCCGCGCCGCTCTAGATCGCGGCAAACCTCGATGATCTTCCGGCCCAGGGCGAGTTCTTGTTCTGAAAAATTAATCATAGAGCCGACGGATACGTAGTTTATCTTTTTCCCGGCACATCCGCGGAGTGTGCTTTTGGTCATTGTGCTCATGGTCATGTTGACAATCACCCCAACACAAATTACACTCTGAACCGACATGCCAATCATCGCGGACCGTGGGGAGTATTGGTTGAGACGCATCCTGAGCAGTTGTCTCCTCGCCGTTCTGTCCTTGTCGTCGGCCCACGCCTCCGTCGCCAACTCGACTCTCAACGTGCGCGTGCGCAACCTCTCAGGAGCGTTCATACCCGGCGCGCAAGTCGTAGCGCTTTCCTTTAATAACGGCAACCCCGATCCCGTGACGAGCCGTATCGCCGTGACGGATCTGACGGGCACGGCCAATTTCAGCGCCGGCAACGGCAACGCGCTGACCGACGGCAAGTTCTATCAGGTCATCGCCGCCACGCAGGGCTTTCTGCCGGCGATGGTCGATCAGTTCAACGGCGGCGCGCCCGGCTTGCAGGCGGCGCCGTCGCTATCGACTCCTATCATCACGATCTC
>JAYVZL010000303.1:0-21246 GCA_043783505.1 Elusimicrobiota bacterium
GCCGTGGGCCGTGCCGAACTACATCACCGCGCTGATCTGGAAGGGGATGTTCCACCGTCAGTTCGGAGCGGTGAACGGGCTGCTCGCGGCTTTGCATATTCAGCCGGTGAGCTGGTTTACAAGTTTTTCCACGGCGTTCGCCGCGAACGTCGTCACGAACACGTGGCTCGGCTTTCCGTTCATGATGGTCGTCTGTTTGGGCGCTCTGCAGTCCATCCCGCCGGAGCTGTACGAGGCGGCGGACGTCGACGGGGCATCGTCTTGGCAGAAATTCCGGAACATCACGCTGCCTTTGCTGCGGCCGGCGCTTCTTCCCGCGGTCATCCTGGGAAGCGTGTGGACCTTCAACATGTTCAACATCATCTATCTCGTGTCGGGCGGGGAGCCGGGCGGGGCGACGGATATCTTGGTCTCGGAATCCTATCGATGGGCCTTCCAGAGAAACGAGCAGTACGGCTTCGCCGCGGCCTATTCCGTCCTTATTTTCATCGTCTTGTTGGGTTGGTCGGCGCTGACTAAGCGCCTTGTCCGGGACTCCGAGGACGTGCTGTCATGAAGGCTCGGGGCTGGGTCGCCACCGCGTCCATCCACATGCTTCTCTCCGCTCTGTGCGCGGCCACGCTTTATCCCGTGCTGTGGGTCGTGAAGATGGCGGTGTCGCCGACGGAGACTTTGTCGTTGTCGGCCAACCCATTTCCGGAGCACGTGACGGGGAGGCATTTCGCCGCGGTGCTGGGCGCCGTCGATTCCTCCGGTCGCTGGCTGTTCGGCCGCAACCTTTTGTCGAGCCTGTTGGTCTCCACGGCCGCTACGTTGGTGGGGCTGCTCCTGGCCGTTACAGCGGCTTACGCGTTGTCGCGCTTCCGTTTTCCGGGCAAGCGCTCGGGGCTGCAGGCGCTTCTGATCAGCCAGATGTTTCCGGCCACTCTCATGCTCATCCCGATCTACTCGATCCTGCAGAAACTGCATCTTCTGAACAGCTTGGGCGGCTTGGTGCTTGTCTACTCCACGACGTCTTTGCCCTTTTGCGTGTGGATGCTCAAGGGCCATTTCGACACGATCCCGCGGGAGCTGGAAGAAGCCGCGCTCATGGACGGCGCCACGCAGTGGCAGACGTTCGTGAAGGTGGTCCTTCCCTTGTCGCGCCCGGCCTTGGCCGTGACCGCGCTGTTCTCCTTCATGAACGCCTGGAATGAGTTCATCCTAGCGGCGACATTGCTCAACGACGCGTCGCTTTTCACCTTGCCCGTCGCCCTTCAACGTTTGGTCGGCGAGTACACGGTGGAGTGGGGGCGCTTCGCGGCGGGGGCGCTGCTCGTCTCGATCCCCGTCATGGCGCTGTTCTTCGCGCTGCAGAAGCACTTGGTCGGCGGCCTGACCTCCGGCGGCGTCAAAGGCTGACCCGGATCTCCCCTCAATCGAACAATTTTTTCAGAAGCTGTTCGCGAGACATTTTTTGATGTTCCGCGACATCGGAAATGATGGCGGCAAGAGTTCCGATTTTGAGGGGGGAATGATCAGGAATGGTGATGTGATGCTGGGATGGCTCTGCGCAACTCAAGCGCATGTGGCTTCCGGTTTGGCGAGTTTTTTCGTATCCAAGAAGGCGCAGAGCTTTTGCAAGCTCTTGGCCGGAAAGGGACCGGGGAAGCTTCACGCCGTGATTACTTCTTCGCGGACGAAATGAAGCCGGATGATCTTGGGCGCGCTGTCCTTATCGAAGTGGCATTTGACCGCGTCGCGAATTTTCTTATGAAGGCTCTTTAAATCGTCGGCCTCGGTAAAGATGGATTCACCGAGAGCCTTGGCCGCATACCCACCTTCCGGCGCCTCCTCAACCATGAAAATCAATTCGCTCATATGATTAGTTTAACAGGGGCGAGGCTCATTATCAAGAGCAGGAATTTGAAAAAATAAAATTCTGAGGTCGCGAGGTTTTAACGGATGAACTGGGATGTGTCACATGTGCGACATTCACTCGTCTCGGGACTAGCGAAAGTATCACATGTGCTACATCCGACTAGCCTGACCGCCGGCGGCGTCAAAGGCTGACGGGGGAGGGCACGCTTTCCGGCGCCTGCGCCGTTTGAAAGGCCGCGGCGTCGCGCAGCAGGCCGCTCGCGCCGCGCCCGTACTTGTCGAGCGGCTCGGGAGTGAGGCCGAATTCCGAGGCGAGCGCGGCGTCGAAGGCGCGCAGGGCCGGAAGCGCCGCCAGCTTGGCGTCGAGGCTGCCCGCGCGCACCTCGTTCTCATATTCCCCGAAGGTCGAGAGCGACAGAGGGCCGCGCCGGTCGAGGCGGAACACGCACAGGCGATCGACGGACGGAGACAGCCAGGCGTCCTCGAGCTCTATGCGAAAGACGTCTTTGCGGTACTGGCACAGGAGCGGGGCGAAGTCGATGGAATACACGTTGGCGTGCCCGAGGTCGCGGCGCATCGCCTCGATCATCTCGGCGGGGGCCTTCGCGCGCAGGATCTCGGCCACCGAGGGCTGCTCAAAGCGGAGAAGATTGTTGTCGCTTTCCTCGAGCGCGAGGCCGTCGAGACGCTCGGAGCGGTACTCGGGGCGGAAGTGCAGCGCGTCGCTGCGCATGCCGGGTCCTTTGTACTGCAGGTACACCTGCGTGCCGCTCTTGCGGTAGCGCAGGCGCAGACTGGCGCCTCCGCGCAGCAGGCGCAGGTCGGGGGTGTCGAGGTATTGATCGAGAAAAGTCGTGCGCTTCTCGTGCTCCACGCCCTTGAGCTGGAGCAGGCGCTCTCTCAGCGGCTTGGCGGCGTCGACGGGCAGGCGCCACTTGGACTCGACTTCGACGTGGCGAGGGTCTTCGACGGACAGGAGCCGGCAAAGCTCCGAGGAGGTCATTCTACCGGTGTGCGTTGCGCCAAAAGACAAAACCAAGATAAGCGGCTAGGGCTACGTTAACGAGGCCGAAGCCCCAAAGGGGAAAGGTTCCGAACATGGTTACGAGCAGAAGCGCAACCCAGCTGCCCACCGAGATGGCCCAGAGATTTCCGAAAATCATGAGCGGTTTGCGCAAAAAAAGTCCGCGCGGCAATTGGAGCATGGACCCCGCCATGTTGAAAATATTAGTCGTCGCCGAGATGCCTTTGGCGATAGTGTCCGGGTGCAGGTATGTCCAGGTCAGTCCTATGAGAGGATTTATGGTGTAAAGCGCCGTGGCGCTGATCGCGTTGAACGAGGTCCAGATGTCTTTGAGGCGGCCTTTGAGCTTGCCGAAGTGGTCGAGAACGGCCATCGCCACTCCGGCCACCACGGCCGCTCCGCCGGTTATCCAAGAACTCATGGCGATCGTAGACGCGCTCCAACCCAGAACCGCTCCAAAGGAGAGAAGCACGCTGGTTGGAATGGCCGCCAAGGCAGTCACGGTCACGGCCCTCTCCCAAATCTTCCATACCGTGGGGTTGAGCCAGCCTTTGATGTTTAAATAGTTGAGGATTAGCCCGGCGATGGCCGCCGCTGTCACGCCCACGAACCACGCGAGCGGCATGAAGCCCACAAAGGCCAGCTGGCTCAGCACGACGAGGTTCATCGCGATGCCCATGACCTGGACCCAGGCCGTGGCTTTCTCTTTCAGCCCAGCGAAATAAGACAAGAGCATGAAGCTCGCCAAAATACCGGTTGAATAGCCGATCCAGGGCAGCCCCGCGAGCTTGGCGATGTCGCCGGCGAAAATGTTTACGAAGTTCGTGATGACTTGAGGGATTTGAAGTAGGAAATAAGGGACCAGTGAGAAGTTGTTCAGCCTGTTGGTCCACTTTTCCCAGGTTGAGACCTTGGGACTTGCCTCGACGCGAGGCTTGGCGACGACCGTCGCGGGAGCGGCCTGGACGGGCGAAACCAGAGCGGGCGCGCGCGCCGGCGCAGCGGGCATAAGCGACGACGCGATAGGCGCCCCTGGCAAGGGCGAGAAAGCGAAGCGAGGGGAAGAGAGAAGCGTCTCCTCGACTTCGAAGATGTGGACGCCGCCGGAGGGCAGGCCGATGGCTAGGCCTTGCTCGAGCAGGGAGCGGCCGGACTGCGAATAGGTGTGAGGCTGGCCCGGACTGTCGAGGTTGGCTATATCGCGGAAGATGTAGTTGCGGTCGGCGCGCAGTCGGAAGGCGCCGAGGTCTTCTTTGGAGGTTCGGGCCGACATCTTGAAGCCCGCCCATGCTTGCCGCCAGGAGAAGTTGGCGGCAACGAGCAGGGCCTTCTGTTGGCCCGTGGCGGGATCGGTGGAGGCCGCCGCCCAAGACACGATCGGCGTCGCCGAGGTGGCGTCGAGAACTTCCATCGCGCCTTTTTTGAAAAGATCGATGCTTCTTTCTGCGACCGCGTAAACCCGGCGCAGGAAAGATTCTTGGACAGAGTCGCCGCTGAGCCAGTTGATCAGGGCGGGCACGTCGAAGGGGATGGCCTTGTCTAAGTCCTGGGATTGGGAAAGGTCCCCGATGAGCATCCGGCGCTGTTTCACGCCCAGCTCGGAGCCGTTGTAGACCAAGGTCGGCCTAAAAAGCATGGTCATGACCACGACCGCACGGAAGAACTGCCCGAATTTGTCGACCGGGTTGCCCTCGCCGCCGTCGTGAGTCACACTAAAGTTGACGGCCGCGGCTCCGCCCCGCTGCCAGATTTTAAAGGCGACGTTTTCCAGCGCGGCCTTAAGCCGCCCCACGTCTCCGTTTTTGGCGGCCTCCACCAACGCATCGTAAAGGCCGATCTGACCCATTTTTTCATCGTGGGTGTTTTTGTTGTAGACGCCGTTGGAACCGGTGCGGCTTAAGTCCGTGGAATAGCCGTAAGCCTCATCGATGAAGACCGCTTCGGGATTCGCGGCGCGCACCTTGTCGGTCATCTCGGCCAGGAATTCGGAGCCCTTGCGCTCCTCCCAACGGGCTTTGAAGCCCTCGATGAAGCGCTCGAGCTCCGCGCGGACCCAGCCCGAGGACGCGTCCTTCTGCTTATTGAGGAGATAGAGCCAGCGTTGGTAGTAACCAGCGTTGACCACGTAATAGGCCATGTCGCGGCGGGCGAAGCTGACGCCCCACTTGCCGAAGATCTTCTCCATTTCGCCGATTTCCCAATCCCGCGCGCTTTGACGGGAATAATCCCTTTGGAGCATGTCGAGCCACATCGCGTCGCCGTAGTCCGTGATGGGCTGGTGGATGAGAATCCAGAAGGGCTTGCCTTCGTGACCGGGGTAGTGCGTGGTCGGGCGCAGTTTATACAGGGGGGAAAACTTTCCAGGCAGGTGCTGCGGAACTTGGAGGAGAATATTTTTTGTGTAGCTCTCCATGTCCTCGCCCGGTTTTGGCTGCGCAGGCGGCAGGAGATGGATGAAGTCTTGCGGATGGAACTCCGCTTGATCGCTGTCGATGGCGGTGTGGTTGGGAATCTCGTCGAAGCCCACGCGAAAGCCCACCTTCTTGGCCCGTTCGATGAAGTTGAGCGCGCCCTCTAGTCCCCCGTATTCTTTCTTAAAGCGATAGCCTTTAAGCGCGTAGGGCGATCCCCCGGACGAGCCCCACCGTTCCTCTTCGCCGATCTCGAATACGTCGAGAAGCCAGAGGACGTTCGCTTTTGTTTCCGCTTTTTTATTTTGGAGGAATTTCTCGTCCAACGAGTCGAAGAAATTTTTGCCGGGCTGCAGTTGATTGAAGGCGCGAGCCAGGATCATGTAAACGCTGGCGTCCCGGAACCAGGAGGAAGGGTCGGCCTGGGCCAAGCGCTTTTGCCATTCGCGCGTCGCGTCGATGAGCAAAGAGTTGAGAGCGATGTTCTTGTCGTAGAATCCTTCGGGAGCCGTGCGCAGCGCGGCGAGCTTGGCTCGGACATCCTTGGCCCAGGGTGCGGGCGCGAGCAGATCGTCAAGGTAGGGGAAGAAATATTTCCATTGCGCGACCAACGCGTCTTTCCCGTGTCGACGCTCGATCTCCAGCTTGCGATGCAAGAAGCCTTCCAATCCCGCGGACCGCGCCCAGATCTCTTCATTGCCAACGTGGAACTTGAAAGGCTGGATCAAGCCTGAAGAGCCGACTTCGACGCCGTCGCCCAAGACGGCCTTCAACGATTTGATGTAGGCCGCATCGGCGGGAGACAGCGCCGCTTTCAGCGCATCGATCTTGGCCGGCTTGAGCTCGGCGCCCGCCGAGGCCGGCGCCGTCTTGGAAAGATCCTGAAGATGAGGCGCGTTGTCGAAAAGAGCGGCCAGTTGCTCGCTCATCTCTTTGCTTTCCGGCGTCAAAGCGGGATCGACGATTCCAGCGATCTGTTTAATGAGAGTTTTTTTGGACGCTACGGATTTGACGGCGGCGGCCTGCTTGTCTTTCTTGGCGAGGGAAGCGGGCGCCGCCTTCGACGCGGCCGATACGGCTGGCGGCTGAAATGGGAGAGAAGTTTTCGCGGCCGTGTTTGACGCCGGCCCAGCCATGACGCCCGTCGCGGGTTTGCCGGTCAGCGGCGCCGAGAAGGAGTTGACGGATGGGATGAGCTGTATCGCCGCCGCGCCCGAGCCGGCGGATGGCGCCGGGAGGACGGCATGGGAGGCGGCTAGATTTTGAGCGAACGCCCCGGTCGGAAGAGTGATTGAGAGGACGAGGGCGAGAGTGGAGGACAGAGTCCTTCGCGTTAAGCGCACAGTGAGGAAATTGTATCCCGCTCGGACGCTTTTCCCCAAGGGGCCTTTAGGTCAAGGAAGCGCGTTAATGGGCCTATGTCGAAATGGGTCCTTGGGGTAGGGGCTCGTCGAGGAAACAATTTCGCCATAGGACGTTGATAGAATGGTTGCGTCGATGCAAACCCCTCGTCGCCGAATTTTCGGCGCCGTCGTTTGCCTGAGCGCGGCGCTGGTGGGCATGCTGGCCTACGGTCTGGGCTCTCCTCAGGCGACCTTGCTCGGGCCCGCGCTTATTCGCGAGCTCGACGGCTCCCGTCGTGTCGCGCTCACCTTCGATGACGGCCCGTCAGTTCCCTTCACCGGCCAAATCCTCGACATCCTGAGTAAGAACCATATCCGAGCCACGTTTTTTCTTTGCGGCGCGAATGCCGAGCGCTATCCCGAACTCGTGCGCCGCATCCGCGCCGAGGGCCATGAGATCGGCAACCACACCTACTCGCACCCGTATCTCTACCTTATGAGCCGCAAGAGTATCGCCGCCGAGATCGATCGCACCCAGGACGTGTTGGAGAAGATCTCGGGCCGGCGTCCCCGGCTGTTTCGCCCGCCTTTCGGCGTGCGCTGGTTCTCGCTGTGGCCGCTGCTGCGCGAGCGCGGCATGACCATGGTGCTGTGGTCGGTCCGGGGTTACGACGCCCGCCTCGACGCCCAAGGTGTGGCCAAGACCACGCTTGATCAGCTCCATCCCGGGGCGATCGTCCTGCTGCACGACGGCTTCGAGACGAACCTTCCCGGCGCGATCGACCGCTCGGCCACCGTGCGCGCGCTTCCTTCCATTATAGAGGGCGTCCGCAGGTCCGGCTACGAGTTCGCCCAGGTCCTAGAAGCGGGTGGAGTAGGCCACGCCCAAGGACTCGGCCTGCAGGCTGCCGCCGCGCAGGCCCCAAGCGGACTTCAAGGAAAGCGGCGAGCCCTGCCGTGAGAGCCTGATCTCGGCTAAGCGGCCCTCGCCTGATTCCGCGACGGTCTGAAGAGACGAGCCGGCGGGAGAGTCGAAGTCCACGCGCACCCGGCCCACCGTCCAATCCGTACTCAGGCCGGCGACGTAGAGATACGCCCCGCCGAGCGTCGCCGCCGAGGCCACGAATCCGGCGTCCCAGTTCTGGGTGTTTAACGCATAGACGCCGGACGCTTGGCCGAAACGCTCCAATTGATATCGGGTGAGCAAAGTGTCGGCGAAGGCGTCGACGGCGGCCTTCGTTTCCTCGCGCATGGCCACGTCGCGCCAAACGGCCAGGGCGTAGGGCGAAGAGGTCGGCGCGGCGGGGCGTGCCTCGAGAATGCGCCGGCTGGCGCGCGCCTGGCGCTTCTCCAGGAGTTCGGCGAAAAGCTTATCGGAGGAGCCGACCGGGACGGCGCTCATGCTTTGGGACAAGCGGCCGGGTAGTATGGCCGCGAACAGATGACCGCGAACTAAGCCGTAGACGCCGTCGACCAAGGTCTCGACTCCGGAGTAGACGGGGCGGGTCGCCTGCCAGCCGTCGGCGCGGGTCGACGCGGCGCACAGGGCGAGCATCGCCGCGGCGAGGACCGTCTGCGATTTCCGGGTCTTGGTCATCAACAGAAGTATAGGCGTCCGTCCCCAAAACAACTACCGCGCAACGGTAAAATCTGGATAAAAAAACGGTAAATCCAGGGTCTTGCCCTGCCTGGGGGGCGGGAGAGTAAGGGCGTATTTCGTATTAAGGATGACTGTACCGGCGAGACGCTGCGTCTTCAGCACGTTCCGCCCTCGACGACCTGAGGTATAATAAAGGGCATGAAGGTCTTGAGCGGGGTGCTCTTTGTGTTCGTGCTATGCGGGACGCTCTCGGCCCCGGCGCCCGCTTTAGAGCCCCCTCCGCCGTACAGCCAGGATCAGCGTCCAGCCGGCCGGCCCGCCGGTAAGCCCTTGCCATTGTACCCGCGGGCCGTCAACAGCGGCGCCTACATGACGCCTTTCCGCAGTCCGAGCCGCAGCCGCGTCAGCTCGGGTTTGGGCTGGCGTCAGCACCCTATCTACGGGATCTTTCGCCGCCACGCGGGGCTTGACCTGCCCAAGCCCTATGGGACTTGGGTTTATCCGGCGCAGAACGGCGTCGTCTCGTTCGCGGGCTGGCGGCGCGGCTATGGATATATGGTCGAGCTTCGCCACAGCGACGGCGGGCGCACGATTTACGGGCATCTGGCCCGGATCTTCGTAATGGCCGGGCAGATGGTCGATCAGGAGATGCTGCTCGGCTCCGTGGGCTCGTCGGGCCTGTCCACCGGCCCGCACCTGCATTTCGAATATCGAAACGCGGCGGGTCAGGCTTTGGACCCGCGCCGCTTCATCAGCCTCCTCTAGACCGCGCTCTTAGTTGTGCGGAGGAGGCCAAGACCGGGGCACGGTCGGGTGTTTCTGCCACTTCGAGGGGAAAAGGGGAGCTCGGAGAAAATACTCTCCCGTCGATCCGACCGCGGCCTGTCCCCATTTGCGGCTGGAGGGGATTTGGGGAATGCGCACGAATAGGAGCGCTACGATATCTTCCTGAAGCATGCGCTCGAAGGGCGTCAGCGCTCTTTCGGGCTCAGTCCCCTGGTCGCCGACGAGATGCAGCAAGTCTCGACCCGTTTCTTCGAAAGCGACGCGCGGGAATAGCCGCGTCTGCTCCTGATTCGCCAAATCCCATATATCCCCGGCCTTGCTCAAATTACCAGTCACCAGAGCGAGAAAGGCGATGGCTCCCGCCGTGAGGCGGTTATCAGGGCCCTGCTTGGGCACGTTCCAGCCCTCCTTGCGCATATTGTCGATGATCAGAGCGGCGCAGGACATGGTCGTCCGGTTGTAGGTGACCTTGTGCGCGTAGTAGGCGGCATAGAATTCTCGAAACTCATCTTGTATCCGCACGGCCGTGCGCTCATCTTTGAGCACCGCGACGAGAACGTCGGTCGGGCGATAGTAGCTTTGCCCACTGTTGAGGTCGGCCATGTATTTATCCATGGGCACCAGAGAGGGGAGGATGCCCTTCTCGCTGACTTCGTCCAAGGTGTAAAAGTTATCGAAGAGCCAGTCCGACATGCCGCCGGCGGGTCCGAAGCGTCCGGTGAACAGGCTGAAATGCCCGGCGTGGGCCTCATCATCGTCGCCCTGCGCGCCGTTGAGCATCAGGCCCATCACGGGCTTGCCGCCCCAGTCGCGGCCGGCGCCGGGGCGTTCCCAGAGCAAGCGCGCCGTGAAAGGGCCTTGCCCGCTGCCGGCTCCTTCCTTAATGAGGCGACTGATTCCCTCGGCGCCTGAAACGGGCTCAACAGTCATTCGCTCGGAGTCGATGCGAAAATCCTCGGGCCAAATCGTGCGCGCCTCGAAGCGCTTGTGCCCGTTTTCCTCGATAGTCTCCCCGCGTAGACGCAGCGTCCGTTCGCGGAAGAACGCGACGCTGCTGGGGTCGAAGTAGGAGCGATTGGTCGAGATCTTTCGGACAAGGCTCAAGGGCATCTCGGTCCCGTCCTTGAGCGTGATTGAGCGGCCATCCTCCGATATGCGCGCGCCTTCGATCATCTCCTTGGAGCCGATCCATACGATCGTCGGCGGCCCGGACTTGGGCGTGGCGATCACCTCGTTTTTGAAATACCACAGGCCTTCGATTGGCGCCCAGCAGTCCCTGCAGCGGCCCGTCGTCAACTCAAAGGAGCCTTCGGGGTAGAGGCCGAGATAGCCGCCGGAGAAGCGGCCCGGCGACGCTAGGGCCGAGGCCCCGGTCTTTTGGCGCGCAGGCAGTCTTTTCGCCGCGAGAGAACCGTCGCCCGCGAAAAATACAGGCGCGCTCTGGATCGAAGCGGTCCCGTCGAAGGCCTTATCGGGCGCGGCCTGCGCGCCGGCGCAGAGAAGGACGAAGGCGAAGAGGAGAAGTTGGCTCATTAGTAGATATTTTACGCGTACAACCGTCCGGCCGCATGAGGCCATTGGCCCATGTCGCCTGGGTCTTTTGCCCCATCGCCGGAGACGCGGCAACTGTTACAATTCTTTTAAGATGAAGCTCCAAGCAAGACTTCTCGTGTCTTTGTGTCTTTGTGGTTATACTCCGTTGAGCCGCGCCCAAACGGACTCTGTGCCGGCCGCCGTCGCGGGCAGTCCTTTGGTCGTCTTCCCCGCCGCCGCCCAGGAGTTTTTGACTTGGATGCGCGCCGAAGGCTGGCAGTCCAAGCGCGACCAGCCGCGCGGCTGGGAGGTCGGAGACGGCGTCCTTCATCTGCGCAGCGACGGCAACTCCGTGCTGATCGCCACGCAGAAGGGCTTCCCGCGCGACATACGGCGAACGCCGATCCTGCGTTTGCGCCTGAAGGTGCTCAGAGTTCCGCGCGGGACCAACCTCTCGCGCAAAAACGGCGATGACGCCGCCCTGCGCGTGTACGTGGCCTTCGACAAAGGAGGAGGGATGTTCGCCCCGCCAAACACGATCGCCTACGCTTGGACGGAAAAAGAAGAGGCCGGGACGCTCATCGCCAGCGCGCATTTCTCCAATCTTCATTACATCAGCCTCGGCAAAGGCCCCACGCCCGGCGACGAATGGATCGTCGTCGAGCGCGATCTGGCCGCCGATTATCGGCGCGCCTTTCCCGCGGACAGGGAACTGCCGCGTCTGAGCGGCTTGGGCCTTAAGTGCGACGCCAACGACACAAAGACCTCCGCCGAATCGTTTTTGTCCGCCATTGAAGTGCGGAGTAATTGACACCTCGGTGACGGTGTAGTACGATCGACCATACGTCGTTTTAATAAAATGGAAGCCCGCTCCAAAATCCTCGTTGTCGACGACGATCCCCTTATACGGGAAATGATCAAGATCATGTTTGTCGAAGATCCCAATCATTATGAGGTGCTGGATGCCCCCGACGTCGGCAAAGGGCTGGATTTGGCGGTCGACAACCTTCCCCACCTCATCATTACGGATGTCTTGATGCCCCGACTGTCGGGCTTCGATCTCATCGTCGCGATCCGGTCCAATCCGCTCGTTCAGCATATCCCCATCCTAGTCTGCTCGGCCAAGCAGCCGCCGGTCGACCGCGAATGCCTCGAGATGGGCGCCAATGCGTATATGAGCAAGCCTCTGCAAATGGACGCTCTGCTCCGCAAGGCCAAGGAACTCCTCGGACATTCGACGGCGTAAGCCGTAGAGGGCGCCAGGGCCTAGATAATAGGCCTATTTCGTCTAGGTCTTTTCCCGCGCGCAACGGTACCCATAGGACATGGCCGTGCGGATTTTGCCCGGATATAATGGACTTATGACCAGGTCCTCCGAACGTTTGGCTTTGGCGATCGCCATTTCGTGCTTGTTGGCGCCCGACGCCCCTGCTCAGGTGGGCATGAGGCCGTTGCCCGCCGACGGCGGTTTTCAGGCCGGCGTCGAAACCGCGCTCGAGGGGATAAAAGCTCCGATTGTGGCGCAGAAGGTTCTCGCGCGCAAGGCAACCCCGGTCAGCGAGGCCATTGAGCTCGTTAAAGATGATCTACGCCGCACCAGCAAAAAATTCCCGAACTACGTGGTCGTGCCGGACGCCTATGTCGATGAGATATTCGACGGTCGGCACCAGATGCTGTATCCGGAAATCCCGAAGAAATACGCGGACCGAAAAAAACTGCGGGACAGGTTCGCGGGATTGAGAAATAATGCGCCGAGCGCGAAGGCGCCTTCCAGCTACGACGCGTATCGAAAACAATTCATCACCGAGAAGAATATTGAGAAGGGAGTGGCCTTCGCCCGGAGCCACAGCGCGCTCCTCAACGCCGTGCACGCGCGCTATCGCGTCGACGGGGCTTTGCTCGTCGCACTCGTCTCCCGCGAGACCCGGTATGGGGCGGACGTGGGCTCGTATCGGGTCTTCGACGCGCTTTACACGATCATTCTGAATGTCCCCGAAGCCAAATGGATCAAGTTCGCGGTGCATGAGGAGGCTGAGTTTATTCGGATGGTGTACGCGCAGAAAATGAGCGTGTACGCGGCGCACGCCGTGCTCGGCACGTACGACGGCGGCATGGGGTACGTCCAGTTCGAGCCCTCGAGCTTCAACGCCTATGCGGTGGATTTCGACGGCGACGGTAAAACGCGGCTCAACGAGTGGCCCGACGCGCTGGGAAGCGCGGCGAACTATTTATCGAAGCGCGGCTACGACCCGTCGGCCAAGTTCACGCCGGACTCCCCGATCGGGCGCTCTCTTTTTGCGTACAACCCTTCCGACAACTACGTCCGCGCTATCCTGGAAATGCGCAATGAGATCCAGAAGCGGCTGTCGAAGAAAAAAATCGCGCCGCGATGAAGATCACGCTCCAGCACTTGACGCTTGCGATCGTCGCCGCAAGCCTGCTTGCACCCGGCCTCCGAGCCCAGGTCGACGGCGAGACCGTGTTTGAGACGCTGAAAGTCTCGATCAAAAAGCAAAGAACCATCGCGAGCGTGTCGTCTCCGTTCGGCGTCGCTAAGGCGCAGGTCAAAGCTGACCTGTTGCGCACTGGCTCCCGGGTGCCTGACTCATATGTCGAGGAACTGTTCGACGGCCGCTACCAGATGCTGTATCCGGATGTCCAAGAGAAATATGCGGAACGAGAAAGACAGAAATTTGAAAAAGCGGAATTAAAGCAGGAGCCGGCGCCAGATTCTTATGGGCGGTATCGAAAAATTTTCATAACCGAGGAGAATTTTACCGATGGCGCGGCCTTCATCCGGACCCACCGCGCGCTGCTCGACTCCGTGCAGGCGCGCTATTGCGTCGATGCGGCTCTACTCGTAGCACTCGTCGCCAGCGAGACCTGGTACGGCGATGAAGTGGGCTCGTATCGGGTCTTTGACTCGCTGCTGACGATCATCATGCTCGTGCCGGGCCCGAAATGGCTCGCATGGGCGGCGCACGAAGAGGCCGAGTTCATCAAAATGGCATACGATCAAAAAATGAGCGCATCAGCCGCGCACGCAGTGATCGGCACGTACGACGGGGGCATGGGATACGTCCAGTTCGAGCCCTCGAGCCTCAACGCCTACGCGGTGGATTTCGACGGCGACGGAAAAATACGACTCAACGAGTGGCCCGACGCGTTGGGCAGCGCGGCGAACTATCTGGCGCTCAAGGGCTACGACGCAAAGGCTGAATTTTCAATGGAGTCCGCGATTGGAAAGTCGCTCTACGCCTACAACCATTCCGACAATTATGTTCGCGGCATCCTGGAATTGCGCGAAGAGCTTTTGCGCCGGCAGTCGAAGAAGAAAGCCGCCGGGATCGCCGCGAAGTAGGTCTCTCGTCTTAGCGAATTCGCCCGCCCGCCAGAAAAAAAACGGTCTTGAACACTTCCAGAACCGCGTTGGAGGCGAGTTCTTTGTCCTTCCACCATTTCACGGTGAAATTTTCATAGGGCGTCGCGGCGACGACGATGTTCGCTTCCGGCATAAGACTCCTGAAGACCATGCGCGCGCGCCGCGCGTGAAAGCGGGAGGTGACGACCAGTATATTCTTGCCCTTGGACGGGAACGCCGCGCGCAGGGCCGCGGCTTCGTCGGCGGTGCTGTTGACGCCGTCGCCGTAGAGATGGATACGCTTGGTCGGGACGCCTCTTTTAGCGAGGATATCCCGGTTGATCGATTCTTCCCGCGGCAAGCGGATGCCAAGCCTCTCGAGCTGGGCGTGAGCGGAGATGCGTCGGGGCCGGCTTATCCAGACGTCGGGTGCGAAGCCCTGAACGTATAAGTCCGCGGCGTAGGCCGGGCGCGCAAAACCGCCCGCCAGCACCACCATGACGTCGGATTTGACCGGCTGCTGGCCGAAGTCGATCCACCAGCCGACGCCGAACAGCGTCAGTGCCGCCGCCGCTGCCGCAGCGAGCGTCATGAAGACGAGGGATAAGACTATCCGGCGTAGTCTGTGCACGGTGCCTAGACTACAATTTTCAGCCCTAGGTCTCGATGATCTTCGTCTGGACCCCGATCCATTCTCCGGGAGCCGAGCGTCCCGCGATATAAACGTCGATCTCGATCGTCCCGGCGCGAAACGCGCGTAAATCGCTTAATGAGTCCTTGAGAACATGCAGCAGATTGCGGAATTTCCGCGCCTGCTCTTTTTCGACTTCGCCGTGCCAATCCTGATCCTCAACGACGGTCTTAAAAAATTCGTCCAGGTCGACTCGCTCGATGGGCGTTTGCGCGGGATGACCGCTCAGGCGCAGCGCCGTCCGCTCGTCTAAATCCGCCGCGTCGTCCTTCCAAGTAAAAACGTCCAACGGGAACTCGGACTCGCTCGGAAACATCAGGCCCGCGCAGGCGGCCTGCAGCGTCTCGGTGATCAAGGCTGGTAGATTCGCTTTTTGATCTCCGCGGCAATCTTAGGATCGACTTCCGTGAAGAAAGAAAGATGCGTGAGTCCTTCGACCGTCACGACCGGAACGAGGTATCGCTTCCAGTCGAAGTCGATTTGCTGGGTGTTCGGCATGATGACCGCGATTGTCGTCGCGTCCGAGGTCACGTCTTTTGGCGACGTTTTGCCTTTCGGCAGGACCAGCATTACCTTCCAGGTGAAGGCTGGGACAACGATCGCAATTTCCCGATCTCCTCTTTTTGCGACGATCTTATCCATCGTCCCGTTTTTTCCTTCCCCACCTTGGCCGGCGGGGCCGCTGACTATATACAGCTCGTGTCCTTCCCTCGCCAATGTCCGGGAATAGGATTCCAGCTGCTCCCAAGTCTCCTCGTTGTTCTTGGGCGATTGGGGGATCATGTTGGTCATGAAAAAAGTATTCGAGGCGGACTGCGCGTCGCGGGAGCGGTCCATGAAGTTGCACATGTGGCCCCTGTCGAAGCCGGTCCTCGTGTAATCGCGCGGCAAGACTTGGAACCAGCCATTCGGCAAATCTGGATCCGGCTTGAAGTTATTTTTACGCTCAGTGTCGCCGATCCAGCTCGCGTTTAAGTGCCAGCTCACCCAATTCGGCAGATGCGTGCCGTTGTTGTAGGACAATACGTATTCCGACTTGCGCATGAGGTAGTTGTTCTCGTTCCGGGGATCAGACGTCGCGGCGCTGGGATTGCCCATCGCCATGTTCTCATCGCGAACCCGCGCCGCGGGGGGGGGTGGGGTCTTAGGTAGGGAAGGTTTCTTTAGAAGCTCCTGCAGCTCCGACTTCGTCGGGGGCAGGGTGATATCAGCGGCTAACGCAAGGTTTGGCAACGAGCTGAACGCGCTCGTGAAGGCGATAAACAAGCCGACTAATAGTCTAGGTTTCATTCCCAATATATAAGCAGGTCCGTCGAGAGGCGATATGCGTCCTAAGGCCTACGCCATGGCGCGATAAGAGGCCTATGCTATTTGCCCAAAAGACTTCCGAATTTTTTATTTATGATCGTCCGTAAATACATCCGCGGGAGGCAGCGGATCGTGCTTCGACTCCGGAGTATCGGCGGGCTTTTCAGCCGGCGGCGCCGGAGGCGGAGGTTCGGCCTTGGGTTGTGCGGGGGCAGGGGTGGGAGCCGCGGCGGTCGCAGGCGCTGGGGGAGGAGGCTCGGGCTTGGGCTGCACGGGAGCGGAGATGGCCGCTTCAGCCCCCGGCTTCTCGGTCAACAGCACGCCCACGCCTTCCACGACATGATGGACTGTGGGCGGAAAAAAATAGTTGACCGCCTCGTTGCTTGAACCTCCCTTGGACGTCTTCAGCATGCTGATGTAAATGACGGCGTCGAGACCCCTCAACGCTGCTTCCTCGCGCAGGCGATCGGTCGAGATCTTTGTGTCCAAACCGGCGGAGGCGACTGTGAATCGCCCCATCTTCCGATAAGGCAGAGACAGGTCGCCGTCCGTGGTCACGACTGTTTTCGCGTCGCGAGGCGTGGCCTTCGCCCAATATGGATCAGCGGCGGAGTCAGGCGTGAAATGGACTTCGCGCTGCGCGATGCGGTAGGGCGGCGCGCACCCCAGGGCTAGGACGTACGCCGCGAAAATAAGCGGGCCGGCCGATCTCATACGGAAGTATTGGCCCGTGGACGCCGCTTGTCAATATCTCATCGCGTGACGAGCGGACGACGCAATGCGCTACGGCTGGGAAGTCGCGTTGTTGCCCTTGCAGGCGCGCATATGGGTCAGCAGGCTCGTGACCTTTTCACCGCAGCGCTTGCAGTAGCCGGGCTTGTTGATGCGGCTAAGAGAGTGATCACCCGCCGCCTTGTTCTTGTGGTTGTAGCGGTTGACGAGATCCTTGATGTCCTTGGCCCGGTTCTTCTTGTCCTTAAGGAGGGGGCACTCGGGCTTATGATCGGAGAGCTTGACGACATTGATCGCGTTACATCGAAAGCAGATCTTCACCCTACCAGTGTAACCTAAACGGGAGGCTTAGCGCGCGACGGCATCGCCGGCTATAGATGACCTAATCTCCGCAATGCGACTTGGACACGGTTGTACGACTTCTCCTCAAGTGAGGCTCCAACTAGCGTCGACGACAGTTGAACCTGTGAAAAGCGTGGGCAACTTCAACCCACTAAAATGTCCCTTCGCGTGGTCTTGAAAAGAGCGACGTCCTCTGTTAATCTGAAGATGCCAGCCGTCGTAACTTTTATGGTATTGCCTGCCGTCCCGTATCCATATGCGCATCCTAGCTCCCGATGTTTCGCGCCGCGTTCCTTGGAGGAACGGTCTTGGCGCCACGCTCGAAATCGCGACCGACGCCGCCGTGCCCGGCGGGGAGTGGACGTGGCGGCTGTCGATCGCCGATATCGCAGGGAGAGTGCCGTTCTCGGCCTTCCCGGGAATAGATCGTTTTATCGCATGTTTAGCGGGCCCGGGCCTCAATCTCGAGCGGGCCGGCGCGCACGCGCTGGCGCCGCGCGAGGGCGAGGCGCTCGCGTTTTCCGGCGAGGAGGTCGTGACCGGCTCGCCGCTCGGTCCGGGTGTGAGCGATGTCAACTTAATGCTGCGCCGCGACCGCTGGCGCGGGCGCATGGTCCTCGTTCGAGGCCGAGCGCTTGCGCTCGAGGCCCCGCTGGTTCTTGTTCATGCGCCGGCTCACTCCGCGGTCTTGCGCGTGGAATCGGTCGAAGGCGGCTGCGAGCTCGCGCCGGGCAGTACTCTTGTCGCGCATGGACGCGTCGCGATCTTGGGCGCGCCCGCAAGCATCTGTGTCGCCTGCGAACTTTCAGTCGTTTGAAACCCGCTAGGCCGCGCACCGCAGGGCTTTTTATGAGGCGCTTATGAGCAGCGAGCTGCATCGGGCCGCGCTGTTCACCGATGGAAAATCGATGAAGCGCGATGGGAAGAATCCGGAACAGGGTTTCGCCTAGACGGGTCTCGATGTTTTCAGCGTGATGCGCGTCACCGGACTAAGCCTGGATTGCGTCGACCTCAATCCCTCGGGTCCCGGCCGTCTGACCCTCAACCGCAGAGAGTTGGAGGCGATGTCCGTCGGCCAAATCGACGATATCGCGGCGTCCGCGCGCGCGCCGGCTCATGTTGCGGCGTTTAACGCACCTTTTTCGCCGCGCCGCGGCCGAGTATCGTCGTCACGAGAGCGACGAGCGTTACCCTGTCGAGCGGCTTGCTAAGGCAGCCGTCGGGGTCTCCGGCCGCCGTGCCCGCTTCACCCTTGCGCAGGTACAGCCCATCGGCCGTGAGGATGACCACTGGGATGTCCGCGAACCGGGGGTCGGCGCGCAGTTGCAGCAGGATGTCGGTGCCCGTCATCTTCGGCATGTTGTGGTCCAGCAGCACCAGGTCGTAGCGCACGCGGGCGATTTTATCGAGCGCGTCGGGGCCTCCGTCGGAGGTCGCGCAGGCGTGGCCCTCTTGAGTCAGGATCTCCCGAAGCAGGGAGCGGATCGTTTCATCATCGTCGACGACGAGTATGGCGGCCATGTGATCCTCCGATTTGGATTATTTACCAAGCCGAGAAAGGGCGATCTCAGCGCTCATTTTGACGTCGGGATTTTTATCTTGAAGAAGAACCGTCAATCGAGGCTGAAGGCCTACGCTGTCGCCGCCGATGTTTCCTACCGCGAGCGCGGCGCTGGCCCTGACCAAAGGCGACGAGTCATTGAGCGCGGCGCTGAGGGCGGGTATCACTTGCGCGGCCTCATCGCCGCGGCGGCCCAGTTCGTCGGCGATCCGCGCGCGAAATCGCGGAGAAGAGCCGCTTTGCAGCATGTCGATGAGGTCGGGAAGGCTGTGGGTCGTAAACCGATCGTCGGGTATTTTTACGCTGCCGGACTCATGCTTGGTGTCATGCTTGGGGATGGGCGGCGGGCTCGGCAGTTGTTGAACGGTTGATTTCACGCTGTCGCGAAGAGACGTATCGGGCGTCGTACGCGCGCTTAAAGCGGCGTATTCGACGTCCCCCGTCATCGTCTCGTGAGCGGGCAAGCCCGGCGCCTGGCCCAAGTTTTCTGGGTTGCCGGCACCCCGGATTACGCTGTTCGGAGTCGGCCTACTGTTGAGCGCGACGTTGGCCGTCGGCATGTCCGCTCGATTCCAGGCCATCGCGCTGCCGGGGGCCAGAGATTTTTTCCACGACGGCGTCGTGTTCGGGGAATCGACGGGAGGTTTTCCCGTTTGCGCTATCGAGCCCGAGGAAACCGGCACGGCGGCAGGTTTCTCCGCCTTTGTTGAATCGGCTTGCGCCGCGGCCTGTTTGGCGCTGTTGATCTTCTCATTCGTCAGTTTTTCGCCGTTCGTAAACCGCACGATCCCATATTCATCTTCCTCTTTCCAAAGGCCGTCTTTGATGCGCGAGGATGGGGGCTGGGAGATGGTCGGATATAAAGGGCGGATGGCCAGCCTTTTTAAGCGTTGGAGCTGGGTTTCCGCGCCATGCGCCGCCAAGGAGCAGAATGCCAGGCCGACGACGACGGCGAGCTTTTGACTCACCTTATTGTATAAGCCCAGAACACCTAAAAACTATTTCCGATTGCTAAAAAAACGGTAAAGCCGCGGCGGATGAAGGTTCTGGCTGCACAGGGCTCTTTAGGCGTTACATTTGGAAGGCTCTTTTACTTCTTGGCGCGAGCGTCCAACTCGGCCTGACGCCGTTTCTGGGCATAGCCCTCGCGGATCGCCTTGCGCTGGCCTTGGTCCTTTGCGCGAACCGCCTCGATGTCTTGCTTCTCCTGCGCGTCGAGCGCGGTTAAGTCCATCGCCATTTTATTTTCGAGCGTTTTGAGCTGGGCGACTAGCGTCTGGCGACGGGCCGTGTAGCCGGGCTCGACGGGCTCCATGAGCGCGTCGCGCTGGGTCTCGTATCCCGCCCGCGCTGAACGCTGCTGTTCTTCAATAGTGGCGATGTCGGAATGTTCCTTGTCGCGCGCTGCCTTGACCTGATCTTCTAGGGGCCTGATCTGCGCCGACGCTGCCTCGCGCACGCCCTTGAGCTTGTCGTTGAGCGCCTGCATGTCGGCCTTTTCCTTTTCTCCCAGGAGCTTCACCTGCTGATGAGCCTGCTCCTTCATCGAACTCCCCGCCGAGGGCGGCTTCGGCGTCGCGTGAGCGGAGAGAGCGAGCGAACAAACCGAGGCGGCGATAAAAATAGCGCGTTTCATAACTCCTCCATTGCGTCTCCCCATCATAACGCGCGGCGCGCCGAAAAGTTCGAAGGTCATTATGCGGCTTGAGTAATCGCGGGTGAGCTTGGGGCTGAGCTGGGCAGAGCCCGTTCGATACCGAGAACTTTCCACGCCTCATGCAAACGGCGATTTAGTTCGGCGGGCAGGACGTTCGGCTCCCAGAGGATCTCGTGGCTGAGCAGGGACATGATCGTCGAGGCCTTCATGTTCGGGGTGGCCAGGATGGCGCCCAGGGCGACGAGCTTGCGTGCGTTCATGGGCGAGGCGATCTTATGGGCGTCGCGCTCGCCGTCGTACCAATTGAGAAAGGTCATAAAGAGAGCGAAGCGTTCCGTGGCCTTCTTGGGCAGGAACTTTTCGCCGATGAGCTCCGTGCCGTGTTTGACGAGCTCGGCGAACATCGCGGCCGCGTCGGTCGGGTTCTTGGCCGCGACGGCCTTGGTGATGGCGTCGATAATCTCCGGGCTCACGTGCAGGGGAGACAGGCCGGCGACCGTCGCGATGGCGTCGCGCAGGAGGCCGAACGCCAGGGGCTTGGCGTAATCCTTCTCCTTAGCGACCGTCAGCTCGATGCTGTCGATAACGGCCTTGGCTAAGGCTGAGTCCGCCGGCAGGCGGAACATGAACTGGAGCTCGGCGTTGTCCACGTGGTTTGAGTTGTTGAGGCTGCCAGTGAAAAGGTAGTACCACTGCTTGCCGCCCTCCTCGACGAGCAGCAAAGTGGTCTTGTCGTGCCAGAGGTGGCGCGCCAGCGGCGGGCCTTCCATATCGGTCTCGACTTTGCCTTCGATGCCACGCAGGTAGCTAAACAGCGTCGTGCTGCGGATCAGCACGCTCACCCAGCCCCACATGCTATTGCCCATCGGCGGCGCGGTCATGAAGCCGTTCATGACTGCGGCCTTGCCGTAACCGGTGACAGGCACGAACTTGTCGTCGAAGACGCCGAAGATCGTCGCCGTCGGACTGTCCATTAGCGCGTTCTTGAAAGCCTCGACCACGCCGCCGTTGGTTAGCACGAAGTGGCTGAGCCAGGC
>JAYVZL010000304.1:0-3601 GCA_043783505.1 Elusimicrobiota bacterium
TTTCAAGGCCACCGCAAGGAGGCTATCGAGAAGAACCGCCGCGCTCCGTTCGACGCGGCGTCGGTCGACGCCCTGCTCCTCTCGCACGGGCACATCGACCACTGCGGCAGCATCCCCCTGCTGGTCAAGAACGGCTTTAAAGGCGTCATCTACTGCACCGACGCGACCAAGGAGATCGTCGCGATCATGCTGATGGACTCCGCGCACCTACAGGAATCCGACGCGCTGTTCTTCAACAAGCTCCACGCCGCCGAGAGCGAGAGGATCGTGCCTCTGTACACGCAAGACGACGTGACAGCGGCCCTGAGCCTGTTCAAGCCCAATCCCTACGAGACTTGGCTCGCCCTCAACGACAAGGTCCGATTTCGGTTCCACAACGCGGGGCATGTCCTCGGCTCGGCGATGATCGAAGTCGAAGCGACCACCGCCGCGGGCGTGCGGCGCGTGCTCTTTACCGGCGACCTGGGCCGGCGCAAGGCCCTGCTTATGGACGCCCCGCACGCGCCGAAGGACATCGACTACCTGCTCATTGAAAGCACCTATGGCGACCGCGTCCATGAGTCGATCGACGACGTGGAAGGAATCATGAAGACCGTCGTCGACCGCGCGATCAAGGAGAAAGGCAAGATTCTGATCCCGAGCTTTGCGTTGGAGCGAACGCAGGAGATCGTCTTCGTGCTCGAGAAGATGATCCGCCACGGGCAAATTCCGCACATTCCGGTCTACGTGGACAGCCCGATGGCTGTAAGCCTGACCGAGATCTTCAGCCGCCACCTCGACAGCTTCTCCTTCTCCCCCGAATTCAAGGACTACGTCGCCAAAGAGGGAAATCCCTTCGACTTCAAGGCCGTGCGCTACGTGCGCACCGCCCCGGAGTCGCAGGCGCTCAACTCTCTCGACGGACCCATGATCATCCTATCGGCCTCGGGCATGTGCGAGGGGGGGCGCATCCTGCACCACCTGCGCAACAACATAGAGAAAAACGAGACCACGATCTTGATGGTCGGCTATCAGGCCGAGGGCACGCTCGGCCGCCGCCTGCAGGAAGGCGTCAAGAAGGCGAAAATATTCGACCTGGAGCATCCTGTCCGGGCGCGCGTGCAGACACTGCACACCTTCTCCGCCCACGCCGACCGCGACGACCTGCTCTGGTTCATGAAAAACGCGGCTCCCAGCCCGCGCACCATATTCCTCGTCCACGGCGATCCCTCCGACCGCGTCGCGCTCAAGGCTCATCTGAAGGCCGAAGGCATCACGCATGTCGAGTGTCCCGAATATAAGGACATGTTCGAATTGGAATGAGCGGCTCCTACGACCTCGTCGTCATCGGCGGCGGCGTCACCGGAGCGGGCGTGGCCCGCGACGCCGCCCTGCGCGGGCTGAAGGTCGCTCTTGTCGAGCGCGGGCGGCCCGGCGGCGGCACCACGGCGGCCTCCACGCACTTAATCCACGGCGGCGTGCGCTATCTTCTCTACGACCGCCTGACCACGCACGCGACATGCTGGGACTCGGGGCACATCGTGCGCACCGCGCCGGAGCTTCTGACGCGCCTACCCATCGTCTGGCCGGTCTATAAAGGACACACGCGCGGCCTGGAAACCGTCGAGACCCTTTTCGAGCAGTACGATCGCTTCCAGCCCATGAAATACGGCCTCCCCCACCTTCGTCTCAGCGCCGAGGCCGCCCTGCGCGTCGTGCCCGGGTTGGCGCCGGAAGGCCTTCTGGGCGCGCTCGCCTTCGATGAATGGTGGGTGGACGCCGAGGCGCTGGCCGCGCGCACGCTCGAGTCCGCGCGCGCGGCGGGAGCGGACATCTTTCTCGAGACGCCGGTTACGGCCGTGCTCAAGGACGGCTCTCGCGTGAGCGGCGTTCGCGCGGGGGACCGGGACGTGCGCGGCAAAATCACGGTCAACGCCGCGGGGCCTTGGATCGACAAGGTCTCCATGCTGGCCGGCGTACGCATGCCCCTGCGCCTGATGAAGGGCACGCACCTGATCTACAACGACAAGGCTTTGTCCCCGGTCGGCCTGTTGCTCGAAGCCGAAGACCGCTCTCGCTACGTCTTCGTGGTTCCCTCGCCGCTCGGGACCTGGGTCGGACCCACGGATATCCCCGGCCCGGACGCTCCGGACCAAACGCGCACGACCGAAGACGAGATCGGCTACCAGACGCGATCAGTTTCGCGCTACTTCAAAAAATGGCCCGCCGCCCACGACCGGACGATCGTGGGCTCGCGGCCGATCCTCGGCCAGCCGGGCGCGGAGAAGCTCCTGTCGCGCGACTTCGAGGTCTTCGACCATGAGACCCGCGACGGGATGTCCGGTTTTCTCACCATTGGCGGCGGCAAGATGTCGGACTACCGCGTGATGGCCGAAACCGCGGTGGACGCCGCCTGCCGCAAGCTCGGCGCGGGCGGGCCCTGCCGCACCCATCTTCAGACTCTCGATGGCAAGCCTGTGGGCAAGATCCCCGATTGGCCCCAGCCTTCCCCCGAACTTAAGAAATTCCTGCGCACGCGCCCGCATCTGCGCGAAATGCACGCCTTGGCTTACCTTGGCGCGGGCTTGGCGGGGCATCTCGCGCGGCGGGCGGCCGGGCTCTCGCCCGCCTGCGACGAAGCCGAGTTTCGCCGCCACTACAGCTAGGGCAGCGAGGTCTGCCGACCACACCCCAGCTCCAAAACCGTCCGACCATTTCTTCGGGCACCTCCGCTCCGCTTTCAGCTCGCGTGGATGTATCACATGTGACACATTCACTCTTTCCGGGACTAGCGAAAGTATCACATCTGCTACATAGTTCCCCTCAATCCTGAAATCGACCCTGCACGGGAATGTATACTCCACGCGATGTTTTCTCGCGCATCGCCGTTGATCCTGGGTCTTGTCCTCGCCGCGGCCCAGCCTCTTCTCGCCACGGATACCGCCCACGTCGCCGCCTGCTTGCGCGACATGCGCTGCCGCCGGATGTACGCCGTCGATCATCGCACCGGCGGCTACGGAGCCCCTGAAAACAGCCTTGAAGGCGTGCGCCGCGCGGAAAGGGCGGGGATCAAGCTCATCGAGACGGACGTCCGCTTCGCCAAGGATGGGACCATGGTCATGCTGCACGACGCCACGCTCGACCGCACGACTTCGCTGAAGGGACTCGTTTGCGGGCGAACCTGGGCCGAGTTGAAAAACGCGCGGCTCTCGGACGGCTCGAGACTTCCGAGTTTTGAGGAGCTTTACGCCGTGTCGCGCGGCCGTTCGTTGCTGGTGCTCGACCTCAAAGTGAATGCCACGGAAAAAGTCGCGGAATGGATCAGCGCCCACGGATCCTTCGACGACTTGATCTTTTTCGCCAGCGACGCGCCGACGCTGGCGTCCTGCGCCCGGGCCCGCTCGCGCTTTCCACGGATGATGGTGATGGCTCGCATCGAAGACGGACTCGACTGGACAGCAGCTAAGAATGCCTACGGCGGAACCCTGCCCCTGCTCGTTCACCCCAACTTCCCGTCACTCGATCTAGCGGATTCCTTTGACCTCCGCAGCTCGAAGATCTACGCCACGGTCGTCGGCCACGACATGGTGCCGTGGTGGCGTGACGATATGGCGCGGCTTCT
>JAYVZL010000305.1:0-3583 GCA_043783505.1 Elusimicrobiota bacterium
ACCGCCGATTTTCGACGGACCGAGGGATGCTGTTCTATCGAACGATTCAGCAGACTATCATTCATGATTAGATTCGGTTGTGCCAAAGGGATATGCAGATCGCGCGAGGAGTTTGTGGATAACTTTTTCCGGTTAAGGGTGTTCATAGGTTCTCCGACGACATTCGTTACGATAACAGTGGCTCGCGATCCTGTCAAGGATTCACGCCCGCGTCATACATGCCGGTCCCTGGGCATGCTAGAATCAGCGCGGCTTTAGGTTGGCCAAAATTACCGAGGGTATCGATCACTATGAATAAGAGAATCGCGTTGTTTGCCGCGCTGCTGGTTTTGTCGGCCGCCGTCGGCGTTCGCGCCGAAGACAGCAAGATGAGCAAGGACATGATGGCCAAGATGGCGGAAAGCGGCGCGCCCGGCGCCGAGCATGCGCGCTTCAAGGGCCTGGTGGGCAAGTGGAACATCGTGAACAAGGGCTGGATGAAGCCCGATGATAAGCCCATGGAGTCCAAGGGCATCGCCAAGTTCAAGTGGATCCTCGGCGGGCGCTTCCTGGAGCAGAAGTTCATCGGGGACATGGGCGGCCAGAAGTTTGAGGGCATCGGCTACCTGGGCTACGACAAGCTCAAGAAGCAGTATGAGAATATCTGGCTGGACACGATGTCGACCAGCATCTTTTTAGCTCCCGGCCAATGGGATGAGGCTTCGAAGACGCTTAAGTCGGAAGGCACCTTCAGCTGCCCCATGACGGGTAAGACCGATGAGTGGTTCCGCTCCGAGTGGACGCTCAACAGTAACGACTCTCAGACGTTCGTCATGTACGGCAAGGACGAGACCGGCAAGGCGTTCAAGACGATGGAGATGACCTACACGCGCGCGAAGTAACGTCGACGGTCACCGTTGGGGAGCGGCGCCCACATGGGCCGCTCCTAATATTTTCTGAGGTTCGCGGGTGCTGCCGGCGCGACCCTGTCTGGGGCAGGAGTGGACGTCGCCTCAATGGCCCCGATGTCAAAAGCGGGGCCGAAAGGCCGCGTCACGGAAAGATAATCGGGAGTCGCTACGCCGCGCAGGCAGAAGACAGCGTACTCCCAGCGCGCACCGTACTTCAGCGGGTAAAAATCAACGTCCGAAGCTATGGCTGTCTGGGCGTGCGCCCGGACAACAAAGACGAAGGACAACAAACATGTCAACACAGCATGCTCAATCCTCATTATCTTTGCCTCTGGTTACCTAACGCAACGCTAAGCCGCCGGCGCTACAAGTCTCCAAAAGCGTCGTCGGCTTTCCGACCTTCAGCGCGCGTGCAGGACGGCGTTCTTGAACATCTCCAAGCCGACGGGCGCCTTGCGGTAGGTCTGGCGCGTCCAGTTGGGGTGGTGATGGAGCGAGACGAAGCGCTCGGGGTGGGGCATCAGGCCTAAGACGTTGCCCTCGGGGTTGGTCAGGCCGGCGATGTTGAAGATCGAGCCGTTGGGGTTGTGCGGATAGCCCATGAGCTTGCCGTCCTCGGTCACGTACTGCAAGGCGATCGACTTGGTCTTCTTTAAGTCCTCGAGATGGCGGGGGGACTTCAAGACGAGCTTGCCTTCGCCGTGAGCGACGGGAAGCTCGATCATCTCGGGCAGGCCTTTGAAGAATAGGCACGAGCTCTGCGTGTTGATGCGCAGGTGCGTCCAGCGCGCCTCGAACTTGCCTGAGTCGTTGACGGTAAAGCTGGCGCTTTGGTCGCAGGCGTTGGAGTGAGGAAGGATGCCCGCCTTGACCAAGACCTGGAATCCGTTGCAGATCCCGATCACCGGCCGGCCGAGGCGCACGAACTGACGAAGGTCCGTCAACGTGTGCCGGACCTGATTGGCCAAAACCTTCCCGGCCCCGATGTCGTCGCCGTACGAGAACCCGCCCGGGATGGACAGGATCGCGTAGTCCATCAAACGCTTTTTACCCGAGCGCAGCTCCGAGATGTGGACCAACTCGGGAGCCCCGCCGACCGCTTTGAAGGCGTTGGCCGTCTCGAGCTCGCAGTTGGTGCCGGCGGCGCGCAGAACGAGGACTTTGGGGTTTTTCATCCGAGGATCCTCGGGAGCGTGGTTTGCCAGGCTTCTTTCAATTCCTTCAGAGGCTCTTCCAAGATCGTCGAACCCTCAAGACCCGTGACCTTGAGGATCGGGTTGGCCGTCGTCTGGCCGATACGCCGCACCGCCGCCGACTTGGCGCTCTTGCCGAAGTGGCGCAGGAAGGCGCTCTCTTTCTCAGGCGGAACCTCGGCCAAGATGCGGCTGGGGCTCTCCGAGAAAAGGAGAGTTTCGTTTGAGTAGATGCGCGGATCGCGAGGGCACTCGTCGAGATCGAGCAGACAGCCGAACTCGCCGGTGAAACCCATCTCGGCGGCGGCCAACGCCAGACCGCCCTCGGACAGATCGTGAGCGGACAAGACCAATCCGCGATTGATCGCCGCGTGCAGCGCCTTGAAGCCGTCGATCGCGGAAGCGGGATTGACCTTGGGAACCTCGCCGCCCGTGCGGCCCATGACGCGATGATACAGCGAGCCGCCCAACTCGTCGTTGGTCCGGCCGATCATGTACAGCGCGTTGCCCGGCCCCTTAAAGTCCATGGTCACGGCCTTGCGCCCGTCGGGAACGGGAGCCAGCGCCGAGATCAACAAAGTGCCGGGGATGGCCAAGTCCTTGCCCTTCTCGTCCTTGGACTGGTTGAACAGACTGTCCTTGCCGGAGATGAAGGGGGCGCCAAAGCCCTTGGCCGCGTCGCGGCAGCCCTCCGCCGCGCGGATCAGCGCGCCGAGCTGCTTGGGGTCCTCGGGGCTGGCCCAGCAGAAATTGTCGAGCAGAGCCGCGCGCGCCGGGTCGCCTCCCACGCAGGTCAGGTTGCGTAAAGCCTCGTCCACGCAGGCCATGGCCATCCAATATGGATCGATGCGGCCGTAGTCGGGGTTTAAGCCGTGCCCGACGGTGAAGCAGGAGAAATCCTCCATGTCGCCGGTCGCGGCGTGCGGCCATATCACGCAGGCGTCGCCGGGCCCGTCGTGGCGCACGCCCTGCAGCGGCTTGACGATCGTGCCGCCCTGGACCTCGTGGTCGTATTGCCGGATCACCCACTCGCGCGAGCAGACGTTGAGATTGGCGACCATCTCGCGGATCGCCTCGGACATCTTCTTGGGGACGCCGGCCGTGGCCTTGACCGAGACGGGCGCGATCCAAACGGCCTCGCGCTCCGTGCGCGGCAGACCGTTGTGGAGGAAGTCCATGTCGAGATCGACGACGGTCGTGTCGTGGTGCACGACCTGCAGGCGGCCGGTCTTGGTAAACTCTCCCAGCACGGCGAGCTCGCAGTCCTCGGCGGCGAAGACGGCCTCGAGAGCCTTCAGGTTCTTGGCGGGCACGGCCAGGACCATGCGTTCTTGCGACTCGGAGAGCCAAATCTCCCAGCTGTCTAGATCGACGACCTTCAATGGAGCGGCTTCCAATCGCACGCGGGCGCCGCAGTCGGCCGCGAGCTCGCCGATGGCCGAGGAGAAGCCGCCGGCGCCGCAGTCCGTGACCGAGTGGTAGAGCTTCTTGTCGCGCGCG
>JAYVZL010000306.1:0-9089 GCA_043783505.1 Elusimicrobiota bacterium
TCACCGTCGGCTACCGCTCGCAGAAGTTCCTGGAAGGCATCCCCAACTGCTACACGATCATCCGCGTCCATTTCGACCAGTGGTACGCGAAGAAGGCCGAAGAGGCGGGTGCGGAGGTGTTCTGCGGCGTGACCGTGCGCGAGGTGCTTAAGGATGCGTCCGGTAAGATCACCGGCATCAAGACCTCCGACGGCGACGAGTTGACGGCTTCTGTCGTCGTCGCCTGCGACGGCGTCAATTCTCTAGTCGCGCAGAAAGCCGGCTTTATCGACGAGCTCAAGCCCACCGAGGTCGCCTTGGGCGCCAAGGAAGTCATCGCGCTTGATCCCAAGATCATCGAGGACCGTTTTCAGCTCAATCCCGGCGAGGGTGCGACCATGGAAGTGTTCGGCTCGACCTCCATGGGCATGCTCGGCTACTCCTTCCTTTACACCAACAAAGAGACGCTGTCTTTGGGCGTGGGCTGCAAACTGTCCGACTATCAAAAAAAAGGTATCCGCCCTTCCGACCATTTGGAATACGTCAAACAACATCCGCTGATCAAAAAACTTATCTCCGGAGGCAAAACGGTCGAGTATTCCTCGCACTTGATCCCCGAGGGCGGCTACAAGTCCATGCCGCCCTTGTGCGCCGACGGATTCCTGGTCGCGGGCGACGCCGCTCAGATGACCAACCCCGCTTACCGGGAGGGCTCGAATTTGGCGATGACCGCGGGCAAGCTCGCGGGCGAGACCGTCATCGAGGCCAAGAAGAAAGGCGACTACACTAAGGCCACGCTCTCGGCGTACGAGACGAAGCTCCGGGGCTCCTACGTCCTCTCCGACATGGAAGACATAGCCGATCTCGAGGAGCACGTGGAGAAATCCGAGGGCTTCTTGGAATTCTATCCCAAGCTGGCCTGCGACCTGGCGCACCTGCGCTTCTCGGCCGACGGCGTGCCCAAGCGCAAGCATCTCAAGACGGCCATCGGCATGATCGCCAAACGCGGCTTCATCCGCGTGGCTCGGGACCTGTTTCCTCTGCGAAAGGTGGGCATCTAATGGATATCAAGATCGAGACCACAGTCGAGACCAAACTGGGGACGCTGGATTGGAAGAAGTCCCACGAAGCTCATATCACGCTCAAGAACGCGGGCGCTGACAGCCCCTGCGTGGGGGCCTGCAAGGACAAGCCCTGCACCACCGTCTGCCCGGCGAAAGTCTACGAGTGGGAGGCCACCCACAAGAAGGTCATCGTCAACTACGAGAACTGCATCGAGTGCGGCGCCTGCCGCATGCTCTGCCCGTTCGACAACATCACCTGCGACTGGCCCGCGGGCGGCATGGGCGTCAAGTACAAGTACGGCTGACGCGTCGGTTGCGGGCGGTTTAAGGGGCGGCTTATATGAAAATAGTTTTTCTAGCTTTAAGCCTCGCCTCGATCGTTCGCGCGCAAAGCGTCGCGCCTTCCAGCAACATGGCGTTTCTGGAGCAGTATGCCGCGACGTACCGGTTCTCCCTTGGTCGACCGACGGCGGTGAGCGTGGCCCCCGACGGCGAAAGCGTGCTGTTTCTGCGTTCCGGTCCGAGAAGCTTCGTGCGGGATCTTTACGTCTGGGACGCGAAGACGGCTCAGGAGCGGGTCTTATTGACGGCCGACCAGGTGCTCAAAGGCGCGCGGGAAAATCTGTCGCCCGAGGAACTGGCGCGGCGAGAAAGAGCGCGCTCCGCTGCTCGCGGCATCGCCTCATATGATCTCTCCTCGGACGGCAAACGTCTGCTCGTGCCCTTGGCCTCCCGTTTGTTCGTTGTCGAGCGGGAGTCGGGGAATATCGCCGAGCTGACCGGCGCGGCGGGCGGAGTCATCGATCCGCGTTTTTCTCGCGACGGCGGCCGCGTGGCGTACATCCGGGATAAGGAGCTGTACACGATCGACGTCGGATCGCCGGTTGAGAAACGCCTGACGGTCGACGCGAGCTCGACGGTGTCCAATGGCTTGGCGGAATTCGCGGCGCAGGAAGAGATGTCCCGCTTCGAGGGCTTCTGGTGGTCGCCGGATGGAAAGACGATCGCTTATGAGCAAGCGGACTCCGCCGGACTCGAGCAATTTCACATCGCGGACCTAAAGCGCCCTGAAGAAGAGCCTCGCACCTGGCCTTATCCCCGCGCGGGCAAGGCGAACGCGCGCGTGCGGCTGGGATTGATCCCCTCGTCAGGAGGGAAAACGTCCTGGGTCGCGTGGGATCGCGAGACGTATCCTTACCTGGCGAAGGTGGTTTGGACTAAGGACGCGCCGCTGACGATCTTGGTGCAAAACCGGAGGCAGACGGAGGAAAAACTGCTGGCGGTCGGAGCCGATGGAAGCACGAAGACGTTGCTGGAGGAAAAAGACGCCGCGTGGGTCAATATCGATCCCTCCGTGCCGCGCTGGCTGCCCGGCGGACGCGAATTCTTATGGAGCAGCGAGCGCGACGGAGACTGGAGGCTTGAGCTGCGGTCTCGCGACGGCGCCTTGCTTCGGACCTTGACCAAAGGCGCCTTGGGATATCGTTCGCTGAAGGGGCTCGGTGCGTCCGGAAAAGAGGCTTTCATCGAAGCGGGTCCAGATCCCATCGAAAACCAATTGTACCGGGTTTCATTGGAGGGCGCCCAATTCGAGCCTCTGACGCGGACCCCGGGTCAGCATTTCGCCTCGTTTCCCGAAGACGGGGCGGCGGCGTATGTCGTGTCATCTTTTGGCGCCGACATGTCGCGCCGGCAAAGCGTGCATCGGGGCGCGACGGAGCTGGGCGAGTTGCGCTCGCTCGCTGAGCAGCCCGGTCTCAAGTCGCGCATTGAATTCGCGGTCGTGGGCAAGCGCGCGCTTCACGCGGCGATCATCCGGCCGACGAATTTCGACGCGTCCAAGAAATATCCGGTCGTCGTCCAGGTCTACGGCGGCCCGCAGCACAACTCCGTTGCGATGGCGGGCTCCCGGTATCTCCTCGAGCAATGGCTGGCCGAGCAGGGCTTCATTGTCGTCTCCTTGGACGGACGCGGCACGCCGCATCGGGGCCGTGAGTGGGAGCGGGCGATCAAGGGAAATTTCATACGCGCGGCGCTCGAGGACCAGGTGGACGGCCTCAAAGCGCTCGGAGCGAAATACAGGGAAATGGACGTATCGAAAGTCGGCATCTACGGCTGGTCCTTCGGCGGCTACTTCTCGGCGATGGCGGCGATGCTGCGCCCGGACGTCTTTCACGCCGCGGTGGCGGGCGCGCCGGTGGCCGATTGGAGGGATTACGACACGCACTATACCGAGCGCTATATGGGCCTGCCCGAGGAGAATAAGAAGGGCTACGACGACAGTTCCGCTTTGACGCACGCGCCCGAGCTTTCGCGGCCGCTGTTGTTGATCCACGGAACGACCGACGACAACGTCTATTTCATGCATAGCTTGAAGCTGTCGGACGCGCTCTTTCGCGCCGGCAAAAAGCACGAATTTTTGCCGCTGGTCGGCTACACCCACATGGTGCCCGATCCCCTCATCGCGACGCGCCTCGACGCGGCGATCGTCGATTTCCTGCGCAGCAGTCTGACGCCTTAGATCCGGTCGTGATGGCCGTGGTGAGGGCCATGGTGGGGATGAGGGTGATGCCCGCGCTTCTTGGCCTTGCGGCGGTGATAATGGTGGTGACAGAGTAAATAGATCACCGCGAAAGACAGTAGAGCGGTGAGGGCCAGCAGGATGATGGTCAGCCCCGGGTAGTTTCCTTTGCCGCCGGCGAAAAAAGCAGTTGTGGGCATGGTTTAGTAAGAATAATTAATGTCCATGAACACGGCCAAGCCCTCGCGGCCGACGCCGAAGTCGACGGAGCCCACGACCTGGGGCTTGGCGACGGCGCGTATGCCCGCTCCGACGACCGGACGCAGGTATTTTGACGCCGCGCGGTTGGGATTGTCGAAGACGGTGCCCACGCCGACGAAAGGGGCGAGCTGGAATTCGGTCGTCACTCCGCCCATTTTTTCCTCCATCAGTTTGAATCGCTGCTCGACGTTGACCACCGACATGCCGCGGTCGATGTAGCGGCCTTCTCCATAGGCCCGCAGGGAGTATTTGCCGCCCAGCCGCGACAGGAGCCAGAACGGAGGCGTTTGGCCTATGACTTGCTCGTATTTCGCCTGGACGGCTAGGACCCTGTCCTTTCCCCAGGGCTTGAACCATCGGTAGTCGGCCCCGTAGCGCTCGTAATCGTAGGAGCTCATGTAGTCGCGCATGGACGCCTCGGCGAAGGCCGAGAAGAAATTCCCGCGCTCGGTCGTCACGCCGTGGTCGCGACCGTCGTATTCCAAAGTCAGCCGGGTCTCGTTGGTTTGGTGGCGGACTTCGGAGAACTGGTCGGGATAGGCGAAACGGAACTTGGTGAAATCTTTTAGGGGGCCGTCCAATATCCGGCCGGACTGATAGTGCGACGAGATGTTAGCGCGCCAGATCCCGCCTTTGACGAAGGGGGTGCCCACGCCCACGCGATACTGCCAGTAGTCCTCCTTGTAATTGGCCTCGCCGCTTTTTGCCGAGTCGGGACCGAAGCCGTAGAAGCGCTGGCCGGCGTCCACGTTGTATTGGAAGCGCAGGAGGACGTCGTGCTCGGTGCCGGCGAAGCCGCGATCGATGTATTCCCCGAGCGCTTCCCGTTCATATCGGGACACGGACGCGCGCACGATGAGGCTCGCGTCGTCATGAGGGTAGTAGTAATAGCGGTAAGTCGGGATGAGCTTGAAGGTGCGGTTGTAAGTCAAGGAGGGGGCGTGGATCTGCTCGATGCGGTCGTCGTGCTCGCCTTGAATGACCCAGATCGGCATCACGCCGCCGGTGATGCCGCGGTTGGGATCGGTGTCCATGATGGGCAGACGGATGAACATGCCCCGTCTCAGGGGCTTGATCATCCAGCGCACGACCGCCGGGGATTCCTCCGATTTGGGGGCTTCCTGGACGGCCTTCGGGATCTGACGATGAGGGACGAGCTCGGGAGACTGCTGCGACTCTTGGGCGAGCGCGAAGACCGGGGTGACGACCAAAAGAAAAACGAGTCGCAATCGCCGATTCATGGACGGCGATTTTATCATTCTAAGCCGCGGCGGACAAACGCCCCAGGCTCCAGCGCGCTTGCTCGGCGAGGACCGGGTCGGCGTCGGCGGCGTAGAGCTCAAGGATCGGGCGGTAGCGCGCCAGGCCGGAATTGCCCATGGCGAGCAGCACGTTGCGCGTCAGGCGCTTGCGGACCGCGCGCGCCACGGGCAAGCCTTTGAGACGCTTGCGCACGCCTTCGGACGCAGGACCGGCCAACTCCTCAAGCGGCAGTTCAGTGGCGACCTTGGCGGCGGGAAGGGCGCGGGGGACGGCCTCGAAGCGGTTCCATGGGCAGACTTCCTGGCACACGTCGCAGCCGTACACCCAATCGCCGACGCCGGCTCGGAATTTTTCCGGAATGGGGCCTTTGCTCTCGATGGTGAAGTAGGCGATGCATTTCGAGGCGTCGAGCACGTGTTCGCGCGGAAAGGCGTCGGTTGGGCAGGCGTCGAGGCACTTACGGCAAGTCCCGCAATGATCCAGCTGAGAAGAGTCCGCGGGCAATTCCAAATTCAGGGCCAGCCCCGCTAGCAGAAAGTAGGAGCCCAAGCGCGGTCCGATCATCATGGTATTCTTCCCCTGCCAGCCCAGGCCCGCCGCGCGCGCGTAGGAGCGCTCCAGAATCGGGCTCATGTCGCAGAAAGCGACGCCGCGCGCGCTGGGAACGGCGGCCGTCAGCCAATCGCGGACCTCGTTCATGCGCTTGCGCAGGATGTCGTGGTAGTCGGCGCGGACCGCGTAGCGCGCCAGACGGCCATGGCCGGGCTTGGAGGCCGGGTTGGAGGACGCATCTCCATAGGAGAATCCGCACATGAGCACCGAGCGGGCGTCCGGCATCCAAGCGCGGATGTCTCGCCGCGAGTCCGTGTTGGCGGCCATGTAGGCCATCTCGCCGTGCATGCCGGCGTCGAGCCAAGTTTGATAGGCGGGAGCGTCGGCGGCGGGGACGGCGGGGGTGATGCCGGCGAGGTCCGCGCCGGCTTCGCGGGCGCGGTTTTTCAGCCGTGCTGCGAGTTCAGCGGGATGCAGAGGTGCGGGCGACGGTGAGGATTTTAAAGGTGCGGGTGCCGTTGGGAAGCTGGATTTCGACGGTTTCCTTGGACTTGCGGCCGAGCAGGCCGGAGCCGAGAGGGGACTGAACGGAGATCTTGCCTTCCATCGGGTCGGACTCGTCCTCACCGACAAGCGAGTACTCCACGGTGTCCCCGTCCGTGTCTTCCAGGCTCACGGTCGTGCCGATGGCGACGGTATCCTTGGGGATGTCCATCTCCTCGATGAGCTTGACGCTTTGCAGCTTTTCTGAGATCTTGCCGATGCGTCCCATCACCTCGGCCATCTTTTCTTTGGCGGAGTGATATTCGGCGTTCTCCTTGAGGTCGCCTTTCTCGCGGGCCTCGCCGATATCTAGTGAAAGCTGGGTTTTCTGCTTCATCAGCGCCTTGAGATCTTCGTTGAGCTTGGCATGTCCGGCGCGGGTCAAATAGGTGTCAGTCATGTAGTTATTATAGGAAATTGCCCGCCCGTCGGGCGCGCGAAAGACGGGACATCGCGGCGCGCAGGACGGGCTCGAGTTCGACGCGCTTTCCGGTCAGCGCGCGCAGGCTGGTCGCGCGCTTGAGCGCGGGCGCGTTGTTGACGTTGACGCCGAAGCCGACGATAAGCCAATGCAGGCGCGTCGAGTCTCCCGCCGCTTCGCACAGGATGCCGCACAGCTTGCGCGCCACGCCGTCGGCGCACAGCGCGTACACGTCGTTGGGCGCGACGAGCGAGGTTTTCGCTCCGAAGCCGCGCAAGGCGCGGGCCAAGGCCTCGCCGCAGGCGAGCGAGAGCTCGCCCAATCGTTCGGGCGGAAAGGAGGGGCGCAGCAGCCATGAGGCGTACAGCCCTCCCGGCGCAGAGCTCCAACGGCGCCCCATGCGGCCCTTCCCGGATTTTTGACGCAGAGCCCAGACCAAGGTTCCGTCCGGCGCGCCTTCCTCGGCCAATCGTCTCGCGGCCGATTGCGTGGAGTCGGTCTCGGCCAACCGGATCAGGCGGCGCACGCCGATGAGCTTCAAATGAGGTCGAGCCCGAGATCAAGCGCGGGCGCGCTGTGGGTGAGCCGGCCGATCGAGATTCGGTCGGGGCCCAGCCGCGCCAGCGCGCGAACGTCGTCGTAGTCCACGCCGCCGGACACCTCGATCTTGACGCGCGGAGCGAACTTCCGGATGCGGCGGATCTCTCGGCGCAGGCGCGGGCCGCGCATGTTGTCGAGCAGGATCACCTCGGGCTTGAGCGCCAAGGCGCGGGCCACCTGCGAGGACGCGTCGCATTCGATGATCAGCGGGATCTTCGGATGGGCGCGGCGAAGAAGCCGGGCGCCTTGTTCCAGACTTTGACCTTGATAGTGATTGTCCTTGACCATGGCCGCATCGTCAAGACCCCTGCGGTGGTTGACCCCGCCGCCGCAGGCGACGGCGTACTTGTCGAGCGCGCGCCAGCCGGGAAGCGTCTTGCGCGTGTCGAGGATTTTGGCGCGCGTGCCGCGCACCCGGTCGACAAAGCGTCGAGTGACGGAGGCGACTCCGGAGAGGTGCTGCAGGAAATTGAGCGCGATGCGCTCGGCGGTGAGGATCGCGCGTCCGCCCGACACCAGCATGACGGTCTGGCCCGGCTTCACGCGCGCGCCGTCTTTGACCAGGAGGCGGACCTTGACGCGCGAGTCGCAGGCCCTGAAGACCGCGGCGGCGATCTCCAGGCCGCAGATCACGCCGCGTTCGCGGCTGACGATGCGTCCCTCTAAATGGGCATTCGCCGGGACGAAGAAGCGCGTGGTGACGTCCCCGCCGGCTCCTAGGTCTTCCTTTAATGCCGCGCGCAGCAAGGGAAGATAATCGGCGAGCTTGATCCGTTTCACGACGAGATTTTACTTTTTTCGGTGACTTTCGGGGAAGCAAGGGGTGGGCCTTTTGTCGGCGCTATTGGTCCTAAAGGGCCCAGGTGCTTTCGCCGCTCACGGATATAATTAATATTAAGGAGACATTATGATCAATCGAGTTCTGTTTGTCCTGTTCCTTCATTCGGCAGCGTTCGCCGGGACCGTCAGTCCCGTCGTGTTGATAGGGCCCTCCCATTTCGCCCTCACCGTTCCCCAGATGTTGCCCCAATCCGTCATGAGCAGCAATCCTTTATTTCTTCCTCAAATGCAGGCCGTCGTCTCGAACATACCCAGCCCGATGTACGTCGTAAAGGCGAACGACGGGCTCGCCGTCATCCCTCAACGGGGCACGGAAAAAGCGGTGCTTGTGCCCTTCAAGAACTCGCCCGATAAGCCGGGAGCGACCATTCCCTTGACCAACAAGGCCGTGGCCGAGCTGCGCTCTCAGTTAAAGAGCGGAGATATTCTCTTGGCGCAGGCTGCTTTGAATAGATATTTCGACAACGCGTCGGCGAAGGATGCCGGCGATGAGGTCCGCAGTTATATCTCAGAGGGGACTTTGCTTGCTTTGGAGAGGCGGCGGGACGGGCATCAGATGACAAAAGTCCATAAGATGGAGACGTTGCCCGAGTCGGTTCGCGCCGAGCTGGCCAAAGGCAAAAACTTGGTCGCCTACGCGATCGTGCTTAACGGAAAAAAGAGCTTCGCCGTCTTCAATTCGCACTCAGCCTCATTTGGCGCGCGCGGTAAGTTATTCGGCGCCAAGGGACAGCATCTAGGGCGGATTCAGACGCTCTCAGGGGTCGATATTGAGGAGCTCGCGCACTGGTAGCAGGACGCTTTTGAGCGCCTGCCGGGTAGGCCTTTCGGAAAAAAAGAATAGGACCTTTGTCGGCAATTGGATGCCTCTGAAGGCCCATAGGGATTCTTCTGTGCGTTGCTAAAATAGACGCAGGAGAATATATGATCAATCGAGCCTGCCTTATCCTACTTCTGCATTCCGCTGCGTTCGCCGGAGTCGTCTCGCATCCCGTCGCGTTGATAGCCCCGTCTCAGTTCGTCGTCGGCGTTCCCCAGATCTTGC
>JAYVZL010000307.1:0-9033 GCA_043783505.1 Elusimicrobiota bacterium
CGTCATCGACACCGGCATCGACCGCACGCATCCCGAGCTGGCCGGAAACATCAAGGGCGGCTGGAACACGATCAGCAAATCCGGCGACTTCAACGACGACAACGGTCATGGAACGCATTGCTCTGGAACGATCGCGGCGATCGACAATGATCAGGGCGTCGTCGGCGTGGCGCCCAAGGCCGCTCTCTACGGCGTAAAGGTCCTCAACGCCCAAGGCTCGGGCACCTTCGATGACGTGATCGCCGGCATGCAGTGGGCCATCGACAACAAAATGGAAGTCGCCAGCATGAGCCTGGGGGCCAGCCAAGGCAATCAGTCCTTGGCCGACGCGGTCGCGGCCATGACCAAAGCCGGCGTGATCCTGATCGCGGCGGCGGGCAACTCCGGCGGCGCGGTCGGATATCCGGCATCATACCCGGGCGCCATCGCGATCGCCGCGTCCGACAGCGGCGACAAGCTGGCGTCGTTCTCCAGCCGTGGCGCGAAAATCGCCGTCATCGCTCCGGGCGTCGCCGTGAAGTCGACCTTTAAGAACGGCGGCTACTCGACGCTGCAGGGAACATCGATGGCCACGCCGCACGTATCGGGCCTGATGGCACTGTATGTGGCCACTCACAAGGGCGCCACGCCGGCTCAGGCGTTGGCGGCGTTATCGGCCTCGGCGTCCAAGCTTCCGGGAGTCCCGGCCGAGGGTCAGGGCGCCGGTTTCCCCAACGCGACGAAGCTCGTTCGCTGATTCGCGATCTTTTTAAGGAGCACCCCTTTCGCCTTGCGGCGAAAGGGGTGCTTTATTTTCTATGATCGGAAACGCCATGGACCGCACGACTCGCCGCCTCCTATCCGCAGGACTGGTAATCGGCGCCTGCGCGGGATCCTTTTTGCTGGCTCGCGGCGCGCGCAAGCCCTTCTCGGTGGACGCGCCCGAATTCCGCCGACGCGGGACCGCCGAAGCTAAAATCGCAATCGTCGAGTTCTCCGACTTCGAATGCCCGGCCTGCCGCGTCGCCCAGCCCCCGCTGCGCAGCCTGATGAAGGTGTATGACGGCAAGGTGCGATTGGTCTTCAAACACTTCCCCTTCACCATGCACCACTCCGCCCGCCCCGCCGCGATAGCCGCGGAGTGCGCGGGAAGGCAAGGCCGCTTCTGGCCTTATCACGATCTGCTATACGAGCGCCAGGAGAATTGGGTCGGGGAGAAGGACAATGAGGCGCTTGCGTCCTACGCCAAGGAACTCAAGCTCGATGAAGCCACCTGGCAGGCCTGCCGCAAGGATCCCGCCGTCGACGCTGCCGTGAGCGCCGACTCCCAAGACGGGAAAAATGCCTGGGTCGGCGCGACGCCCACCTTCTTCATCAACGGAAAACGCTTCGTGGGAGCCTACAATCTCAGCGAGCGGGGCGTGCCGTTCATCGATAAGGAGCTGAAGAAATGAGCGCCCGCTCCCTGCCCCCCGCTCTTGGTTTGGCCGCGCGCCTCGTCGTCGGCGGCGTGCTCGTCTACGCCGGAGCCATCAAGGCCGCCGGTCCGGCCGAGGAATTCGCTCTCGTTATCGGCGCCTACCAAGTCGTGCCTCAGGACATGTCCCTGACCCTGGCGACCTTTCTGCCTTGGGCGGAGATGCTCATCGGGTGGGCGCTGCTGCTCGGCTTTCGGCTGCGCGCGGCGGGAATCGCGTCCTGCGCGCTGTTCGGCGGGTTTCTTTTCGCTCTCGCCACGGTCCAACTGCGCGGCATACAGCTGCCCAACTGCGGCTGTTTCGGCGACGCGGTCCACTTCACGCCCGCTCAGGCCTTTCTCGTGGACGCCGGATTGTCCGCGCTGGCCTATCTCGCCTGGCGGTCCGCTCCGTCGGCGTTAAGCCTGGACAACTGGGCGCAAGGCGGCTACACTGGGACCCATGGCAAGCGATAAGAAGCGCGTGCTGGCCGTCGACGACGACCCCTCGATCTGCGAGTTCTACGACCAGGCCCTGCGCTTGGGCGGCTACGACGTGGAGTGCGCGCCTAGCGCGGCCAAGGCGCGCGAGGCTCTGGCCAAACGGCGCCCGGACATCATCTTAATGGACATCATGATGCCCGACCAAGACGGCATCAGCTTCACTCGCGAGTTGCGCGGCGACGCCAAGACCTCCGACATCCCCATCATCGTGGTCTCCGGCCTGGCCGACGCCGGCACGCTCAACGACGCCCTTCTCTTCGGGGCCGTGGACTACATGGTCAAGCCCATCGAGCTCGACGCGCTGACCGATAAGATCGAGCGCACCTTCGCCGCTCTCCAGCGCCGCAAAAAGACCCCTTAAAACAAGGGCCGCGCCTGGGCCAATAGGCCCGCATTCAAGCCGGGTCCTCCGCCCCTGTCGACGCCGCCTTCCAGGGGGTACATTTGTCCCATGCCCCTCATCACACAGCGACCCCCGGGACCGCTGATAGCGTTATCGACCGACTTCATCCGCGTGAAGGAATACTTCGAGGCCATCGTGGCCTCCTCCGGCGATCTCATCTGCACGACCGATATCGCCGGCCGCGTGCTCTATTTCTCGCCGGGCGCGGAAACCATGCTCGGCATGAGTGCTGCGCGCGCCATGGGTTCTCCGGCCCGCGATTTTTACGTCGACGGCCGCGCCGCGGCCCAGGACCTCATGAACCGGCTGCGCACGAGCCCGGATGGGCGGGTGCAAAATCACGAAATGCGCGTGAAAGCCTCCGGCGGGCGGGTGCTTCACGTGAGCATGTCTGCCTCGTTCCTTAAAGACGCCCGCGGCCGAGTGATCGGCACTCTCGGCATCGGAAAGGACATCACCGATCGCGTCGAGCTCGAACGACGCCTACGGGAGATGACCGTCACCGACGATTTGACGGGACTTTACAACCAGCGCCACTTTCACGATCGCCTGCGCGAGGAGTCCGCCCGCGCGCGCCGTCAGGGCGACCCCCTCTCCATGATCGTCTTCGATCTCGACGGCTTCAAGCAGGTCAACGACAAGCACGGACACCTCAAAGGCGACAGCACTCTCAAGGCGTTCGCCACCGCCGTGTCCGACAGCGTGCGCCGCGAGGTCGACCTCGCCTTCCGCTACGGCGGCGACGAATTCATCCTTCTTCTGCCGGGAACCACCGCCGTCAGGGGCGCGCGCGTCGCCCGCCGCGTCGCCGCGGCCGCCAAGCCCTTGGCTAAGATCGGCGTCACCGCCAGTTGGGGAGTCGCGCAGCTGCCCGCCTCCGGCGACGCTTCCGCGCTGGTGCGCGAGGCCGACGCCGCGATGTTCAAGATGAAGTCGGGGAAAGCGGGCGTGCGCCGCCGTGGCACCGACCTCGCCCGCGCCTACGCCTCGCGCTTGAAAACCCGCCGCGCCTAGGCCCTTTTCAGACGGGCCGGGAAAGGCTATTATCCCGGCCATGGCGCGCGTGCTCATCATCGACGACGACTTCGAGATCGTCTCCATCCTTTCCGAGATCCTCAAGATCGACGGCCACGAGATATCATCGGCCGGAGATCCCGTGGAGGGCATGAAGCAGGCCCGCAAGGTCAAGCCCGAGCTGATCATCCTCGACTACCACATGCCCGGCAACACGGGCTCCCATCTCTTCGAGTCCCTGCGCCGCAACAACGCCACCAAGACGACCCCCATCCTCTTCATGAGCGGCGAGGCCGATCCTGAGCAGATCATGAGCGAGATTTCGGACTCCTCCGGCTCGCGCTTCCTGCCCAAGCCGGTCAGGATGGAGGATTTTCGTCTCGCCGTCAACGAGATGCTCGCGGGCAAGGCGCCCTAAATGGGGAAGCTCGTCCTCGTCCGCCACGGCCAGTCGCAATGGAACCTAGAGAACCGCTTCACCGGCTGGGTCGACGTGCCCATCACGCCGCTGGGCGAGCAGGAAGCCCATCGCGCGGGACGCGAGCTCAAGGGCATAAAATTCGACACCGCCTTCACGTCCGAGCTCATGCGGGCCCAGCAAACGTTGAATATCATCCTCGAGGAGATCGGGCAGACCTCTCTTCCGGTAACGAAAGATAAGTCCTTAAATGAGCGCCATTACGGCGATCTTCAAGGCCTCGACAAAGCGGAAACGGCGAAGAAGTACGGCGATCAGCAAGTTCATATCTGGCGACGGTCCTTCGATGTGAAGCCTCCCAACGGCGAAAGCCTTAAAGACACGGCGGAACGGACCCTGCCCTATTTTAAAACCACAATTTTGCCGGCCGCCATGAAGGGCAATGTGCTTATTTCCGCCCACGGCAACTCCCTGCGCGCCATCGTCATGGACCTGGAGAAGCTCACGCCCGAGCAGATCATGCTCGTCAACATCGAGACCTGCCGCCCGATCTACTACGACATCGGCGCGAAAGCAGAAGTGCTCAAGAAGAGTTTTGTATGATACGGCCATGAAGAAAATCCTTCTTTTCGCGACCGCCGCGGCGATGCTCGCCGCCTGCGTCACCCCCAAGCCGACCAAAAAGTCGTCCCTCGCCAAAGGCGATAAAACAGACGCGTCCGTCGAGGCCGCTCCTTTGCCTCCGGGTACTGAAGTCACTGAGGCCAGCCTGCGCGGCTCCGGCTTCGAAGCCGATCCAGATCTCGAGCCGGTGCGCTTCGACTACGACAGCTCCCAGCTCTCGGCCCAGATGCTCGACACCCTCAAGTCCAACGCCGCGTTCCTTAAAGGGAAGAAAGGCTACGAATTCCTGGTCGCCGGACATTGCGACGAGCGCGGCACGGTGGCCTACAACTTAGCGCTAGGCCAGAAGCGCGCCCGTGAAGTCCGCGATTACTACATCCGCCTCGGAGTGGATGGCCGCCTCATCGCGACCATCTCTTACGGCAAGGAACAGCCCGGGTGCGCGGCGTCCAACGAAGAGTGCTGGGGCCGCAATCGCCGCGCCGTCACCGGCGTGCGCTCCAAGGCCGGTTCCGCCTCCGGCGCGACAAAATGAGGATGCGCCGGTCCGCGGCCCTCGTTGGGGCAGCACTTCTTCTGTCTTCCTGCGTGGCCACGCAGAAAGACGTGCTTGACCTTTCCCAGCAAAGCGAGGACCTCAAGAGCCAAGTCGAAGATCTCAAAAAGACCGTGGGCTCCATGCAGGCCAACCAAGCCGACCTCTCGGTCTCGATTAAGCAGCTGCGCGAGGACCTTTCCGTCTATACGGAGACCGTCAAGGCCTCTCAAGGCGACATGGGCAAGCTGACCACCAAGCTCGACGAGCTGGGCGCGCAGATCTCGGGCAAGGTCGCGGCGTTGGGCCAATCTCTGAGTCAAGCCCAGCAGAAGGGGATTCAAGAGCAAAAGGAAGCCCTCGCCGAGGCCAAGCGCGAAAACGGCGCGACCGACTTGTTCGTCACCGCCGAGAAGCGCCTTCAGGCCAAGGACTACGCGCAGGCCGTCAAGGGCTTGGAGCAATACCTCAAGGATTTCCCCAAAGGAGACCTCGCCGACGTCGCGATTTTCGACCTAGGATTGGCCCACTACGGCCTGCGCCAGTGGGAGAAGGCCGGCCGGCAGTTCGCACTCGTGCTCGACAAGCATCCCAAAAGCGGCCAGACCCCCGGAGCGCGGCTTCATTACGCGCTCTGCTTGATCAACCTCAAGAAAGGCGGCGAAGAAGCCCGCGCCTATCTCGAGTCCGTTCAAACCGATTTCCCCAAAAGCCCGGAAGCCAAGGAAGCGTCCGCCGCATTGAAACGCCTCTCCTCCAAAGCGAAAAAATGACTTTAACCCTCGTTGTCGCGGCCCTGCTCGCCGGATCCGCCGCAGCTCAGACCGAAGTGCGCCTGGCTCTTTCCGGCCAGACGGCGGCGCAGAATCCCGGCCTGGCGCTGCCCCCCTTCGAAGCCGAAGATCCCAAGATCGGCGCGGACGCGCTGTTGGCCAAAAGCCTTCGCGAGATCGTGCGCCAAGACCTCATGCTCTCCCGCCGGTTCGAGGTCAAGGACGAGGAAATCGCCTCGCAGCCCGTCGCGGGCGCGACCTGGCGGCTGACGGTCAAAGCCTCTAAGAATGCCGACAAGGTGTCGGTAAAAGTTAAGCTCGCCAACGCGACCGGAGGCGAGGCCGTTTTCGAGCGTTTTTACCGTCAGGACGGAACTTGGCTGCGCTCGCTCGCCCATCGCATCGCCGACGACGTGGTCAAAGCCGCGACTGGGCGCGACGGCATCGCCCGCACGCGCATCACTTTCGCCAACAACCATACCGGCCACAAGGAAATATGGGTCATGGACTACGATGGCGAGAACGTCAAGCGCCTGACGTCGGACAACTCCATCTCCCTGCTGCCCCGCTTCTCGCCCAACGGCCGAAGCTTGGCCTACACGAGCTACAAGGATGGAAATCCCGACCTTTTCATCCTCGACCTCGAGACCGGCCGATCCAAGTCGTTCTCCAACGAGCAGGGACTGAACATCGCCGGGGGCTTCTCACCCGACGGAAAGAAGCTGCTGATGACGCTCTCCATGGGCAAGAGCCCAAATCTTTACTTAAAGGCGCTGGACGGCGGTGCGGCCGAGCGCCTGACCAGCCACTTCGGAGCCGACAGCACCCCAACTTTCTCGCCCGACGCGCGTCAAGTGGCCTTCGTCTCCGACCGTTCCGGAAATCCGCAGATTCACATCCTCGATATTGCGACCAAGCATATCCGCCGCCTGACCAGCCTCAACTGGTGCGACGCCCCCGCCTGGTCGCCGACCGGCGAATGGGTGGCGTTTTCCGGACGCGCTCACAATAAGGACAAGATGGACGTTTTTCTCGTCGACATTACCGGCGGCCAACTCCGACAGCTCACGCACGGGGAGGGCTCCAATGAAGACCCTGCCTGGTCTCCCGACGGACGGTTCCTGGCATTTTCCTCGACGCGCGGGAGCCGCGCTCAGATATGGGTGATGGACGCCGATGGCTCCGCGCCCCGCCTGATGGCCGACGTCCTCGGCGTCAGCGTCACGCCGCACTGGTCGCCCGTCGGCCGCTAGTCCCCGGGCCCTGCCTAACCGGCCGAAGCGGGCAACGTCAGAGTAAACCGCGAGCCCTGTCCGGCGCCGGCGCTTTCGACGACAATGGTGCCGCCGTGTTTCTGAGCGATGCGCAAAGCCGCGGACAACCCGAGGCCGGAGCCTTCCTTTTTCGTGGTGAAGAAAGGCTCGAAGATCTTCTCTAGATTCTGACGCGCCACTCCCGATCCGTCGTCGATGACGCTGACGCAATGGCTGCCGCCCGAAGCGGCGACCTCCACCCGGATACGGCCGCCGCGGCGCGAGGCCTCGACTGCGTTCTGCATCAGAGCGAAAAGCGCCTCTTGTATCAGCGTTTCGTCTCCCCGGATCTTGAGCGGATCGTCCAGCCCCGCCACGCTCAGGCGCGCTCCTTTCTCCTTTGCCTGCGGCGCGATGCGGCGCGCGGCGCGACCAACCGACTCGCCCAGCTCCACGATCTCCGTATCCATCTCCTCGATGCGCCCCAGATCGAGGAGGGACTTGAGGATATCCTTGCAGCGCTCGACCTCTTCTCCGATCTGAGACAGCTCCTTGAGCGTCGCTTTGTCGCCGGCGTGCCGCTGAGCGAGAACGTCCGCGTTGACGGCTATCGTCGTCAGGGGGCCTTTGATGCGGTGCGCCACCTCGGCGGCCACGCGCCCGAGCGTCGCCAAGCGCTCGACCTGGATGATGCGCTCGTCGTAGCGGTGCTTCTCCTCTTCATGCGCCTGAGAAGAATCTCTCGCCAAGATCGCGAGCAGCGTCGTGGAAACGATGAGAAATAGGGCTCTCAGCCAAAATTCCGATCTCTCCAGGCTTGAGGACGAGGTCCAGCCTCCGAACATGTACAGCGCCACCGTCACGACGGCCACGAACAGGGCTTGGCGGGAACTCCGTATGAGCGCCGTGCCGAAAATGATGAGGATGTAAATAAGGAAAAGATCCGAGCTGGGACGTATCCAGCTCAAGGTTATTGTGGCGCCGATGATATCGGCTAGGAATAGACCGACTTGAAACCAGCCCCGCGCCAGCGTCGCGTCGGGCACCAGCTGAATGGACGCCAGCGAGACGGCGAAAAGGACGGTGAAAGCGGACAACCGCAGGCTCCAGGACGAGTCGATGTCATGGGACTGATAAAGATAAAGCAGAAGCAAGACCGCCATCAACAGGCCCTGGAAGGCGAAGTAGATCGGACGGCGCGGATGCCGACTAGGGATCAAGGCGGTAGCCGAGCTTGGAGACCGTCTGCAGCAAGGCGGCGCGGCGGCCGAGCTTCTTGCGCAGATTCTTGATGTGGGTGTCGAGACTGCGCGTCTCCACCGCGCCTGCGTAAGACGACGTGTTCTCGATCAAGAATTGACGCGCCAAGGCCTTGCCCGCGTGGCTGAGGAGCAGAAAGAGCACCTCAAATTCCCGGGGCTGAAGCTTCAGCGGCTTGCCATCGAGCCGGGCGACGCGCGCTTGAGCGTCCATCTCCAGGCCTCCCGCTTTAGCGACGCTACCTGCACCCGGACCGGGGCCCGAGCGCCGCAGCACAGCCTGGACGCGCGCCAGCAACTCCATCGCGCTAAAAGGCTTGGCCACGTAGTCGTCGGCGCCCAGGTTAAGGCCGAGGACCTTGTCGCCCTCGCCCGCCAGTCCGGTCAGCATGATGACCGGTATGCCGCTGGTGGCGGCATTGGCCTTGAGCCCCTTGAGGACCACGCGCCCATCGCCTCCAGGCATGCGCACGTCAAGGAGGATCAAGTCGGGCTTGGAGGCCACCGCCTCGCCCAAAACTTTGGCGGGCTCGCTGACCCAGCGCGTGGAGAAACCCGGAGCCATGCTCAAGGTTTTCTCGATGGCTTCGACGATTTTAGGATCATCTTCCACGATCAGGACGCGCGGCATGGTCGCTCCCTATGGCGATCGATGCGACCATTTCCTCGCATATACTCGGTCATGCGCCAATCATAGCGAATTCACATTTCGACCACAATTCCCGCGACCGCGGCGGCTTGACGACCCGCGTCCTCGGGGCTATACTGGCAATGATGCTTACGCCGAGGGAGACCCGGGGATTTACGCTCATCGA
>JAYVZL010000308.1:0-9023 GCA_043783505.1 Elusimicrobiota bacterium
GCCGCTTGCCCACGTCAAAAAGATCGTGCCGGCGTTCGCGGAAGAACTCGTCTTCCATGCGCTCGAACTGGCGGTTGACCTGTTCAAGCGCCTCGGAAAGAGCAAACTCCGCGTTGACCCCTTCCTCTTGAATCCGCTTGGGCACATCGTGAGTGATCAAGGAGTCTTTTAAAATAAGGCGGTGCGCGTCGATGAGCTTCGCGTGCTTCTTGCCTAGCACTTTCAAAACCTTAAGCTCCGCGGCGTCAAGATCGTGATGAGTGGCCTTTTGCGCGGCCTTGAAGCGGCGCACCTCCCCCTTTATCTTGTCCCGGGGGATCTCGACGCGCTCGACGACGATGTCCTCGTCTTCGACCACATAGGCGCGGCCGATGGAGATGCCTGGGCTAGCCGCGATTCCCTTGATGACGATCATGGCCGCTTCCTGCGGCGATCGATGCGACCATTTCCTCGCATAGGCTGGGTCATGGCCTATTCCTCATCGAACTTGCGCTCAAAAATCCGCTCAAGAGCCTCGATGACTTTCGACTCGTCCGGACCGTCCGCCTTGATCGTGAGCTTCGAGCCGCTTTCCGCGGCCAGCAGCATCAAGCCCATGACGCTTTTCCCGTTGACCTGAAGGCCGTCCTTGACCACGAACACTTGGCTTTTGAATTTGACGGCCTCCTGCACGAACAGCGCCGCAGGCCGCGCGTGCAGGCCCAGGCGATTGCGGATCGTCAAAATTTTCTCGGTCATTTCAATAGTCCCGCGGCCGAGGCGGCCATGCCGGCCAAGCCGCAAAATCCGAGCTGGGTCAGCGGCGACACTCCGCGCCAGGAAATTACGAGGCCGGCGGCGAAAATCAGCCCCGCCCTCATGCGCTCGGCTCCTCCCATCGCGGACGCGCCCAAAGCGAACGAGACGATCGCGCCGCCGGCGGCGGCGCGCCGCAGCCCTTGGATCCAAGACTGCACGGGCAATCGCGCCAGATCCGCGACGGCTTTTTCTCCCTCTCTGAATCCTCGGGTCAGGCCGAACCAACGCGCAGCCAGCGCCGGGCCGTTGTAGACGATCAGCGCGACGGTCGCGGCCGCAGCGAGCGGGTGAGGCGCTCTTGCCCAATAAACGGTCTGCGCGGCCAACAATCCCGCCAACGCGCTTGCCGGGCGCAGGCCGCCCCAAAAAAAGGAATCGTAGAGGCCGGCTAACGACGAGCCCATGCCGGTTTTTAGTCCGCGAATTTTAGCGATCACGGCCTCGCGCTCGGCGCCCTGCGCCGCCGCGGCTGCGGCCTCGTGACGGCAGATGATCCCGACCAAAAGCCAGGCCGCGATCGGATGGGTGTTGAAGAACTCAAGGTGGCGAAGGCGCGCGGCGCGCAAGGCCTCGGGCTCTTGCGCCCAACATAAGGCCAGCCAGGGCTCGAGGGCGAAGGCAAGACCCATTGCCTGCATGCGGGCCGGATCCCAGCGCGCCTGTAGAAGCAGAAGTCTAGCCGCTATGCGTAGCTCGGTGCGCAGGGGCATATCGATCGCCGTCATTCGCGCCTCAGGCCCCAAGCGGCGACGCCGGACAGCGCGATCCAGGGAGCGTTTTCCGCGGCGAAAGACGCTCCGCCCTGGATGAACCCGGGAACGCGAGGCCACCACTGCCGCTCGAAAGACTCGACAAGCGTGAAAATTAAGAAGGACACCGTAAAAGTCATGGCCGCATGCGCCGCCAGAGACCTTCCCAGAGCCAGGCCGAGGATCGGGCCGCCCTCAACCGCCCGTCCGGCGAGAACTTCGCCTGTCCTCGTACGTCGGGAGCGTTCAACGGCCTCCAGGCGAGAATGGAGAATCCCCGCAGCAATCCCCGCCGCCAAGCACACAGGAAAAGCGCACCCCGCGCCCGCAAGCAAAGACGCTACTCCGGCCGCGATCGGCGCCGACCAGGTCAAGCATCCCCCCAAGGGCAGATCGACGAGGCTTAGAAGCTCAAATGACGCTCCAAATAAAGCGCCTCTTCCCGGGGAGCCAGACAATGAGCCCAATAAAATTCCGACGACAAGAGGTCTCGAGATCAAGGTCTGCGCCACCAGCGCGACATCGAGTTCCAGGACCGCCAGGGCGGCGCAGCCGATTAAGGGGTTCACTTCCCCTCCATCGCCGCGATCAGATTGTCCTCGGGATCCGTCGGCAGGGAACGGCCCTCGAGGCGCACTCCCCGGGCCGCCAAAGCGCGGAGGGCGGCTTTATCCTTCTCATCGAGGAACAGGGCGCGTCCGAGTTGAACTTTCCCGACGGTATAGTGCAGGCCGCCGACATTGATGCGGTCGACGTTCAATCCTTTCTCAAGCAGAGCCAAGGCCTCGGTCGGACCGGGCACGAGCACGAGCGCGCGGCGCGCGGCCATCTGCGGTGAAGTGAGGGCGGCCGGCGCCTCTTCGACGCGAACGATGAGAAGCCCCACCGCCGGGGGCAGGGCCATCTTCATCAGCGCCGATTGGACCTCGTCTTCGGCCGCCGAATCGGAAACGACGACGACGAGATCCACCTTGAGATACGGAACCCAGCCCTCGACGACCTGGCCATGGATGAGGCGGTCATCGATGCGCAGCAGGGTGACGGCCATTACCTGCTCCCAGCCGTGGAAAAATACATTACGCGCACGTCGCGGATCGACTTCTGCCCGTCGGCCACGATCTTTTCCACGAGTTTTTCGAGGCCCATCCTCTCGCGCTGGCTGAAGGCAGAAACGAGCATGTAGAGATTGACCCCGCTGATCATCTCTACGCGCTGCGCATCCTTGATCAAGGGAAAGGAAAGATTATTCGGCGTGCCTCCCGGCATGTCCGTAAACAAGATGATGCCGTCGTTGTTCGACAGTTCGGCCAGCGCGTGCTCGACCCGCTGGCGGATCTCGGCGATGGATTGGCGCGAGGAGGTGGCCACCACCCTCACTCCGGCCGCCTGGCGGCCGACGATGCCCTCCGCCGCCTCGACGAGATAGGCGCCGAATTCCCCATGCGTGACAATGATGAAGTTGATCACGATGAGATATCCCTGTGAAATTCCTGCACCGGGTGCCCGGAGCCGCGCAGCTTCTGCGCCAGCCACCGCGTGCAGAACACGCTGCGATGCCGGCCCCCGGTGCAGCCGATGGCAATCGTCAAATAGGACTTGCCTTCGCGAACATAGTGCGGCAACAGCGTCGTGATGATCTTGCGCCAATCGTTGAGAAAACGGCGGGCAATCGGCTGAGCCAGGATATAGCGCTGCACGGGCTCATCGAGGCCGGTTTTTTTGCGTAGGGCGGATTGGTAGTGGGGGTTGGGCAAGAATCTCACGTCCATGACGATATCCGCGTCGATTGGAATGCCGTGCTTGTAGCCGAAGCTGACCACCTGCAGGGTCATCTCGCGCGTGCGAGTCAAGCCGAGGGTCTCTGAGATTTTTTCCTTCAACTCGCCTAAAGTCAGATGGGTGGTGTCGATCACCTTGTCGGCCACGCCCTTGATCGGAGCGAGAAGCTTGCGCTCCTGCTTGACCGCATCGGCGATCTTCCCGCCGAGAGGATGCCGGTGGCGCGTCTCGGAAAAGCGCTGGATGACGGTCTCATTGGCCGCGTCCAAGAAGATCGTACGGATATCGAGGCGTTTTGCCTTGAGCTCCTTTAGCTGCTGAGGTAGGAGCGTGAGCACGCGTCCTTCGCGCACGTCCATTCCAAGAGCGACCCGCGTCATCGCCGGGGAGCGCAGCACGAATGCCGCAAGCTCGTCTAATATCGCGATCGGCAGGTTGTCGACGCAGAACCATCCGAAATCCTCGAAAACCTTGAGCGCTTGGCTCTTGCCCGCGCCGGAGATGCCGGTGATGACGAATATCTTCTTGGCGCGAGAATGTTGACCCGTCATCCAGCTCGCTCCTTGGTCTTCATCCTCTCAATGAGGCGCTGGTTGAAATTTTCCGCGGAGAAGTATCCCTGCGAGCGCAGACGCTGGTTGAGGGCAGCGACCTCGATTAAGACGGCCAAGTTCCGTCCCGGGCTCACCGGAATGCGCAGAAGTGGGATGTCGACGTCGAGGATAGAGAGCTTCTTGGTCTCAAGACCCGTTCGGTCGTACGCCGTCGCCGCGTTCCAGGGCTCGAGCTTGATCGCCAACTCGATGCGCGTGCGATCGAGGATCGCCCCGATGCCGAAGAGGAGCTTGATGTCGATAACGCCCAGGCCGCGCACCTCCATATGATTTTTGAGGGGCTCGTGGCATGAACCGCGCAGATAGCCTCCGCGCCGGTGCTGAATCTGCACGGCGTCATCGGCGACCAGAATGTGGCCTCGCTTGAGAAGCTCGAGGGCGCATTCCGATTTCCCGATGCCCGCGTCCCCCTGGATGAGCACGCCTAGGCCGTAGACATCGACGAGCACGCCGTGCGCCGTGGTTGTCGGCGCCAGACGGGCTTCGAGTACTTCCGACAGTTCGCTGGTCAGCGTCGTGGTGTCGTAAGCCGAACGCAGCAGCGGGACTCCGTGCTTCTTGCAGGCTTGCGTCAGCGGCGCCGGCACGGGAGCGTTATGCGTGACGATCACGCATGGAAGATCGGCGCGCTCAAGCATCGCCATTAAGGCTTCGGCTAGCTTTTTATGATCGGCCTTGTGACAGTAGGCCTGCTCTCCGTTTCCGAAGATCTGCACGCGCTCGGCGCGGAAACGATCAAGGAATCCCGACAACGCCAAGCCTGGACGATTGAGGTCGGCCACCATAATCCGGCGGCTCAAGGATTTCTCTCCAGACAAGAGCTCAAGGCGCAGCCTCTCGCCTTGCTCCTTAAGGAGTTCGCCGACGGTCAGTTCCGCGGCCTGCACGGCTTTAGCGCTTGGTCTTGCGGACGGGATGGACGATGCCGAAGCTTTCGTCCTCGCGCCGGAAGAGAACGTGTATTTGCTCGGTGCTCTTATCGAGATAAACGAGGAACTGTCTATCGGAAGAGTCCATCTCGGCGACCGCGCGCTCCGGCGTCATGGGCTCGACGGGCTGACGTACGACCGTAAAGGCCGTCTCCGCGGGCGGAATCGCCTCAGCCATGATATCGGAGGTCTTCGGCTTGTGCCGGCTCTTCACGCGCTCTTTATGCTTCTTGAGCTGGGCGTCGATCTTGTCGGAGGCGAGATCGATGGCCGAGTAAAGATCCGCGGCCGTGGCTAGAGAACGAAAGGTCTGTCCCGGGGCATGGACGATCATCTCCGCTTTATGAAGGCGTTTCTCCACAAATAAAAACGCCTGTCCCCATACGATATGGTCGAAATATTTTTGAACTTTGCCCATCTTCTGTTGAACGTACTCGCGAAGGGCGGGGGTGATCTTGAGCTGTTTGGCTGTTAGTTGAATCTCCATAGGTATGAGATTCTAGCGCTTGGCCTACGCCCTGTCAACGAACGCGAGCGTCTCTTGACCCGCCGTCGATTGACTCAATAATAAGGAAATTGGTATTATCAGGCGCCTCGTTTTGAGGTAGTTTTTAGACAAATGTCGCTATCCGTCAAGACTTATTCACCCATAGGTCTTTAAACAAAAATATCATTAAAAATAAAGCATTAATTTTGTGAATAGAAAGTTATCCACAACTGTGATTAACCTGTGAAAAGCGCCGGGGCGATGGAGCTTTGGACCTCGGCCGTGGGACGGCTACGCACGGAGATCGGAGAAGAGAACGCCGAGCTCTGGCTTAAGCCCGTGGAGGCGTATTCCTTCGAGGACGGAGTCCTTCTGTTGCGGGTTCCTAATAAGTTCTTCTCCGACGGGATCAAGGAGCGGTATCAGAGGCGCCTGCTTGCCCTGCTGCGGGATCTTTCCGGCTCCGAGGTCGGCTTAGATTTTCGCGTCGAGCGCGACTTGACTCGCGTGCTCCCCCCATCGGACCCCGTGCCCGAAGCCTCCGCGCAGTCAGATTTTCCTCTCTCGGAGCTTAATCCCCGTTATACTTTCGAGTCGTTCGTCATCGGCGAGTCCAACCGCTTGGCCCGCGCCACCGCTGAATCGATCGCCAAAAACCCGGGAACGCAATACAACCCCTATGTGCTCTACGGCGGCGTCGGGTTGGGTAAGACCCATTTGATGCACGCCATCGGCAATGCGGTGCGCAGGCATCACCCGCGCTCGCGCGTCCTCTACACGACGAGCGAGCAATTCGTCAACGAGTTCATTGCCGCCGTGCAGAACAATCAGATCGACGCGTTTCGCTCCCGGTACCGCTCTCTTGATTGCCTGCTCATCGACGACATCCAATTTCTCATCGCCAAGGACCGCTCCGAGCAGGAGTTTTTTCACACGTTCAACGCCCTGTTCGACTCGCGCAAGCAGATCGTCGTCAGTTCCGATCGCTCCCCCAAGGAGATGTCTCCTCTCGAGCAACGCCTGATCTCGCGTCTTGAGTGGGGGTTCGTCGCGGACATAAAGCCTCCGGATCTTGAGACTCGCATCGCGATTCTTCGAAAGAAGGCCGAGCATGAGGGATTCACCGCCCCGGACGACGTCGTTCTTTTCATCGCGTCCTCGGTCAAGACGAACGTGCGGGCCCTCGAGGGGTGCCTTATCCGGCTCAAGGCGTTCCAGGCTATGACCGGGGCGCCTCTGTCCGTCGATGACGCCCGTGAAATATTAAAGGACTCCATTGCCGTCGACGACTCCTCTCCCGTGCGCATAGAGACCATCCAGCGCGTCGTCGCCCTGAAGTATTCAGTCGACGTGAAGGATTTAAAAGGACACCAGCGCACCGCCTCTATCTCCATGCCTCGGCAGGTCGCGATGTATATGGCCTGCGTGATGACCGAGCTATCCTCCACCGACATCGGCCGCGCGTTCGGCGGCAAGGATCACTCCACGGTGCTCCACGCGCGCAAGAAGATAGAGAAAAAGATAGAAGAAGACCCTTTTTTCCTTGAGCTCGTCAACAAGCTCCAGTCGGATATTAAACTGGCGGAGCGATGATGATAAAATGTGACGAACTTGTGAATGTCTTGCGACAATCGTGGAAGAACGCGGGCGCTGTGGATTATGTGGATAACTTCGCCTCGTTATCCACAGGCTTACGCGCCGGATTACATTGGGAAAACGCCGTTATCCACCGCGTCCCCCGCTTGATGACGGTGAGGATGAATTAAAATGAAAATAACCATCAGCAAGGAAGAACTGTCGCAAGGGGTTCAAACGATACAATCCGCACTTTCCAGCCGAACCACCCTCCCCATACTTCTTAATTTTCTTCTTGAAACGGAGAACAAGAAAGTAAAGGTTGTTTCCACTGATTTGGAGATGGGAGTAAAGCACTACATCAACGCGGAGATAGAAAGCGACGGGGCCATCACTATTCCCGCTAAAAAGTTCGCGGATATACTTCACAGCCTTCCTGATTCCGAGGATATAGAGTTGACCGTGGATGCTGGAGGCAAGGTTTCCCTTAAATGCGGCCGCTCTCGTTTTGGAATAGTGGGTTCGCCTAAATCCGAGTATCCCGTCCTGCCTGATTTCAATAAGGCCAACGCCTTTGAGTTGCCGGCGGGGGTCGTGGCGGGAATGGTCAAAAAAACGATATTTGCGGCCTCCTCGGATGAGACGCGCCATGTGCTCAATGGCGTTTTTTGGGCGGCTAAAAAAGGCGTTCTTGAGATGGTGTCGACCGATGGGCGGCGCTTGGCGGTTTGCGCTAAGAACATAATCCCTAAAGATAAGGAATTTTCGGTCATAGTCCCGACGAAGGTCCTAACCGAACTGCTGCGGCTTGTCGCGCTGCTCGATATCTCGGAAAACGACGAAGAGAAAATATTGGTCGCCGTGACGGATAATCAGATAACCTTCCAGCTTAAAGGCACGACTATTCTCTCTCGTCTTGTCGGCGGCTCTTTTCCTAATTATGAGCAAGTCATTCCGACTAAACGTGAGGTCATATTTACGGCAGAAACCAAGGATCTCTTGGCTGTGACCAAACGCGCTTCACTGTGCGCTGTTGATCGTGGGGGTTCCGTTAAATACGCTTTAAAGAAAGGGCTTCTGCATGTAACGGCCTCAAGTCAGAATAATGAGTTTAACGAGGATTTATCGGTCGAATATCCTGGACCGGACTTCTCCGTCGCTTTTAATCCTCAATTTGTCGTTGACGCTTTAAAACATATAGACAGCGCGAAGGTCACGGTGGCGATGACGAGCCCCGTCAATCCAGCTCTGTTTGAGCCGGCCGTCGGAGAGGGGGATTACCGTTTTGTCGTCATGCCGATGAGGTTGTGATACTAAAAAAAGAAAAGCCGGGCCGATGGTCGACGTCGAGCGATTTAGTCAAGAGTTTTTCGTACCGCGCCGGAACCGTCAACGATAAATTGGCGCTTCTAAACGGGGTGTGGGAAAAGGAATGCGGAGCTTTTTCCAAGTACTGGACGCTGGTGGCGGTGAAGAAGGGAACTTTGTTCGTTCGGCCGAAAAGTGCCGCGGCCGCGCAAGAGTTGCAATTGCGGTCGGGCGTGTTGATAAAGTCTTTGAATAAATATTTTAGCCGGCCTTGGATTTTGACGGTCAAGACGACTTATCGTTGACGGTGCCGTGCGTTGATAATTAAGGGGCAAGACGTCGCATTTCCCGGCACAGCCGGAGGAGGAGACGATGTCCGAAGCCGCGATGGAGACGAGCGATATGGCGAAGCAGGACGACACAAAGTACGACGCATCTAAGATCCAGGTTCTCGAGGGTCTGGAAGCTGTTCGTAAACGGCCCGCGATGTACATCGGCAGCACCGGTCCTTCCGGCCTGCACCACCTGGTTTATGAGGTCGTCGACAACGCCGTTGATGAGATACTGGCCGGACGCTGCACTACCGTCGACGTCTTTATCCACCAAGGAAACTCGATTACCGTCAAGGATGACGGCTCGGGCATACCTGTCGACGTCATGAAGGACCCGAAGCTCCCCGCCAATCTTCGAGGAAAATCCGCGCTCGAGGTCATTATGACCGTGCTGCACGCGGGAGGAAAGTTCGACAAGAGTGCCTATAAGGTTTCTGGCGGCCTTCACGGCG
>JAYVZL010000309.1:0-9019 GCA_043783505.1 Elusimicrobiota bacterium
CCAACGAGAGTTTGAACAGGTCTTCGGTACACGGCGCGCCGGGGTCGAGCCTGCGGTCGACGCCGTCGAGCCCGGCCGCAATCAGCGCGGCGGTGGCCACGCAGCAAACGACCATCGTCTGCCACGACTGGTACTACCGGCACAACGGCGGGCTTTCAAACAAGGAAGCCCGAAAGCTGAACTTCGACCATCCGCGCTCGCTAGAAACGACGCTGATGTGCCGCCAACTCGACCATCTGATGTCCGGCGCGGGGATCGACGCGCCTATGTACGATTACGCTACTCATTGCCGTCTCAAGGAGACGCGGCGCGTCGAGCCCAAGCCGCTGATCATCATCGACGGGATTCTGGTCTTGAACGAAAAGACCCTGCGCGAGCGCATGACCGTCTCCGTCTTCATCGACGCGCCCGATGACATCCGCCTGTTGCGCCGCGTGCGCCGCGACAGCTCGCAGCGAAACGTGAAGCTCGAGGAGACGCTGCGCCTCTACGAGGATACCGTGCGTCCGATGCACCACCGTTACGTCCAGCCCTCTTCCCACCACGCGACTTGGATCTGGTCCCAGCTCGACGACGAGACTTTTCCGAGCCTGCTGATCACAGACCTGCGCCGCCGGCTTAAATCCTAGCGCCGGACTGTCCTCAAGGATAGTCGAGGATTATTTGCGCGGCTTGCCCTCGATTTCGTCGGCAAGAGAGCCCATGCCGTAGATGCGGCGCATCGCCTCGACGATGCCCGAGGAGTGCACCGCCACGGTGCGGTTGCGCGCGTCGTCATAAGCGTAGCGGCCGACCAGCGATTGGATGTTACCGTCGAACACCAGCCCCACGTATTCGCCCTTCGCGTTGACCACCGGCGAGCCGGAGTTGCCGCCGATGATGTCGTTTGTGGTGACGAAATTCACCTTTGTCTCAAGATGTATTTTTGTCTTCGCGGCCTTTATTCTCGGGGCCAAATCGAACGGCGGCTTCTCGCCGTGGCCGATCGCGCGGTCGTAGAGCCCATAAAAGGTGGTAAAAGGAGCCACGATCGTCGTTCCGAGCTCATAGGCCGCCACCTTGCCGTACGACAGGCGCAGCGTGAACGTCGCGTCCGGATAAGTCGATTTACCGTAAACCGCGAAACGGGCCTTGGCGATCTTCTTTCCTTCGGCGGTGAACACGCTCTCGATCTCATCCTCGTACCACTTGCGCTGGGCTCGATAGATCGCATCGAGTTTTCTTTGCCAAACAATCAAAGCATCGTCTGAAGTGGCCACGGCTTTTTCGCCGCCTTCGATGAGCTTCTTCCTCTCCTTAGGATCGATAAGTTTAGTACCCGCGATCAGGTCGTGAGCCACCTTCTGCGGGGTCTCGCCGCCGAGCGCGGCCGCGACGAATTCGTCGTTGGGACCGAGCTTGGCCAGCGCGTCTTCCAGCGTGCGCGCGAGCAGGTACTCCTCCATGTCCGGGTATATCGGCGCCGGCGAGAAGAGGCGAAAACGCAGGGACTCGAGATTCGAGTCGTGGAACTCCTCGTAGCGCTTGTCGTTGGGCTTGGCGACCTCGGCGAGGTAGCGGACGAGGGTTCCGGCCAGGCCGACGAGCTTCGTCGCGTCGTAGCGGCGATAGGTCGCCCGCAGGCGGCGCTCCCCGTATTTTTTCTGCGCGTCGGCGATATGTCTCCACGAGTCCTTTGCGCCGCGAACCGTGGGGTCGGAGGAGTCGGCTACCGATTTTCTCAGGACATCTTCAGAATCTCTCAGCGATTTCAGCAACGCCGGGTCGAGCAGGCCCTCGTGTTCGCCGCTGACCGCCTTGATCGCGTTCTCGATGCTGAAGATGCGGTCTTTGGAGCGACGCGTCTGCTCGACGCCTAGCTTGGCGTAGGCGTAGTAATCCGCCCGCTTCTTGCGCGCGACTTCGAGATATAAAGGAAGCCCCAGGTCGCGGGCGTACTCGAGCTGGGCGACGGTGTTGAGGCGGTCGGTATGCCCTGGATGGCCCGTCACGAAGACCAGTTCGTTCTCGGCGGCGCCGTCGGCGGACCATTTGAGATAGTGGTCGATCTTCACAGGCTTGCCGTTCTCATAGACGCGGAAGAAGGCGAAGTCGAGCGCGAAGCGCGGGTAGGTGAAGTTGTCGGGGTCTCCTCCATAAAAAGCCGCCTGCAGTTCGGGCGCCATGACCAGACGCATGTCCGTATATTTCTTGTACCGATACAGCCAGTACTCGCCGCCCTGATAAAGCTCGACGACGTCGGAGCGCAGGCCGGTCTTGTCCATCGACTCCTTGGTGATGCGCGAGGTCTCGGCCTTGCGCTGATCGTTTTGATCTTTATCGGAGGCCTTCAAGTCGATGGCCTTGAGCATTCGGTCGGTCACGTTCTCCATGGAGACGAGGACGTTCACTTCGAGATCGGGACACGCGATTTCTTGAGAAGCGGATTTCGCGAAGAAGCCTTCTTTCACATAATCCTTGGTCGGTTTTGACATCTTCTGCAACTGTCCAAGCGCGACGTGATGATTGGTCAGTACGAGGCCATTTTTCGATACAAAGGCGCCCGAACCTCCATCATTGAATCGCACCGACGCCAAGCGCAGGTGGTCGACCCACTCCTGCGTGGGCGTAAATCCGTACTTGTCCTTGAGAAGCTTGACCGGCAGATTGTCGAAGGTCCACATCCCCTCGTCGCCGCGCAGATGCGCAACGGCGGTCATGGTCAGCGCGGCCGCCATCATGGCGGCGCGGGCGGAATTCTGGCGGGTTTTGGCGATCGGGGACATTGGTCAAGCCTCCTAAAATTTTCTGTTCACGCTCAACTAGCAAACTACCCGCCGATTCTTTTGATCTTATAACCGTCGGCGATCAGGATCTTCTCGAGCTTGTCGCGATGATCGCCCTGAAACTCGAAATCCCCATCCTTCATAGTCCCGCCGCAACCAAGCTGTTTTTTTAATTTTCCCAACAACGCGTCCTTATGCGTGGGATGCATCACCAGCCGCTCCACGCGCGTCACGCCGGAACCCTTGGCTCCGCGTTGAAAAGATAAACGCAGGGGCTCGGGCTGACGAGGGGTGCCGGGCTTGCCCCAATCCGGATCGCTGGAGTACGCGATTTTGTCGCTCATCAGCCGACGCGGCGGCAGCGCGAGGACAACAACGGCAAGGACTTGTCGAGACGCTCGGCCATGTCGAAATGCCCTAAGCCGTGTTCTTCGTATGTATGCCGGATTTTCAACGCTTTGAGCGTCTGCGAGAAGCGGCGCGCGCCAAGGTGTAGATAAAATTCGTCGCGCGTCCCCGCGTCGAACCACAGGGTCTTGAGCCGGCTCAATGCGCCCGCATGCTTGGCCGCGGCATGGATAGGATCGAGCGCAAGCCAGCGCTTCCAGACAGGAGCAATAAGCTCGCCCGTGCGGGGATTGCAAGGCAGGTCGAATCCTAACTCGGAATTTTTATTAGGCGAATAACACGACGCCATCGCGATCAGGTTGATCGCCCCGTGATCGAAGCTCGCTTTTGTCCGCGACTTCAAGAATGCGCCGACGAATCTCTTGGACGAGCCGCCGTAGCGGCCGAGCGCGGTCGCGAACTTATACATATCAGATCCATAACCTGCCTCAAAGCCCATGTCGCCGGAGTGGCTGACGCAGTGACCAAACACCTCGGGGTGGCGCATCGCCAACGTCAGCGCCCCGAAGCCGCCCGAGGACTTGCCCATGATCGCGCGGCCTTCGGGATGAGAAACCGCGGCGAATTTGTCCTCGATAAAGGCGATCAATTCGTCGATCACGAAATCTTCGTAGCGCCCGGTCGCTTCGGAGTTCAAGTACTGCGAGCCGCCGTAGGCGGTGAAGCCGTCGGGGATGACAAGGATCGCCTCCCGAGCCTTGCCCTCGGAGATCAGGCGGTCGAATCGTTCGACTATATTTTCCTTCCAGGGATTGTAGTTGACGGCCCCCCGACTCGTGCCTGTAAAGCCCGGAAGGTAGTACAAAACCGGATAACGGCGGCCGCGCACGGCCCCGTAAGAGGGTGGCAAATACACCGGGATCTCGCGCCGGCGCGGATCGCCGAGCGGGTTATCCTTTAGAACGATGCTCGAGACGGTCTCGATCTGCAGGCGTCCTTTCACGCGGATTCCTCCAGAGCGCGTCGCAGAACCCCGTCGGCGCGCGCCAAAACGCGCCGCGCCTCGGAAACAGACAGGCCTTTGCGCGCCATGACGACCGCGATTTTAACGCTGCCGCCGGAGGCTTGAAAAAACGCCCTCGCCTTGCTGGGCTTGACGCGACCCAGATCGGCGACGATGCGCTCGCCGCGCAGGCGCAGCTTGCGCGAGGTCGGCTTGAGATCGACCATCCAATGGTCGTAAACCTTGCCGATGCGAATCATGGCTCCGGTCGTCAGCGCGTTGAGGACCAGCTTCGCGGCCGTTCCCGCCTTTAAGCGAGTGGAACCGGTCACCACCTCGGGACCGACCATGGGCGCTATTACGATGTCGGCGGCCTTGGCTCCATGGCGATCGTTCGAAGTCACCAGGATGGTGCAGGCGCCTCGTCTCTTGGCTTCGATGAGGGCCTCGCGCACGAAGGGCGTCACGCCGCTGGCGGCCACGCCGATGACGGCGTCGCCGCGCCGCACGGACGCCGCGGCGCGGCGGCCGAGGGCCGGATCGTCCTCGGCCCCTTCCTTGGCTCGGAACACCGAGCCTGGGCCGCCGGCGATAACGGCGCGGATTTGGCGGGTGGACGTGTTAAAGGTGGGCGGGCATTCCGCCGCCTCGAGCACAGCCAGGCGTCCGCTGGTGCCGGCGCCAAGAAGGATCAGCGATCCTCCTGAGGCCAAGCTTCGCGCGAGCGCGTCGACTCCCTTGGCCAATTGCTTCGAGACCCGGGCCACGGCCACGGGAACGAGGCGGTCTTCCGCCAAAATCAGGCCAACGAGTTCGAGCGTTTTTTTCCGGTCGATGTTGCGCGTGCGCGGGTTGGGCTGCTCGGTCGGCAAACGCGCGTAAGCGCGCGACGACAGCAGCCCCATTTCAGTCGCGGCCGTCGTCCGCCGGCGGCGCGACGACAGCCGGCGTGGAGACCGCGGAGGTCTCGGGCGCGACCGGGCTGGCGATCCAAGAGATGATCTGCTCGATGAGCGCCGGTTGGGCCTTGAGCATGCGCGTGCCGCGCTCCTGCGCGACCGGCACCAGCGTCGCCAGCTGCGCGCCGACCGCGGCTTTGGCGAACGAGTACATGATCGGGGCCTCTTTTGAGGAGACCCGGTCCGCCTCGGAGTAGACCATCAACAGCGGCGTCGGGATCGGCCGCTTCATCGCGCGCAAAGCGTTGACGGTCAAGACCTCCTGCCACTTCATCCCGGGAGACAGCAGGATCACGAGCGGGACCTTCGGGTGCGTGGCCGCGTAGCGCAGCGCGATGCTTCCTCCGACCTCTGCGCCGATAAAGCCAATCGACTCCTCGGACACGCCCTTGCCCGTCAGAAAAGCCACCGCGGCGTCGGCGTCACGCGACATGTCCAAGAAATCATTATCCGCCTTGGTCGTCGCCTTCAGCTGCTTCCAGGTCAGAACTTCGCCCGAAGGGCTCGTGCGGCTTTCGCCGTGGCCGCGCATGTCGACGGCCATCAATCCGTAGCCCGCCCGCGTCAGAGGCAAGGCCAGGAGCTTCCAGTCCTCCTTGCGCTGGCCCGTGCCGTGCAGGAGCACCAGCGTCTTCTTGCCCTCCGCCGCCGGCGCGTAGACGGCATGAAGAGCCCAGCCGTCGATGGTCTTGAGGTCGACCGTTTCGCCGGGAAGTATTTTTTTGACGGTCGGGGTCTTGGACAGAGGCATGACCACCTTGGGCGACGGCGCGGCCGCCGCGGACAAGGCCAACGCCGCCATGAGGAGCACCTCTGCGTTCATTGTCTTAAGGGATGATCTCGTCTTTCTTGAACCACAACGCGACCTCTTTAGCCGCGTCCGTCGGGTCTGAGGACGCGTGGATCACGTTCTCGAATTGGCCGGCGGTGGTGATGCGGCCGAAGGAGCCGCGGATCGTGCCCGGCGTCGCCTGCTCGGGATTGGTGGCGCCCGCGATAGCGCGCACGGCTTTGATCGCATTCTCCCCGCGATAGACCAAGGCCAGGATGCGGTTGTCCTTAATACCGTGGAACTCGCCGCGGATGTACTTGATCAGGCCTTCAAAGAAGGGCTTATCCGACAGCGACGAGTAATGCTCGCGCGCCAGCTTCTCGGTGATGCAGATCATCTTGGCGGCGACCATCTCGAGGCCGGTGGCGTCGAGGCGGTCGATGGTGAGTCCGGTCAGCTTGCGGAAAGCGCCGTCCGGTTTGATGAGGATAAGCGTCTGTTCAATGGCCATATGTGGGGCGATTCTAGCGAATTTAGGGAACTTTTTGGCCCCATCAATCGTCTGATAAGTGAATGGTTCCCACTGAGCGGCGTATGGAGGTCTGTTGACAATAGGCACACATCGTGTTATTCTGGGAGGGCATTGGAAAGAGATTCTTTGGGATAAAATCAAAGATACCTGGCTGCAAGCGGAGAGGGGCATCGGGCGACAAAATTTTACTTAAAAGGGAATTGAGCCATGGCTAAGAAAAAAGATCCATTCAAAAATCTAAAACTGGACGCCTATGAAAAAGAAATTCTGCGCTCCGTCGATAGCGGAGAATGGAAGCGTGTGGACAACTATGAGGCCGAGCGTAAACGGTATCAAGCCTATGCCCACCACACCCTCCAGAAACTCCGAAAAGTACGCCGCGTCAACATTCGCCTGACGCAGGGCGATCTAGATGGGATGCAGCGCAAGGCCATCCAAGAGGGCATCCCCTATCAAACTCTCATGGCCAGCGTTCTGCACAAGTACGTAACCGGCCTTCTCATCGAAAAACGTTCGTAGCGTTTTTCACCGGCTGCTCGGCCGAAGCACCTCATGCGCCAAGAGATGACCATGACCGTCGAGGCAAAGAGCTACGATCGGCTACTCCGCGGTGCCCGTGCTCGGAAAGGATAGCGCCCGATTGGGCACCGCCATCCTGTTCCAGGACATCACGGCTTAAGTCAAGGAACCGGCGCCGGCCGCGGCTAAGTCTAACTAGGCGCCACGGCGGACGAGCTGGGCGGCGAGAAACTCGGCGATGAAGCCGGCGTCGTAAGGCCAGGCGTACTCGACGCGCACGCCGGGGTATTTTTTCTTGGCGGCGATCACGATGCCCGGTATTTCGCACTCGGCGTGGATGCCGCCCCGGGTGAACATCGTTGAGATGAGATTGATCTTTGTGAAGCCGTCCTTAATAAGAAGATCGATGGCGTCCTCGACCGACGGCGCGCAAAATTCGTTATAGGCCGTGATGAGTCTTCGTCCTGCGAGCTTAGGGGCCAACGCCTTGGCGATTTCTTCTACTCCGTATTTATAAGGGTCCGTCTCCGCGGTGCGCGGCCAGTCGCGTATGATCTTGTCGAGCTCGGCCTCGCGCGGACTCATCATCGCCTCGTGCCGGGCCATGCGCTCGCCCTCCAGCCGCTTGAGCTCGCCGACCATCGGCTTGGGCATGTCGGCGGCGGTGCCGCCGTGCCCGATGAGGATCACCGCTTCTTTGTGCGCCATCTCGCGATTATATATCTTTGACCATGCGCGCCTCGCTTCTGTCGGCCCTCTTTCTAGCCGCGGTCGCCCAAGCCGCTCCGCCCCAGCTGGAGCGCGAGATGGCGGGGGTCGTCGATTTGTTCTACGACATGGACTTCGATCATGCCCGGGCGGCCGCCGACGCGCTGGTCGCGCGCCATCCCGGCCACCCCGCCGGGGCGTTCTATCGCGGGGTCTCGTCGTACCAGCGCTGGATCGCCGAGGGCATGCGCTCGACGACCACCTACGCCGCCTTCGAGGCCGACAACGAGGCCGCAGAAAGGACGGCCAAAGCCCTTATGAAAACGAGCCCCGCCGAGGCCCATTACTACCTGGGCGCCACCCTCGGCTTCCGCGCGCGCGCCAACGCCGCGCAAAAGCGCTTCTTCCGGGCAGTCCCCGACGGAATGTCGGCCATCAAGCACTTAAAAAAAGCCTTGGCGCTCGACCCCTCCCTCTGCGACGCGCGCCTGGGCATGGGCATGTACCACTATTTCGCGGCGCGCATGCCCGCCGGGGCCAAGCCCATGGCCTATCTCCTCATCGGCGAAAAAGCCGACCGCGCGCTCGGCCTGGCCGAGCTGTGGAGCGTGGCCCAAGCCAGCGGGATCGCGCGCATGGAGGCCCGCTCGGTGCTGTCGACCATACTGTCCAAGGAAGACGAGGCCGATTTGCCGGGAGCCGAGCGGCTCCTGGCCGAGCTCATGGCCCGCTACCCGCACAATCCCATCTTCCGCCTGCGCCGCGCCTATGTCGCCGAGCGCCGCGGCGACTACAACGCGGCCGTGGCCCTCGCCGATCCCGATGGGCCGTGGTTCGCCACGCTCCATGCGACCCTGCGCGCCCCCGCGCGCGCTTGGGCCCTTTACCGCGCCGCCGAGAGCCGTCTTCTGCAAGGCCGCACCGCGGAAGCGGAACGCTGGCTCGCGGCGGTCGACTCGATACCGCACCCTCGCGGCCTCAAGGATTGGATCCTCCTGCGCCAAGCCAACCTCCTCGATTCGCGCGGCAAGACCGCCGAGGCCGACGCCTTGTACCGGCGCATCGGGGACAAGGCCCCGGCCGCGCTGGCGGTCCGTTTTCGAGCGGAGCGCTATCCCGCGGGGCCCAGGGACGCCGCGCCCTACTTCACCGGTTATTGAGCAAATGTAATAGAATGTCCTCATGGCGCGGATTCTGCTCGTCGACGACGAGCGCGACGTGGTCACGCTCATCAAATTCATGCTCGAGAAGGACGGGCACATGGTCATCGCGGCGTATAACGGAGCAGAGGCGCTCGCCAAGGCCGGCGTCGAGCCCCGCGACGAGACCGCCATCATCCCCGATCTCATTATCCTCGACGTCATGATGCCGGTCATGGACGGCTACGCGGTTTGCGCCCGCCTGCAGGAAGAC
>JAYVZL010000310.1:0-3550 GCA_043783505.1 Elusimicrobiota bacterium
CCCCTTTTAAAGGAATTTCTGTCGCGCAAGGTCCATAAGCTGCTGATCGACGGCCAGCCCGTCGATGCCGCCGGCGGCAAGACTTTTAAGACGATAAACCCCGCCGACGGCGAGACTCTCGGCGTCGTGGCCGAAGCCGACTCCGCCGACGTCGATCGCGCCGTCGCCGCCGCGCGCAAGGCGCTCGAGGGACCCTGGTCCAAGATGTCCCCCGCCGAGCGCGAGAAAGTCCTCCACAAAGCGGCCGACCTGCTCGAAGCCCGCGCCGAGGCCTTCGCTCAGCTCGAGACGCTCGACAACGGCAAGCCCATCCGCGAGGCCAAGAACGGCGATCTGCCCCTGGCGATCGGCCTGCTCCGCTATTTCGGCGGCTGGCCCACGAAGATACACGGCGAGACGACTCCGGTCTCGGTGCCGTACTTTCCTGGAGCTAAGTTCCTTCATTACACAGTGCGCGAGCCCGTGGGCGTGGTTGGAGCCATCATCCCTTGGAACTTCCCGTTATTGATGGCGGTGGAGCGCTTGGCGCCGGCATTGGCCTGCGGCAACGCCATCGTCTTGAAGCCGGCTGAGCAAACGCCCTTGTCGGCGCTTTTCCTTGGTGAACTGTTGCTGGAGGCCGGCGTGCCTCCGGGCGTGGTCAACGTTCTCCCTGGGTTTGGACCCACCGCCGGCGCCGCGATCGCCAACCACATGGGTATCGACAAGGTGACCTTCACCGGTTCCACCGAAGTCGGCCGCGAAGTGGTCAAGGCGTCGGCCGGAAACATGAAGCGCATCTCGATGGAACTCGGCGGCAAGTCGCCGAATATCGTGTTCGCTGACGCCGATCTCGAGGCCGCGGCGAAGGGCATCTTCATGGGAATTTTCTACAACCAGGGCCAGTGCTGTTCCGCCGGCTCGCGCGTTTTTATCGAGCGTCCCGCTTACGACAAGATGGTCGCAGCACTCGCTGAGCGGGCCAAAACCGTTAAGCAGGGCAACCCCCTCGATCCGAAAACTCATATGGGGCCATTGGTGTCTGCCGAGCAACGAGACCGCGTTTTGGCCTATATCGATAGCGGCAAGAAAGAGGGCGCGCAATTGTTGTCCGGCGGCGCGGCCGGCGCCGGACCGGGCTTTTTCGTCCAACCCACCGTGTTCGGCGGCGTCAAAGACGAGATGAAGATTTCCCGCGAGGAGATCTTCGGACCCGTCGTGGCCGTGATGCCCTTCGATAGCATCGATGAAGTCGTCGCACGCGCAAACGCAACCGACTACGGCCTGGTCGCCGCCGTGTGGACCAAAGACGTGAAAAAAGCCCATCAAACCGCGGCAAAGATAAAAGCGGGTACGGTCTGGATCAATTGCTATCACTTCGTCGACGCGGCCGCTCCGTGGGGCGGCGTCAAGCAAAGCGGCTACGGACGCGAGAAGGGCCAGTACGCGCTCGAGAACTACACCTCGCTTAAGTCCGTCTGGGTGGACCTAAACTAGATGCCCGCCGGCGCGGCGCAGGAAGTCGTCGTCGAGACCGAAGGCGCGGTCGGCATCGTCATACTCAATAAACCTCAGGCGCTCAACGCCTTGTCGGTTTCGGTCATGGACGCTATCGTCGAAGTCTTAGGCGGTCTCGATCGGGACAAGGACATTCGAGTCATGGTGCTCGCCGGTCTTCCCAAGGCGTTCGCCGCCGGCGCCGACATCGGCGATATGAAGGACCTCGCCGACGCGCAGGCCGCGGAGAAGGCGTTGGCCAATCATCTGGCCCGCTGGGACAAGATCGGCTCCCTGAAGAAGCCGTTGATCGCCGCCGTCTCCGGCTTCGTGCTTGGCGGCGGCTGCGAGCTGGCGATGGCCTGCGACATGATCGTGGCCTCGGAGACGGCCGTCTTCGGCCAGCCCGAAGTCCTCATCGGCGTTATGCCGGGAGCGGGCGGAACGCAACGATTAACAAGCATCGTAGGGAAGTCCGTCGCCATGGAGATGTGCCTTACCGGAAGACGTTTGTCCGCGCGTGAGGCTTTGTCCCTCGGCCTTGTAAATAGGGTCGTGCCGGTCGAATCGTATTTATCCGAGGCCAAAAAAATGGCCGAACAGATCGCCTTGATGCCGCCATTGGCCGTTCGGGCCATCAAAGAGTCCGTTCGCCTCTCCGTCGACGTTGCGTTGGCCGAAGGTCTAAAGCATGAGCGCCGATTGTTTTACTCGTTATTTAGCACGCTTGATCAGAAAGAAGGCATGAAAGCCTTCTCCGAGAAACGAAAGCCCGTCTGGAAAGGTGAATAACATGACCACAGCGATCGCTCAAGAACTTCTCGTTGAAACAAAAGACGGAGTCCTCACCATAACTCTGAACCGCCCCGAAGTCCTCAATGCTTTGACGATGGGCATGATGAAGACGATTGCCGACGCGCTCAAGAAGGCGGCGACGGACAACAGCGTTAAAGTCATCATTCTGACCGCCGCCGGAAGGGCGTTTTGCGCGGGCGCTGACCTTGGCGATCTCAAGAAACGGCAGAGCGTCAAGACGTTCTCCTTGGGAGATGAACTTAGAAATCATTTCAATCCTATGATCGCCCAAATACGCAAACTAGAAAAACCGGTTATCGGTGCGATCAACGGATTGGCGGCCGGAGCAGGGGCCAGCCTCATTCTATCAACGGATTTAAAAGTGTCTGCTGAAAAAGCGACGTTTGTTAATGCGTTCGTCAAAGTCGGCCTTGTCCCCGATTCGGGCATGACCTATTTTCTCCCCCGCTTCGTCGGCTACTCCAAGGCCTTGGAGCATGCTTGGCTTGCTAAGCCGGTGACGGCCGAGCAGGCCCTGGCGTGCGGCTGGGTCAACAAGGTCGTGCCGGCCGAGTTCGTCTTGGCCGAGGCGCAGGTCTTGGCCGCCGAGCTGGCCAAGATGCCTCCTTTAGCATTGGCCCTCACTAAACGCGCAATCAACCGATCCTTGGAAGCTCCTTCACTTGAGGATCAGATGGAGTATGAGGCGCAACTCCAAGAAGTCCTTGGCAAGACAAAAGACCATTCTGAAGGAGTGTCTGCCTTCCTGGAAAAACGTCAGCCTCAGTTCAAAGGAGAATAACATGACCCTCGAACCCAACCGAGTACGCGAAGAGAAGCTCCTCGAGAAGATCGCCAAGGGTGTGAAGATCACCGAGCTCAGCGAGATGAGCGACGAGTACCGCGAGCATCTGACCAACCTGATGTCGATGCAGGCCGACTCCGAATTGGCCGGCGCGTTCGGCTACGTGCCGTGGATCCAGAAGTCGCCGGATATCAAAGAGACTCTGCAGGTCGCGCAGATCGTCAAGGACGAGGTCCGCCACGCGCGCGTCATGTACCGCCTGCTCGAGGGGATGGGTGTCGACGTCGACGCCTATTACAAGAGCCACAATTTCTCTCTGCGCGTGGACACCTCCGACATCGGAACCTTGCGCGCGGCCGACGACAAGCGCGTCAACATCTTCTACTACCCCATAGAAACCTGGTATGACTTCATCATGTTCAACTTCTGCATGGACCGCGGCGCGGGCCACCAGCTCGAGGACTCGCTCGACTG
>JAYVZL010000311.1:0-3549 GCA_043783505.1 Elusimicrobiota bacterium
GAAGCCTTCTTTTTTCCGTCGCGCTGCTCGGCGCCGCCTGCATACCCTACACCGGCGAGCTGCCCGACGACGGCCGCGGGCGGCCGTACCCCGGTCTCATCGAGGGCGTTTATCCCGGCCTCGACGCCGGGGCCCAGGAAAACTCGGCCCTGCACTTCATGGTGAAGGCCTACGGTATCGACACGGTGCGCGGGGTGTCCGACTCGGCAGAGGCGGCTTATACGCGGATTATGACCGACACCGGCTTGTACTCGTTCCAGCCGCGCGGTCTTTATAAGATCGTGGTGTACGGCACGCAGGACGAGTACCGCAAGAAAACCGGCCAGCCCGACTGGTCCGGCGGCGTGGCGGTGGGCAACGCGCTCTATACCTATCTCTCGCCGCGCCTGGAGGCGGTGCTTTCTCACGAGATCACGCACTTGATCTGGTACGAGTACATGGGCCGAGTCAACGCGGATCATCGCTGGGTCAACGAGGGCTTGGCCGTCTATCAAGAGAACAAAGCGCTGGGCAGCCGCGGACGGGGCGATCTATTTTCCTCCCTGCGCGGCAATCTGCGCGCGCAGTCCCTGCCCATGGATCAGATGATCCATCTGGTGCCCGCCACCGAGCGAGCCTACGAGGTCAGCCTTTGGTACGCGCAGGCCGAGAGCATGACGCGCTTCATGATCGAGCGCGGCGGGCGCATCGGCTACTCCCAATTCTTGGGCGCGCTGCGCTACGACAAGAACTTCGATCAGGCGATAGCCGAGGGCTTCCCCGGTCAATGGCGCACTTTGGCCGAGCTCGCGCTGGACTGGAAGCGGAGCCTGCAATGAGCGTCGCTCTTCCCCCCGGCGCGCGGCGCGTGGTCCTGCCGGTGGGCGGCATGCACTGCGCGTCCTGCGTCACGAAGGTGGAGGGCGCGCTCAATAAGATCGAGGGCGTGCGCGCCGTCTCGGTGGATCTGCCTTCTCGCACCGTCGCCGTCGAGTTCACTCCGATCGCGGGCAAGGTCGATGTGCGCACTCTGCGCCGCGCCATCGAAAAGGCGGGCTACGACGTGCTGGGGGAAAGCGAAACCCGCGTCCAAGCCGAGTCCATGAGCCTGCTGTCCCAGCAGGCCGAGCAGCGCGTGCTGATGACTCGTCTGCAGGCGGCGGTGATCTTTTCGGTGCCGCTGCTTCTGGCGCGCCCGCTGAACCTTTCCTCCTATACGGCGCTGATCCTGGCCGTCCCGGTCCTGGTGTGGGGAGGCTGGCATTTTCATAAGGGATTCTCGCGCGCGCTTCTTCGCCGGCGGGCGGACATGGACACGCTGGTGTCCGTGTCGACTTGCGCCGCCTTCCTTTACAGCGCCTACGTCGTCTTGTTCCCGGAGACTTTGCCGCCCGCGGCTCGCCAGACGCAGTGGGACGCGGTCAGCGGCCTGGTCGTGTTCGTGACCTTCGGCCGCTGGCTCGAGACTCGCACGCGCGGCAAGACCAACGAGGCCGTGGCCAAGCTCATGCGCATGGCGCCCAAGACCGCGCGCGTCGTGCGCGGCGGCGCGGAGTCGGTGGTGCCTTTGGCCGAGGTCGAGGTCGGTGTGACCGTGAGGGTTCGTCCCGGCGAGCCGATCGGCACCGACGGTGAAGTGACGGATGGCCGCTCCACGGGCGATGAGTCCATGCTCACCGGCGAGAGCCTGCCCGTCGAGAAGGCGCCCGACTCGCGCGTTTGGGGCGGCACGCTCAATAAAAACGGAGCGCTCGAGATCCGCGTGACCCGCCCGGGAGACGAGTCGGCGCTGGCTCGCATCGTCACGGCCGTGCGCGAGAGCCAGGCCACCAAGCCGAAAATCCAGCGCTTTGTCGACACCGTCGCGGCCTGGTTCGTGCCGGCCGTGCTGCTCCTGGCGGTGATCGTGGCCGCGTCTTGGATCAAGTGGGGGCCGGAGCCCCGTTTTCTGCTGGCTCTGACCTGTACGGTGTCGGTGCTTGCTTCGGCGTGCCCCTGCGCACTGGGCTTGGCCACGCCGTTGGCGGTGGTGGCCGGCATCGGCCGGGCCGCGGAGTTGGGTGTTTTTTTGAGGAACGCGGAGATCCTCGAGGAGGTCGGCAAGCTCGACATCGTGCTCTTCGACAAGACCGGCACGCTCACCGAGGGCCGTCCGCGCGTGGCGGGGGCGATCACTTTGCGCGGGACCGAGGATGAGATGCTGGCCTGGGCGCTGGCCTGCGAGGAACGCTCCGAGCATCCTTTCGCCGCCGCGATCGTCGCCCGCGCCAAGGAGCGGAAGGTGAAGTCTCCGGCGGTCGACTCCTTCGAGGCTTTGCCCGGCCGCGGCGTGCTGGTGCGCGTCGGCGCGCAGGCGGTGCGCGCGGGCAGCCTGCCGTGGCTGCGCGAGGAAGGCGTGGCGATCCCCCAAGACGACGCCGCGCGCTTTTCGGAGTTCGGCTCTCTTCTCGGCGTGGCGCTCGACGGCGAGTTTCTCGGCGCCTTCCAGATGGAGGACTCACTGCGTCCGTCGGCTCCGGCCGCCGTCGCCGCGCTCAAGGAAATGGGGCTTGAGGTCTACCTCGTTTCCGGCGACCGCAATGCCGCGGCGTATCGCGCCGCCGAGCTCGCCGGCATCGGAACTGTTTTCGCCGAGATCCGTCCCGAGGAGAAGGCCGGCATCGTTCGCCGCTTCCAATCCGAAGGCAAGAAGGTCGCGATGGTGGGAGAGGGCTTCAACGACGCGCCTGCGCTGTCGCACGCGGACGTGGGGGTGGCCCTGGCCACCGGCACCGACGTCGCCATCGAGTCCGCGGACATGACGCTGCTCAATCCCGACCTGGCCACGCTCGCCAAGGCGATCGCGCTCAGCCGCCGCATCCGTCTCGTGATCCGGCAGAACTTGGCGTGGGCGTTCGTGTACAATCTCGCCTTGATCCCGATCGCGGCCGGCGCGCTGTACCCGCGGTGGGGAATCCTGCTGCGTCCGGAGTACGCGGGGGCTGCGATGGCGCTGAGCTCGATTTCCGTCGCGTTGAATTCGCTGAGACTGAGGAGAAAAGATGTCCAATAAGCCCCTGATCTACGGTTACAATCCCGACCTGGCGCTGTCCGGCGCCGACGCGCCCCTGCCGCCCATCGAGACCTGGCCCAACCAGTACAAGGGCTACGAGATCAAGATCGAGGTGCCCGAGTTCACGTCGGTGTGTCCGAAGACCAAGCTGCCCGACTTCGGCGCGATCACGGTGCGCTACCTACCCAACAAGGAGTGCCTGGAGCTCAAGAGCTTCAAGTACTACATGCTCGCCTACCGCAACATGGGTATCTTCTACGAGAACGCCGTCAACCGGATCTTAGATGACATCGCCAAGGCGACCAAGCCCGTGTGGTGCGAGGTCGCCGGCGTGTTCACGCCGCGCGGCGGCATGCGCTCGACGATCACGGCGCGATATCCGCGCAAGGCGTTCGGGCCGAAGTAGATTTTCGCCGCGTCCTGCGTTTCGAATGAAAAAAGCGGATTTTAGGTTTTGCACGTTATCCACAGGGGGCATCTCAACTGTTGTTAACGACAGTTGGGGTGTGAATGATGTG
>JAYVZL010000312.1:0-8976 GCA_043783505.1 Elusimicrobiota bacterium
CGACGTGGAGGAGGCCTTCCGCGCGGGTGCTGACGACTACCTGATCAAGCCCTTCGACTCCGAGCGCCTGTTCAAGAAGATCGCCAAGGTTCTCGGCGCGTCGTGAGATTGACGGCGCTGTTCGCCGCGCTGATCATCCTCGGGGCTTCGGCCCCGTCCGCGCGGGCGCTTGAGGCGGCGGCGGCCAAGGTCGACATCACACCCGATCTGGCCGTCGAGAAGACGTACATGGCTGGATTCGGCCCCAAGGGCCGCCATCCCAAGGGCGTGCACGATCCGCTGTACGCCCGTCTGATCGTCCTCCGCGAGGGAAAGACCACGGTGGCTATGGTCGGTCTCGACCTGCTTGGGTTTTACCTCAACGAGACTCGGGATCTAGAAAAACTGTGGTGCGGCGGCGACGAGAATAAGCATCTTTTCTTAAACGCGACGCACACCCATTCCGGGCCCGATACGCTGGGACTGTGGGGGCCGATGATCGGCGTCTCGGGCGTGAATCCCCGCTACCAAGCGAGGATTAAAAATCAGATCGCCGAGGCGCTCAAAGGCTTGGAGCAGCGGCTGCGGCCGGTGACCGCGGCCGGCGCGCACGGACTTCTAAATCCGCGCGGCCTGTGCCGGGACTCGCGCGACCCCCAAGTCATCGATCCGCATCTCTCTGTCTTGCGGTTGACCGACCGCGACGGAAAAACGGCGGCGACCATCGTCAACTGGTCCTGTCATCCCGAAGTCCTGGGCCGGGACAACCTTCTTCTTACGGCCGACTATCCCGGGCCGCTGTGCGCGCGCGTCGAGGAGAAGACCGGCGGCGCCTGCCTGTTCCTCAGCGGCGCGATCGGCGGGCTGATGACGCCGGACGGCAAGGCCGAAAGCTTCGAGGAGATGGCACGAATCGGGAAAGCGGTCGCCGATGAGGCGCTCGCGCTGAAGACCGGCGCGTCGAGAGGGGGGCTGGGCTTTTTATTGGAGTCCGTGCGGATTCCAGTGGAGAACTCGCGCTATCGTCTGTTTCTTCCGGCCCTCGCGTTCGGGCACCGGATATTTTCCATCGATGGGCGCGAAATCTCCTGGCTGGGAACGTGGCTCCTGTCCCTTCGGCACCTCCTTTTTGGCCTCAGCGAAAAGAACCAGCCTTGGGTCATGAGCGTTGTGTCAGTCGTCGATATAGGTCCGGCGCGGGTTCTGGGCATGCCCGCGGAAATATTCCCGGAGCTCGCGATCGGCGGCTACGATGGACGCTACGCGTTCGGCTGGCCGCCCTTGGCGCTGGGCGAGGCTCCCGATCTGACGCGCGCGCCCAAAGGGCCGTATCTTCGCGACTTAATCAAAGCGCCCGTTCCCATGCTCGGCGGCCTGGTCAACGATGAGCTTGGGTATCTCGTTCCTGAGTATGACTTCAAGGTGAGGGCGAGCAAAAGCATGCTCCCGCGCCTGCCCGGCCACTACGAAGAGACCAATTCAATCGGCCCATCGGCGACGCGGATATTGACTTCGGCCGCCGCCAGGCTGCTCAAGAAGGCTCGACCATGAGGAAGCTCAATTTCAACGCCGGTCCCGCCGCGCTCCCCTTGCCCGTGTTGGAGCGCGCGCAGAGAGAGCTTCTCGATTTCGAAGGCACGGGGATCTCGATCCTGGAGCACAGTCACCGCGGCAAGGACTATGACCGCGTCCATGAGGAGGTCCTGTCTCTTTTCACGGAGCTCATGGCGCTGCCCAAGAGCCATTGCGCCCTCCTCGTCCAAGGCGGGGCCAGCCTTCAGTTCGCCATGCTGCCGATGAACTTCCTCAAGTCCGGACGCAGCGCCGACTACCTGGTGACGGGATACTGGGCGAAGCTCGCCTTCGAGGAGGCCCAGCGCGTGGGCAAAGCGCGCGCGGCCTGCGACACGGCCGGCCCGGGCGGCCAGCACACGCGCATACCCAGCTCCAAGGACATCTCGCTCGACGCGAAGGCCGCCTATGTTCACATCACGACCAACAACACCCTCTACGGCACCCAATGGCGAGAGCTTCCAGACAGCAAGGGCGTGCCGCTCGTCGCGGACATGAGCTCGGACATCTTGTCGCGGCCGGTGGACGCGGGGCGCCTCGCGCTGATCTACGCGGGGGCGCAGAAGAACCTGGGGCCCGCCGGGTTAGCCTTGATCGCGCTAGAGCGCGATTGGCTGAAGGAAGCCCGCGCCGATTTGCCCGATATACTGAGCTACGCGGTTCACCTGAAGGCGAAATCCATCTATCATACGCCGCCGACGTTCGCGGTCTATCTCGTCGGGCTGCAGCTTAAATGGATCAAGGACAACGGCGGGGCTCCTGGCATGGAGAAGCGCAACATAGCCAAGGCCGACCTTCTCTACGCGACGCTCGATAGATTAAAGGGGTTTTACCGCGCCCCCGTAGAGACCGCCTCGCGTTCGCTGATGAACGTGGTCTTCCATCTGCCATCGCCCGATCTCGACGACGCGTTCTGCGCGGAGGCGGCCAAAGAGGGAATCGTGGGCATGAAGGGCCACCGCAACGTGGGCGGCATGCGCGTCTCTCTCTACAACGCAATCTCTCTTTCGGACGTGAAGACGCTGTCGTCTTTTATGGACGCCTTCGCCAAGCGCCGCGGCTAATATGACTTCTAGACTTCCGGTTCTAAGCTTGCTGCTGGCCATCTTCTGCGGGGCCGCCGCGGCTTCATTGAACGGCAACGAGCCCGCACATAGCGGCTATCGCATGACTGAGGAGGATTTCCGTGTTTTCGAGAAAGGTCTACTCGACGCGGAGAAAGTTTCTAGCAAGCTATTTCCACGCGGCATCGTCGGCAACGACGCCGTTCTCTATGATACCCATGATATCTTCATTTACTCGGGGTCAAGCGCCTATACGCTTCCAAAATTTCGCCATCGCGACGGCTATCAAATCTACCGGATCTCGCTAGGACGGCCGGTGAGCGAGCGCGAGATGGCTCGCTGCGCGGCCGGTCCGGGGCCGGCCTCGGTCGAAGTTCTAAGGACGATTACGGAGCGGTCCTTCTCCTGTGCGCCGTGGGGAGTGTTCGGCCGGATACAGAAGGAGCGCGGCAGTCCTTATCGCTTTGTGGAAGGCTACTGGGCGTCGATGATCCACGAGTTCGGGCACATGTACCGGGATCGTTTCCAAGCGGATCCGACTTCGGAGATGCTTGCTATCGAGGGTTTGCTCTCGACCGAGCGTCTTTCGCCCGGCACGGACCAGCTCAACGCGGCCGATGAGGGCTTTGCCACTTGGTGCGAGCTCACAGGTTCTAAGAAATTATATCCCGCCCATTATCAGAGAATGCTCGATAGCGCGCACAAGCGCCGCGGAACAGATGATGAATACGGTCACGATGCGGGGCTGCGCGCCGCGATAATTCTCGCCGGAAAGAAGTCCTGACAAGCGGGGACTACCCGCCGAAGGCGATCGTGATTCGGTAGGCGGCGAAGGAGAGTGCGTAGGCCAGGCCGAAGAGAAACGAGAATTGGATCGCGGGCCACTTCCAGCCGCCGGTCTCGCGCCGGACAGTGGCGATCGTCGAGACGCATTGCAGGGCGATCGCGAAGAAGATCAAGAGGCTGACCGCCGTCGCCAGCGAATAGCGAGGAGTGCCGTCGGCGTTGCGCGCCGCGCGCAGGGCTTTGACCAGGCCGTCCGAGGCGTGGGACTCTCCGCCTAAGGCGTAGATCGTGCCGAGCGTGCCCACGAACACCTCGCGCGCGGCCAGGGCCGAGAGGGATGCCACCGACACGCGCCAATCCCAGCCCAGTGGGCGAAAGAGCGGTTCGATGAGTCGTCCGGTTTGTCCCAGCGCGCTGCCTTCGATGCGGGCGGCGGCCAAGCGGCCGCGGATCGCGGATTCTTGCGTCGTATCCGGAAGATGAGCGAGGGCAGCCGCGGCGAGCTCGGCCTCTATCGGGGCCAAACGCACGGCGTCTCGGGGGAAGGCGGCCAGCGCCCAGAGGATGAGGCTCAGCGTAAAAATCACCTGCCCGGCCCGCGCGAGAAAGTGCCAACAGCGCGCCCACACGTAGCGGACGAGCTCGCGCGCGCTGGGCATGCGGTACGGCGGCAGGATGGTGGCTGGAGACGGATTTGGCTCGTGCAGGACGGTGTATTTGAGGGCCAGGGCCAGAAGAAGCGCCATGATGACGGCTAAAACGTACATGGCCGCCATGACCACGCCCTGGCCGTTGAAGCCGAGGGGGGCGAACGTGGCGGGCACGAAGGCGGTGATGAGCAAGGTGTAGACCGGCACGCGCGCCGAACAAGTCATGAGCGGCGCCAGCAGAATGGTGACCAGGCGGCGCTTCTCGCTGGGTATGGTGCGCGCGGCCATGACGCCGGGGATCGCGCAGGCGAAGCTCGAGAGAAAGGGGATGAACACTCGCCCATCGAGGCCGACGGGGCGAAGGGCGCGGTCGACCATCGCGCCCGCGCGCGGGAGATAACCGCTTTGCTCCAGGAATCCGATCATCGTGAACAGGATCGCGATCTGGGGCACGAATACGATCACGGCGGAAATGCCGGGAAGCGCGCCGTCGCACAGCAGGCTGGCTAAGACGCCCTCAGGCAGCCGCGCCCGCAGAAGCACCGCGCCGGAAGCGAGCAGGCCGGAGAGAAAGTCCATGATCGGCCGCGCGCCCACGAACAGGGCCTGAAACAGAAGGAACATAGTCGCGGCCAGGATGAACGGTCCTGCCAGCGGATGCATCAGGACGCGATCGATGCGGATGGAGCGCGACAACGTCGGAAAGACCGCGCCGCGCGGCCAGGTGACCGAGGCCGCGCAAACGCGACGGGCGGTCGCGACGGCGTCCTCCTGGAGTTCGTGCAGACGCGTTTTTGACGCGCTCCGAAAATCGAGCGCCTCGGACATGTCGGCGTGCAGCGGGCGGGGACTCAGCTGCGCGGCCGCTTTTTCCACGCCCTCGCCCGTGCGGGCGGAGATCAATACGACCGGCATGCCCAGTCCGCCCGACAGCTCCGCGGCGTCGACTTTTATGCCGTTGAGACGCGCCTCATCGATCATGTTCACGATCGTGGCGACGGGATAGCCGGCGGCCTTCAGACCAGCCGGCAAGACGAGATCGTTCTCGAGGTTGCTGGCCTCGGCCACGCACAGCACGAGGAGATCCTCGCTGGCTTCGGCGCATTCGGACAGAAAACGAAAAGAGACCTTCTCATCCTCGGTTTGCGGGAGCAGGCTGAAGGTGCCGGGGAGATCCACCACCTCGACTTCGACGCCCTCGGCGAGCGCGGTTCCGGAGGCTTTCTCCACCGTGCAGCCGGCGAAATTCGCCGTGCGCTGCCGCAGGCCGGTCAGGGCGTTGAACAAGGTGGTCTTGCCGGTGTTCGGCCGTCCGGCCAAGGCGACGACGCGTCTCACTCGGCCTCCACTTGGATCTGAGCGAGCAATCGAGCCTCGATGGCCAGGAGTTGGGCGCCGACCAGGCACTCGACGGGGTCGCGCAAGGGGGTGCGCAGTATCTTCGTCACCGAGACGCCCGGACGTAGGCCAAGCCCGGTCAGTCGGATCTTGTCCTCGTCTTCGATCCCGGCAAAGCCCAAGACGCGCACCGGCACGTCAAGCGCGGTCTCCTCGAGAGTCATGTCGTAGTATAGCCTTGTTGAGACTGGATTTCAATAAGAAGGAGGGTGAATGTTGCGCGCTATCCACCCGGAGCATATCCGCTGTCGTTGACGACAGTTGGGTTGTGTATAGAGTGGATAGGTCCGTTGGAGGGATCGGATTGCTATAATACCTCGTGCCATTCGACCCTTTTTTTCGTCTAGACTCGGCACGTGAGCTGTGTGCCATAGGCCGGCCTGATCGCGCCCTCGTTCTTCTCGCTGCTCCAATGCCCGCGTCCTTATCCGCTCAACGCGACTTCCTGCGCGGCGAGGCCCTGCGCGGACAGGGATATTTTCGCCGCGCGCAGGCGGCTTATCGGACGGCCTTGGCTCATATCGATAAAGCCGATTGCGACATCGCATTCGATGGCTGGCTGGGCTTAGCCCGTTGCGCGCGCAGTTTGGGCGAGACAGCGGACGCCCGAAAGGCTTTGGCGCGAGCGCGCCGGGTTCCGGGAGCGGACCGGGAGACCGTGGCCCTGGAAGACGCCTTGGTTCTACGCGCGGATAGTCATCACCGCGAGGCGCTCAAGGCGCTGACTCCCATGCTCGCCGCCGCTCGCCGCCGCTGCGACTGGTCCGCGATCGGATTTCTGCTTTGGGCGATCGCCGGCTCTCGCCGCTTTTCCGGCGACTTGGCCGGAGCGCATCGCGACTTCAAGGAGTCGCTCGCGGCTTTTCGCCGCGCCGCAGACGCTGAGGGGGAAGCCTACGCCTTGTTCGGCTTAGGAGGCATCGCGCGAGTGCGCGGCTTATTCGCCGAGGCGCGCCGTGCTTACGCTGAGGCCGGACGCCGCCTGCGGCGCGGCCCCGACTTGTTCGGCCGCGCCTACGCGCATTGCGGCTTGGCCAATTGCCTGCGCCAGTTGGGGCTCTTAAAGGAGGCCGAGAAGAATTACCGACTCTCCTATGCGCTGTACGCCGGACTCGATGACCGCGTGGATCTGGCCTTCGTGGATTGGGGTCTGGGCCAGATCCATCAACGCCGCGGCGAGCTGCCCGAAGCCGAACGCCGCTATCGCGCCGCGCTGAAGGCTTTCTCCGGCGGCGGCGAGGATCGCGGGCTCGTGCTCGCGCGCAAGTCTCTCGCCGAGGTTCTTCATGCTCGCGGCCGCACGGCCGAGGCTGAGCACCTCTTCGACGCGGCCGTATCCCTCGCCCGTCGCGCCGGTCTTACCGCCCACCTCGAATCCTATACCTAGATGCTATGAGGCTTTCCTTACGTGCATCTGTGCCGGGCCTCTCGGGTCCGACCTGTCCGTTTCGTAACAGAAACGAAACGCAGCTATCCTAATCTTCTCCCCATGGGACAAATGATCTGGGGCGTGCTCGAAACTTACGCTGGGTTGTGGGTCGCGATGGACAAGCGCGGACGCGTCGTCGCTTGCGCCAAGCTGCTTCCTGATTTGGAAAGCCGGGCGGGAAAGGAACTGGGGGACTTGACCTTCGTCTTCGCCGCCGACTCCGCCGTCGAAGCTGCCTGATAGAAGTCCATTGGAAACGCGAGGAAGTTGAAGCCCGCTAAATCTTAAAGTCTTTGCCCAGGTAAAGCTCGCGGGCCTTGGGGTCGTCGAGGAGATGCTTGGCGGTGCCTTCGACGAGAATTCGCCCGTCGAAGATCAGGTAGGCGCGGTCGATGATGGGCAAGGTTTCGCGCACGTTGTGGTCGGTGATCAGGACGCCGATGCCGTGGCTGACGAGCTTGCGTATGATGGCCTTGAGCTCGCCTACGGTGATCGGGTCGATGCCCACGAAGGGCTCGTCGAGCATGATGAGCTTGGGATCTCCTATCATGCAGCGCGCGACTTCCAAGCGGCGCTTCTCGCCTCCGGAGAGGGTCCAGGCCTTTTGACGGCGCAGGTCCCAAAGTCCGAACTCCTCGAGCAGCGCCTTGACCCGGCGCATCTGCTCGAGCTTGCTGGGCACCGTGCGCTCGAGCACCGCGCGCAGGTTCTCCTCGACGGTCAAGCCCTTGAACACCGTCGGCTCCTGGGCCAAGTATCCAAGCCCGCGGCGGGCGCGCTCGTACATGGGCAAAGCCGTGACATCGACTCCATCCATGACGATGGCCCCTTCCTCGGGGGTCACGAAGCCCGCGAGACTGTAGAAGGTCGTGGTCTTGCCCGCGCCGTTAGGCCCGAGAAGCCCGACGATCTCGCCGGTGTTGACGCTCAAGGACACGCCCTTGACGACCATGCGCTCGCCGTAGGTCTTGCGGATATCGCGGGCCTCGAGCTTCACTTGGTCAGCTCCTTGAGTTTGGCCTGATCGTGGAAAACCAGCCAGCCTTGCGCCTTGCCATGCGCCTCGATGCGCCGCGGCGAATCGGTCGCGACGATATGGTCGGCTTTGACCGCGGTGGTCCAGTCTCCCACCAGCTTGTGCACGACGGGCCGGCCGCCTCGCAGCGAGAGCCGCCCCATGCTCCGGTCATAGACGGCCTCGTCGGCGGCGAGCTCCAGGCGCGGGCCCCAGATCTTGGCGGTGCCCGAAAGCGTCAGGCTGTTCTCTCCATCCCAGTCGGCGCGGCCGCTTTCCCCGCGGTCGGGTGCCTCGCCGGGAGGCGTGCGCGTAAAGACGACGCGCTTGCCGGCCGCGGGCTCCAGATAGCCGCGTTTGGTGTCCTCATTGTGGCCGGCGCGCTCGCCTCTCGCCTCGATCTTGCTGCCATCGGAGAGGCGTCGCCGCAGCAGCACGGAGCCCCGCGCCAGCCAGCTGCGATCGGCGTGCTTAAAGAGAGCCCAATCCGAGGAGAAGCTGCTTCCCGCAGCGTTATAGCGCACATCTCCGACGAACTCTTCTTCCTTGTTGGCGCCCCGGCGGATGATCCACTCCTTGCTGCGCACCACGCTGCCGGCCACCTGCATGGAGGTCGCCGCGCGTGCGGGGACGGCAAGCGCGGCGAGAAGAAGCGGCAGGATCATTTAGCCGTCCCGCTGAGCACGGAGCGCTGCTGGAAGATCCGGATTTCGGAGAGATCGGGGGTGGCTTCCATGCCTTTTCCGCGCAGGTCTCCCTCGGGCCGGTGCATTCGCACTTCGGCGGCGGTCGTGAAGCGCTGGCGAGCCGAGGAGTAGAGCAGGCTTGAGGTGGTCAAATGGGAGCGGTCCTCGTAGGAGTCCACGACCACCGCCGAGGAGAGCAAGACGTCATGGGTGTCCGTGTTGATCTCGCCGAACAGGGACGTCACATGTGAGACGGCTTTGCCGTCCCGATAGAATTCCATGATGGGATCGGTCAGCGTCGCGCGCTTGTCATCCTCGCGCAGCAGAGCGAGCCGCGACTTGAGCGTCCAGTTCGGGGACCCTTTCAACGATTGGCTCAAGGTCAGGCCTTCCATGA
>JAYVZL010000313.1:0-3535 GCA_043783505.1 Elusimicrobiota bacterium
CGAGTCTGAACCGTTTGCCTCACTGGCTTTCAAGATCACTTCCGATCCTTTTGTGGGCAAGCTGGCTTACTTCCGGGTTTACTCCGGTAAAATCACTGCTGGTTCATACGTTCTTAACAGCTCAACCGGCGAAAAAGAGCGTATCGGCCGTATTGTACGTCTGCAAGCCGACAAGCGTGAAGATGTTGTCCCAAGCGCATCCTGGGCAAGAAATCAGTCTCCGGGGTCGAGTTCGAAAACAAACTCGTCATCGCCTGCGACCGCGTCATCACGGCTATCGGACAGACCAAGCACGTCGCTTTGGCCAAGGCGCTCGGCCTCAAGCAACACCCCGACGGACGTCTGGTCGTCGACGCCGCCACGCTCGCCTCCTCTCGGCGGAACGTGTTCGCCGGCGGCGACGCGGTCAACGGCGGCAAGGAAGTCGTCAACGCCGCCGCCGACGGCAAACGTGCCGCGTGGGGCATCCAGCGCGCGCTGTTTCCAGGCGCGCCCGCGCCGGAAGGCAACGACTATTGGATCTCCACCATCGATGGGCGCAAGGTCGCTCCGATAGTGCCCCGGAGCCACGCATGAGCAAGCCTCTCAAGCCCGATCTTTCCGCGAACTGCGCTGGCATCAAGTCGCCCAACCCGTTCTGGCTGGCCTCCGCCCCGCCCACCAACTCGGGCGCGCAGATCATGCGCGCTTTCGAGTACGGCTGGGGCGGCGCCGTCTGGAAGACGCTGGGCTTGGACCCACCCGTCGTCAACGTCTCCTCGCGCTACGGGGCCATGGACTTGGGCGGACAGAAGATCGCCGGCTTCAATAATATAGAGCTGATCACCGATCGGCCGCTGGAGACCAATCTCAAGGAGATTTATGAGGTCAAAAAGCGTTTCCCCAAGCACGCGGTGATCGCCTCGCTGATGGTGCCCTGCGAGAAAAAGGCGTGGCACGAGATCACCAAGAAGGTGATCGCCGCCGGCAGCGACGGCATCGAGCTCAACTTCGGCTGTCCGCACGGCATGTCCGAGCGCGGGATGGGCGCGGCCGTCGGGCAGGTGCCCGAGTATGTGAAGATGGTGACCGAGTTCGTCAAGGAAGTCTCCTCGATCCCCGTGCTGGTCAAACTTACGCCCAACGTCGCCGACGTCCGCTTCGCGGCGCGCGCGGCCAAGCAAGGCGGCGCCGACGGCGTGTCGCTGATCAACACGATCAACTCGATCATGGGTGTGGACGTGGAGACTTTGATCCCCAAGTTCGCCGTGGAGGGGAAGATCTCGCACGGCGGCTACTGCGGCCCCGCGGTCAAGCCCATCGCGCTCAATATGGTCAGCTCGATCGCCACCGACGGCGAGACAAAAGGCCTGCCCATCTCCGGCATCGGCGGCATCTCGATCTGGAGCGACGCCGTCGAGTTCATGCTGCTGGGGTCTTCCTCGGTGCAGCTGTGCACCGCGGTCATGCACCACGGCTTCCGGATCATCGAGGACTTAAACGCCGGCCTGTCCGGCTGGATGAAGCGCAAGAATTTCGCCAAGCTCGACGACTTCATCGGCAAGACCGCGCCCAATATCGTGGAGTGGAAGCACCTCAACCTCCACTACAAGAGCGTGGCCGTCATCGATCCCGCCAAGTGCATCAGCTGCGACGTCTGCTACGTGTCCTGCAACGACACCACGCACCAATGCATCGACATCGACCGCAAGAATGGCAACCGCAAGCCCCACGTCCTCCAGGACGACTGCGTGGGCTGCAACCTGTGCTCGCTGGTGTGTCCGGTTGACGGCTGCATCACCATGAAGCCCGTCAATACCGGCCTCAAGCCGCTGACCTGGGAAGACTACACCAAGAACGGCCTGAAGGGCTACGGCGAGGTTTACCGCCGTCACTGACTGATGCCTCCCGAGACCGACAACCTACGCCTCGAAGAGATCTGCTCGGCCGATCAAAAGGACCGGGAGCGGGTCTATGTATCGCCGCAAGACGTCGAGGCTCTCAAAGGCCGCGACCGGGAGCGCCGCGGCGAGGTTCGCGACATGATCGGCCAAGGCGCGATCAACACCTCCATCGATCTGTACCGCGCCGCCGTTCTCTTTCTGCACGGCGCCGAGCCCAAGGAATTTCTGTGCGCGCATCGCTTGGCCGTCATGGCCGCGATCAACGGCCACCGACAATCGCGCTGGCTGGCGGCCGCGAGCCTCGATCGTTTTCTCATGTCGATCGGACTGGCGCAGACGTACGGCACGCAGTTCGAGCACAACAAGGAAGAGAACCGATACCAGCTGCGCCTGCCCATCGACGACTCGGCCGTCCTCCATTTTGAAAAGGACTTCTTCAACGTCCCGCCCGTCGTGGAACGCCTGGCCCAGCTCAACAATAAGATTTCCAGCAGTTAAAGGAGAGAGACTATGCCCCGAATCGTGAAGTGCGGACTCATCCAGGCATCGTGCGACTGGTCGACGCCCAAATACACGCTGGCTCAGATCAAGACCAAGATGATCGACAAGCACGTCGCCCTCATCGAGAAGGCCGCCAAGCAGGGCGTGCAGATGCTTAGCCTCCAGGAGATCTTTTACGGCCCGTATTTCTGCGCGGAGCAGGACACCAAGTGGTACGACACCGCCGAGCCCATCGACGGCCCCACGACCAAGCTCATGCAGACGCTCGCCAAAAAGCACCAGATGGTGATCGTCTCGCCGATCTACGAGACGCCCACGACCGGAATTTACTACAACACCGCCGCCGTCATCGACGCCGACGGCTCGTTGCTCGGCATCTACCGGAAAAATCATATTCCGCATTGCGCTCCCGGATTTTGGGAAAAGTTTTACTTTAAGCCGGGCAACTTGGGCTATCCCGTCTTCCAGACGCGCTACGCCAAGGTCGGCGTGTACATCTGCTACGACCGCCACTTCCCGGATGGAGCCAGAATATTAGGCTTAAATGGCGCCGAGATCGTCTTCAATCCGTCGGCCACGGTGAAAGGTCTCTCGGAGTATCTCTGGAAGCTCGAGCAGCCGGCGCACGCGGTGGCCAACCAATACTTCGTCGGCGCCAGCAACCGCGTGGGCACGGAAGCCCCCTGGAAGATCGGCGAGTTCTACGGTCAATCCTATTTCTGCGATCCCCGCGGCAAGATGCTGGCCGTCGGGCCGCACGACAAGGACGCGATCGTGACCGCTGAGCTCGATTTCGACCAGATCCTCGAGGTCCGCAAGGTTTGGCAGTTCTTCCGCGACCGGCGGCCCGAGACCTACGGCCCGCTGGTCCAGCAGCTTCCGTGAAGAAAAGCATTTTAGCGGCCTTGCGCGATTCGGATATCCACGACCACTCCGAGCCTATCAAGAACTCGCCCTATTGGAACAAGGACATAGCGCCCACCCGAAAATCCGAGCGCACTTGGGGCACGAAGGATATCGCGGTGTTGTGGATCAGCATGAGCGCCTGCGTGCCGACCTACATGCTCGCCTCCTCGCTGATCTCGGAGGGGATGAACTGGTATCAAGCGGTGCTGACCATCTTCCTGGGCAACTGCATCGTGCTTCTGCCC
>JAYVZL010000314.1:0-20724 GCA_043783505.1 Elusimicrobiota bacterium
CTTGTCCTCGGAGGTGTTGTAGGTGACCGAGATATCCTGGCGGATGTGCTGGCCTTCGCGCGTAGGAAGATCGATGGAGTCGTCGTCCTGCGCCGAGCCCTCGAGCTGGCGCATGACCATGGTGTAGGTGCGCAGCGCGGTCGGATAGCTCTGCACGCGCGTGATCCACGGCATGCGGAAGGCCAGCCCCTGGCCGACCGTGCGCAAAGTACCGGACCAGATGTTGAAGATCACGCCGGTATAGCCGGGCGCGATGATCGTGTACGAACTCATCACGATGGTCAAGGCGATGACGGCGACGGCGATCACGCCGAAGCGGCTGCCTAGCTTGGCGATCTTTTCGGGAGAAAGTTCATTATTGGCCATGTTCACTCCTTTCGTTTCTTGTTGGATGGAATAATATCGGCGTCTATGATGTCGGCGTGGTGCGGAGCGATGAAGCGCAGCAACGCCCGTTCCAGACGGCGGCGCAGGGGTTCAAGCAAGCGCGAGATCAGCCATACGATCGCCGCGAGAACGGCCAGTTCGGCCAATGAGGCGCCCATGATTCGCAAGATAGCACATTTACGAAATCGCGGTGGATATATCGGAATTGGTAAGATGACGGCATGCGCAGCGTCGGAAAAAATGAGCCGCGGCGAGACGGGCCTGCGAAACTGACGGGCCGCGCGCGCTATCTCGATGACCTTGACATCCCCGGCTGCTGGCACGGAGTGACCGTCCGCTCAACCGTGGCGCATGGAAAGATCGCGGGGATTACCTACGATCCGGCCTTCCCCTGGAGCGAGTGCGTCGTGGTCACGGCCAAGGACATTCCCGGCCAAAACGTGGTCGCGCTCATCGAACCTGATCAGCCGCTGCTAGTCGACGGCCTCGTCCGCCATCATCAGGAAGCCATCGTCCTCATCGCGCACCCCGACCGCGCTATGGCCTACGAGGCCGCCAAGCGCGTCAAGATCGACTATGAGCCGCTGCTTCCCGTCTTGGATATGGAGCAGTCGCATCAAACATTCAAGTCCTTCCTGATCGAGCGCGGCGACATGGACGCGGGCTTCGGCGCGTCCGAAGTCATCGTCGAGGGCGAGTACCGCACGCCCTCGCAGGAGCAGGCCTACATCGAGAACAACGCGATGGCCGCCTGGGAAGAGGACGGAGTCATGATCGTGACCGGCTCACTGCAATGTCCCTACTACGTGCTCAAGGCCATGAAGCAGATTCTCGGCCGCGACGAGACCAAGATCCGCGTGATCCAAACCGTCACCGGCGGCGGCTTCGGCGGCAAAGAGGAATATCCCTCCATGCTCGCCGGCCATGTCGCCCTGCTGGCGCTGAAGGCCGGGCGGCCGGTCAAGATGGTCTATGATCGCCACGAGGACATGGCCGCGACCACCAAGCGCCATCCCGCCGTGGTCCGGCACAAGACCGGCCTGAGCAAGGACGGCCGCCTGCTCGCTCAGGACATCGAGATCGTCATGGACGGCGGGGCCTATGCCACGCTCTCGGCCGTGGTGCTTTCGCGCGGCACGCTGCACGCGGCGGGGTGCTACGAATGCCCCAACGTGCGCGTGCGCTCGAAGGTGGTCATGACAAATACTCCGCCCAATGGCGCATTTAGAGGCTTCGGGGCTCCGCAGACATTGTTCGCCGTGGAGCTGCATTGGGAGAAGATCGCGGCCGCGTTGGGAATCGATTCCCTGACCCTGCGAAAGAAAAATATCTTCAAGCTCGGATCGACGACGGCGACGGGACAGCAGCTGCGTGAGTCCGTCGGCGCGCGCGAATGCCTGGACAAGACGGTCTCGCTGTCAAAGTACGCCGCTAAACGGAAAGAATACGACCGTTGGAATAAGAATCCAAAAAATAAGACCTGGAAGGGCATCGGACTATCGGTTTGCCATCATGGCGCAGGCTTCACGGGATCGGGAGAGGTCTATCTCGCCAGCCGCGCGGGCGTGGCGTTGACTAAGACGGGTGAGCTCTACGTCCTCGCCGCCTCCACCGAGATCGGGCAGGGCACCAACACCATGTTCGCCCAGGTCGCCGGCGACGCCCTGGGCGTGCCGGCCTCGTGGTTTCAAGTCGAGACCCCGGACACGCACAAAGTGCCGGACTCCGGCCCCACCGTCGCCTCGCGCACATGTATGGTCGTTGGCGCGCTCGTTAATCGCGCAACTCTGGCGCTTAAAAAAGCGTTCGAGGCCGAGTATGGGCGCGTGCCGAAAACTCCCGCCGATTTAAAGAAGGCCGCCGCCGCGCTGTGCGGAAAATCTCCCGCCCGTCGCTTCGAGGTTGAGTACGAGAAGCCGCCCGAAGTCGCCTGGGACGACAAGACCTACCGGGGCGACGCCTACGGCGTCTACTCCTACGCGGCCATCGCCGTCGACCTCGAGATCGACAAGATCACCTGCGAGGTGCGCGTCAATAAGGTCACGACCGCCCAGGATATCGGCAAGGCCATCAATCCCCTATTGGCCGAAGGCCAAATCATCGGCGGCTCGACTCAAGGATTGGGCTGGGCACTGTTGGAAGAGCCCCTTTATAAGAACGGACTCATGATCAACGCGCAGCTCACCAACTACGTGATCCCCACCAGCCTCGACACGCCGCCCTTCAAGGTCATTCTCATCGAGAAACCCTACTCGCGCGGCCCTTTCGGCGCCAAAGGCGTGGGCGAACTGCCCATGGACATCCCCGGTCCCGCGGTCGCGGCCGCGGTGTTGCACGCCACCGGCCGCCTCATCGCGACTTTGCCGCACACACCGGAACGGATCGCCAAGGCCATGGCATGATAAAGCTGACGCTCAACGGCAAGAAGAAATCCTTCAAGGGCGCGCCCTTTAAGCGCCTCATCGACGTCCTTCGAGAAGACTTCGCGCTTACCGGCACTAAAGAGGGCTGCGGCGAGGGCGAGTGCGGCGCCTGCACCGTGCTTCTCGACGGCGCGCCGGTCAATTCCTGCCTCATTCCGGTCTGCCAGGCCGAAGGGCGCAAGGTCGAGACGGTCGAATCCTTGGGAACGCCCGAGAAGCTCTCCAAGCTCCAGGCGGGCTTTCTCGCCTGCGGCGGCGCGCAGTGCGGCATCTGCACCCCAGGGATGCTCATGACCGCGCACGCGCACCTGAAGTCGGGCGGCAAGGCCGACGACAAGTCGGTGCGCACCGCGCTCGCCGGCAATCTCTGCCGCTGCACCGGCTATCAGCACATCGTCGAATCAGTGATCGCAGCCGCCAAGGGAAAAAAGAAATGAGGGGCGACGCCAAGTCGATGACGGTCTTTTCTCCCCGCTCCGCCGCCGAGGCGGTGACGACTTACGCCAAGATACCCAATGCCCTGCCGCTGGCCGGCGGCACCGATCTCATGGTGAGCTGGAACATGGGGCTGATGAACGGCCGGCCCGTGCTCGATTTATCCCGCATGTCTCAGTGGCGAAAGATCCGCGTCGTCAAAGAAGGCATAGGGCTGGGAAGCCTGGTCACTCATGCGCAGATCCAGGCGCACCCGGTCCTGCGCGAGCGCTTCCCTCTTCTCGTCGCGGCCTGCGCCACGGTGGGCGCGGCCCAAATCCAGAACCGCGGCACCATCGGCGGCAACATCGCCAACGCCTCGCCGGCCGGCGACACCTTTCCTGCGCTGGCCGTCTATCACGCGATCGTGCGAGCGCTCGGCCCCGGCGGGCGGCGCGACGTCGCCATGGCCGACATCTTCGCGGGCGTCAAGAAAACCACCCTCAAGCCGGGAGAGCTCATCGAAGAAGTGTTTTTGCCGTTCGTCCGACAGCCGGCGCGCGGCGTGTTCCGCAAGGTCGGCACGCGCGCGGCCCAGTCGATCTCCAAAACCGTGTTCGCCGGTCTTCTGTGGCAGACAAAAACAGGAGCCGTTGAAGAGGTCCGCCTTGCCTTCGGCAGTTTGGCTCCCACGGTGCGCCGTCTGCGCGACGTCGAAGCGTTTCTCAATGGCCGGATCCTTAACAGCGAGACGGCGGCCGCGGCCGCCGAGTTCTTGACGGGAGACGTATCGCCCATCGACGACATCCGCTCCACGCGCAGCTACCGCCTGATGGCGTCGCGCAACATCCTCATCGCGTTCCTGACAGGACAAATGAAATGAAGCCCAACACGACTCTCGACTCCAAAGTCTACAAGACGGCTTTCACAGCACTCGGCAAGCAGAATCTTCTGCACATGAAGCGCTATCCCGGCGATTCGTTCGGCCGTCAGCCGGTGCACACCGTTTACGGCGGCGCCCACCTCTTTAAATCCGACACGGCCAAGAAGCTGGGCGAACTCTCCCTGCGCGCTCTGTCGCGCTATGGGGCAGACGCAACGACTTTCGCCCGCGCGGTCGGTATAGACGAGGCGCTCGCCTCCACGGTCTATGAGCGCGTCCTCGAGAAGCTCAAGCGCGAGGCCGTCGAGGACTTCCGCATCGACTTCGAGGACGGCTACGGCAATCGCCCCAACGCCGAAGAGGACGGGCACGCGGTCTCCGCGGCGCATGAAGTCGCCAAGGGTCTAGAAGAGGGGACGCTGCCCCCCTTCATCGGCATACGCATCAAGACCTTCTCCAACGAATTGGCCGCGCGCTCGGCCCGCACCATGGATATTTTCCTGACAACCCTGGTCCGTCTGACCAAGGGCCGCCTTCCCGATCCGTTCTATGTGACGCTCCCCAAGATCGTCCATGCCGGACAGGCCGCCGCGCTTGCCAAGCTCCTCGATTCGTTCGAAAAAAATAAAAAACTAAAGCCGCACGCCCTCAAGGTCGAGCTCATGGTCGAGACGCCCCAGTCGATCATCGGCTTCGACGGAACCGCGCCTCTGCGCGCGATGGTCGACGCTCTGGGCGGCCGCTGCACGAGCGCGCACTTCGGCACTTACGATTACACCGCCTCCTGCAACATCACCGCGGCCCACCAGCGCATGGATCACCTGTCCTGCGATTTCGCCAAGCACGTGATGCAGGTGACCTTGGCCAGCACCGGCGTCAACCTCTCCGATGGTGCCACCAACGTCATGCCCATCGGCGACGACGAGACCGTGCGCCGCGCCTGGAAGCTGCACTACGAACACGTGACGCATTCCCTGGTCAACGGTTTTTATCAGGGCTGGGACCTGCATCCCGCGCAGCTGCCGACGCGCTACGGCGCCGTGTACGCCTTCTTTTTAGGCGGCCTGCCGGCCGCCACCGCGCGCCTGAAGAACTTCATCGAGAAAGCCGCGCAGGCGACCTTGGTGGGCGACGTCTTCGACGACGCCGCCACCGGCCAAGGTCTGCTCAACTACTTCCTGCGCGCGCGCAACTGTGGCGCGATCACCGAAGCCGAAGCCTCGGCCACCGGCCTTACGCCCGCCGAGTTCGAGACCCGATCTTTCTTAAAAATCCTTGAAGGCCGCCGCGGGTAAAACTCTATTGATTCGCGCAGGTAATCACCTCCGATCGATGAAGCTTTGATCGTCATCGTGACATCGATTGCCTGCGGGGCTTCAACGCTTGCGAACACCAAGGAATAGAAGCGCGCGTTTTGCGAGTTATCCACAAGTGACGTCTCAACTAGCGTTGACGCTAGTTAGAGCTGTGAATGGAGTGGATAAGTCCGCGCGGAACTCAACTGCCGCGGTAGGTGGAGTAGCCCCAGGGCGATAGCAGCAGCGGTACGTGATGATGCCGCGAGTCGCGGACCTGGAAGATGATTGATACGGAAGGATAGAAAGCGGTCTGGAGCGCGCGCTTGAAGTACGCCGACACGCCGAAGGTCAGGCGATAGACGCCTTTTTTCAACGGACCCTTCAACAGCGTCTTGCAGCGCCCGTCGAGATCCGTCATGCCGCGCCCAGCGCTTTTCCAACCGCCGCCGCTCGCCTTGGCGAGGATGAGCGGCACGCCCGACGCGGGACGGCCGGTCGAAGTGTCGAGGACGTGGGTGGTGATCGCGCTCATGAGAGTATTTTCTCCAGTCGAATCTTGGTGATTTTAGCCTGTTCGCCCGCGGCTATGCGCTTCTCGGTCTTGGGATCGTTGCCCAGACGGGATTTGAGCAAATCCAGCATCGCGGCGGCGCTCTTTCCGGTCGCGCAAACGATATAGATATGACCGAACTTCGCTTCATAGTCGGCATTGCCCTGGGCCAAAGCGTCGAGCACGGCTTTGTCGGCCGCAATAACGGACGATTGCTCACTCTTGGCCCAAGCATTAGCGGCGACGCCGCCAATGCGAGGATGGCTTGAAAACGCCTCTAACCAATCCTTTTCGTCGGTCTTGGCCCAAACGGAGTCGGCCGCGGACAGCACCGACTCTTTGTCCTTAAAAGGACGCTGAAGGACCATCAAATCCGCCCATCGTCGAGAACCGCAGCAACGAAGCAACTCCTCGCGGGCCCCATCGTCTGGCAACGAGTTCAACTCAGCGAGCAGCACTGCATTCCTTTCCCGCCTGTGCCGCCTCAGGATGAGCCGATAGATAGTCGTATAAGCCCGTCATCAACTTGGATTGCCACTGATCGCCTTTGTATCGGAATGAGTAGCGGCCCAGCTTTTTGCCGCAGGGCGAGAGGACGGCTTCTTTCATATAGGCGCTCATCAGCCAGCCCACTCCGAACTCCTCGGTCTCGATGACGACGTCGCAATCTTTCGATGCATTCACGCTCGGAACGCGCGTCACGGATCCAAACAGGCTTTCACCGGCCGCCTGAGCCTCGGGAATGTCCTTGCTCCATTTGACGCAGACCCGTTCCGTCCGCTTCGCTCGTTCAACCGCGTGCGGCGCGGCGCAGGCGGACAAGACAAGAACGGCGAAGAGGATCCTCTTCATGCGCGCTCCCCAATCAATCGCAGGCGCGACACCCCGCCGTCGGGATAGATATTGAGGCGCACATGGGTGATCGGGCCGTGCGGCACGATCTCTTTCTGAAAGAACCGGCGCTTATGCGCCGAGAGCTTTATCTGCGGCAGCATCGTGACCCAGGGCGTGAACTCGTCGGCCAGCTCAGAGCTGGAGGCACCGGGCTTGTGCACCCCTTCGATCATGCAGGCGTCGGGATAATTGCCCTTGAAGTGGTTCGTGTCGATCTCGATCTTCCTGATGACCCCGGCCGCGCCGAGCTTGAGGATCACCCAGTCGTGTCCTGGGCCCCGGCGGCGTTTGGTCTCCCAGCCGTCGCCCATGTTGTTGGCCCGGCCGGGCATGATCAGATTCTGGGGATGAGAGTAGTGCATATCGCTGGCCAACAGCGGCAGCCCTCCGAACTCAACGGCGATCAGATCCACCGACGCTTTCTTGGGGACCTTCGCCCAATCCGGCGCCACGTCGCCGAACACCCGCAGGCGGGCGACCCCGCCGTCGGGAAAGATATTGAGACGAACTTGATCGTAGGGGTTGCCGGCTTTGATCTCCAAAAAATTATCCCCATTGCCCTTCAGTTCCGTCTTGGGAAGGATCTCGACCCACGCCCCTTTGCCGTCGCGCGCCTCTAGATTCGCGTGCGAGGGATAGTTCCCAGTGAAAAACGAAGTATCGATGTTGACGCCCTTGATCACGCCCCGCAGACCCAGCCTGATCACGCACCAATCGCTGCCGGGCGTGCGGCGCCTACGAGTCTCCCAGCCGTCCATCCACTTACCCTTAGCCGTGTACTTGTCAGCGAGCCAAATCGCCTTCGCAGGCTTGAGAAGATTCTCCTTCGGCGCGAAGAACTCGTCGTTGGCCTCGACGGCCTTGCCGCCGACCCGCGCCGACGCCAAATCGATTAACTGCGTGAAGTCCATGTCTGGCTCCTATTGAGCAGCGCGCGTCCGCGTCCGACGGCGGATAACGCGCCTTTGTCGTAAATGATTTGGCCGCGCAGATAATGCGCCTCCACGACGCCGCTTAGACGCAGCCCCGCGTAAGGCGTCAAACGATGGCGGTGCAGAACGGATTGCGGCGATAAATCAAATAGCGCCGCATCGTCGAAGATCACGATGTCGGCGTCACGGCCCTTCTCAAGACGCCCCTTGCCCTTGAGGCCCGTAAAAGCAGCGGTGTTGCGCGACGTCCACTTCACCACGTCCTCGAGCTCGAAGTTGCGGCGCTTGGCCCCGCTCCAAACCGCCGGCAGGACGAACTGCAGCCCCGCGATCCCGCCCCACGCCCCCAGAAAATCGCCGGCGGCGAGCTTCTTAAGCTCGGGAGCGCAGGGCGAATGGTCGGACACGACAAAATCGATCGCGCCGCGGCCCAAGCCCTTCCATAAAGCCTCGCGGTTCTCGGCGGAACGGATGGGAGGCGCGCATTTGAACTGCGTGGCGCCGTCGGGAACTTCCTCGGCGGCGAAGGTCAAATAGTGCGGGCAGGTCTCCACGGTGAAAGGCAGGCCCTCGGCCTTAGCCGCCTCGATCTCGGGCAAGGCCTCGGCGCAGGAGAGGTGCACGATGTGCGTGCGGCAGCGCGTCTTGCGGCACAACTCGATCATCAGCCGGATCGCGCGCAGCTCCATGTCTCCCGGACGCGAGGCGAGATACGAGGCGAACAAGCGCGGATCGGCGCCCGCCTCGGCGCAGGGATCGAGCTCAGCGTGGACGATCAGGGGCAGGCCCAAGCTCGCGATGACGGGCATGGCCTTCTCGAGATCTTCACGCGTCACGTTCGGAAATTCATCGATGCCCGAGTGCGTCAGGAAGCATTTAAAACCCACGACTCCATCCTCGGCCAAGGGCTCGAGATCGGCGAAATTGCCGGGCACTACCCCTCCCCAAAACGCCGCGTCCACAGACAGTTTTCCCTTGGTCGCGTCGAGCTTAGTCTTGAAGGCGCGCCGCGTCGTCGTCACCGGCGAGCAATTAAGCGGCATATCGACGATCGTGCCCGTGCCGCCCGCCGCCGCCGCGCGCGTGGCCGTGAGATATCCCTCCCACTCGGTTCGGCCAGGCTCGTTGACATGCACATGGCAATCGACCAGCGACGGAATCACCGCGCAATCGCCCGCCTCGCGAATCGGCGCTCCAGCGGGGATCTCGTTTATTCCCGCCACCGCGGCGATCTTGCCGCCCTCGATGAGCACGGCGCCGGGGCGCGGCCCCTCGGGCGCGTACACGCGGCGACCACGGATGGCCAGCTCGATCACTTCTGCGCCTCGTTAAGATTGGCGAAGATCACGTCGGTGGCGACGGGAACCTCGGTCGTTGGGTGCGCGCGTAGAAAAATGTCGAGACGGCCGGTCTTGGGATCAAGACGCGCGACCTCGGCCAAGGTCGCGGCCGTCAGGAGAACGGGATGACCGCGCCGGCCCTCGTGCGCGGGCACGACGTCGCCCGCAGCCGCGGCCAGCGCCTGCCACACGTGAAGATCGAAGACCGGCATGTCGACATGAAGAACGAACGAGCGCGCAAACGGTGCCGCCGCTAGGAGAGTCTGCAGCGATGACAATGGCGTGCCCTCAGGATCGGCGGCGATCCAGTTCACGCGCGGCGAGAGCGCCCGGCATCGTTCAAGCCAGTCCTTCTGGATCGCGATAAAGATGTTTTCAGGCGCAGACACCGTCGCCAAGAAGCCGAGTTGCGCCTCGAGCATGGTTTTGCCCGCGTACGGGCCCCAGGCTTTGGGACCGCCCGCCCGCGCGCCGCGCCCCGCGGCGAGAAGACAGATTCTTAAACCGGTCATACGCGAGCACTGGCCGCGTATTGAGGCGCGCCGATGCGGTAGGCCCACTTCTCGAGCAGCTCCGCGGCGATCGCGATCGCGATGGCCTTCGGATTCTTGGAGAGAATCTTTCGGCCAATGGGACAGCGCATCGCCTTATCCCACAACAACCGGCGCGGCGGCGGCAGACGCGAACGAAAAACGCGCGCCTTATGCATGGATCCGATCAAACCGAGATAGCCTAGAGGCTTATCGATAAGAATGTCGACGATCTTCAGGTCCAAGTCGTGATCATTGGTCATCACGCAGGCCGCGTCGAGCGGTCCGTATCCAGCCGCCTCGGCGAGGGCCAACGGATCGGCGCGCAGAACGCGCGTCTTAGGCGGGAAAGCGGAAGTCTCGGCCCATTGCGGACGAGGATCGGCCACCACGACCTCGAGATCCAAGCCGTCGAGCGTCGCCGCCAGGGCGCGAGACACGTGCCCCGCGCCGAAAATATGGACCGCGCGGCGCCGCGGACAGGGCTCGAAAAAGACCGTCGCCTTGCCGCCGCAGCACTGGCCCATCTCGCGGCACAGCGTGTACTCTTTTAAAAACGCTTCCGGACGGGCGTCCGCGATCATGCGTCGCGCCTCAGCGAGTATCTCGGCCTCGAAGCGGCCGCCCCCAACGGTTCCTGAGAATCCGTCGGCCCAAACCCACATCTTGGCGCCCGGCGCCTGAGGCGCGGAGCCGACGACCTTCGCCAGCGTGCACAGCACGCCCGGACGAGGCAGGTCTCCGGCGAGCTCCGAGAGCGCGATCGGCTCCATGACCGAATTCTACTTAATTGCTAGACTCGCGATAATGCGCCCCCCGCTGCTGATCAAGAACGCCCTGCGCATCGCCACGATGGACGACGCCGGCACGGAATTAGCCGGCGCGGACATCCTCATTCGCGGCCGCGTGATCGTGTCCGTGGGCAAAGATCTCGAGGCGGACGACGCCCATGTCCTCGACGCGCGCGGCTGCGTGGTGATCCCCGGGATGGTCAACACACACCATCACCTGTGCCAAACGCTCACGCGAGCGACCCCCGCCGCGCAGGATGCCAAGCTCTTCGACTGGCTCGTCTACCACTATGGAGTCTGGAGGCACCTCACGCCGGAGTACGCCGCGCTCGGCGCGCAGGTCGGCCTGGGCGAGCTCCTGCTCACCGGCTGCACGACCTCCTCCGACCACACCTATCTCTATCCGCGCGGCCTCACCGGTCTCGTCGACGCTCAGATCGACGCGGCTCGCTCGCTCGGCATCCGCTTCCATGCCACGCGCGGGTCCATGTCGGTGGGCGTCTCAAAGGGCGGCCTGCCTCCCGACGACTGCACCCAGGCCGAGGAGGAGATCCTTCGCGACGGCGAGCGCCTGATCAAGGAGCACCACGACAAGGGCCCTTACGCCATGATCCAGATCGGCCTGGCGCCCTGCGCTCCGTTCTCGGTCTCCACCGAGCTGATGAAAGAGACGGCGGTCCAGGCTAAAAAATGGGGAGTGCGCATGCACACCCATCTTTGCGAGACATTGGATGAAGAGGCGTACTGCCTGGAAAAACACAAGATGAGGCCGATTGATTTCATCGAATCATTGGGCTGGATGAACGACAACGTTTGGTTGGCGCACATGGTTCACGTCAACGACGACGACATCCGTCGCTTGGCCAAGGCGAAAGTCGGCATAGCCCATTGCCCGTCTTCCAACATGCGCCTCGGTTCGGGCGTTCCGCCGGTCAGGCAGTATCTCGATGCCTCCGTTTCCGTGGGCTTGGCCGTGGACGGCTCCGCGTCGAATGACACCTCCGACATGCTGGCCGAAGCCCGCCAAGCCATGCTCGTCCACCGCGTCAAATCCGGCGTGGGATCGATGACCGCTCGCGAGGCCCTGCGCATGGCCACCCGCGGAGGTGCGGCCGTCCTCGGCCGCGACGACATCGGCATGGTCGCGGCGGGAAAAGCCGCCGATCTCGCGATCTTCGACGTCGATCGTCTCGATTACGCAGGCTCGGCTGGAGATCCCGTCGCCTCCCTCCTTTTCTGCGGCGCAAGCCACCGGACCAAGTGGACCATAGTCAACGGACATGTCGTCGTCGAGGACGGCCGTCTCAAGAACGCCGACGAGGGCGACCTCACGCGCCGAGCCAACGCCGCCTGCCTCGACCTTCTGCGCAAAGCCGGCGCGATCGCATGATCCCAAGGCGGTTAAAGTGGTATCCTCCCCCTTGGCGTCGCTCAAACTCCGGAGGATAGTCAACATGGCCGCTCCCACCGCTTCCACTTCTTCGTCTCAGGTTCGACCCGGTCTAGAAGGCGTCATCGCCACCGAGACCAAGCTCAGCATGGTCGACGGCCAGAACGGAGTGCTGATCATCGCCGGCTATTCCGTGGAGGAGTTTGCGAGCAAGGTCTCCATCGAAGAAGCCGCGATGCTGCTCTGGCACGGGCACCTTCCCTCCACGGACGAAGCCCCCGGCATTCAAAAGGAGCTCGCCGGATACCGCGCCTTGCGCCCCGAGACGCTCGAGATCATCAAGACCGCGCGCAACGCCCCGCCCATCGACGCCCTGCGCATGGCCTGCGCGACTCTTTCGCTCGACGTGTCCAATCCCAACGATATCTCGCCGGCCGGCGACCTGGCGCTGGCCAAACGCCTGCTCTCGCGTTTCCCGACGGTGATCGCCGCGCACTCGCGCCTGCGCGCGGGCCTGGAACCGATCGCTCCCCGCGCCGACTTGAGCCTGGCCGCGAACTTCCTGTACATGACCTTCGGCGTCGAGCCTGATCCGATGGCGGCCAAGGCGCTGGAAACCTACTGGGTGACCGTCTCCGACCACGGCATGAACGCCTCGACGTTCACCGCGCGCGTGATCGCCTCGACGCGTTCCGACATGGTCAGCGCGGTGACGGGTGCTGTCGGCGCGCTCAAAGGTCCGCTGCACGGCGGGGCTCCGGGTCCCGTGCTCGACATGCTCGTCGACATCAAGACCGCGGACAAGGCCGAGGCCTGGCTGCGCAACGAGATCAAGGAAGGCCGCCGCATCATGGGCTTCGGGCACCGCGTCTACAAGGTGCGCGATCCCCGCGCAGAGGTGCTCGCCAAGACCGCGCAAGAGATGGCCGGCGCCCATCTACAGAACGCCAAGCTCTACGACCTCGCCCGCGCCGTGGAGAAGACCGCGGTTCGCGTCCTCGAGGAGCTCAAGCCCGGCCGCAATCTCAAGACCAACGTCGAGTTCTACACCGCCTTGGTCCTGCAGTCGATCGGGCTTCAGCCCGACCAATTCGTCTCCATGTTCGCCTGCGGCCGCGTGGCTGGCTGGTGCGGACACGTGATGGAACAGCACGTCCAGGATCGCCTGATCCGACCCCAGTCACTGTACGTCGGCCCCAAGGACCTGAAGCTCGACCGCTAACGGAGTGCGCCCCGCTATGCCGGACGGACTGATATAATCACCGCATGGCGCTTGTCGACGGCTTCGGCCGATCCTTTCATTACCTAAGGCTCTCCGTTGAAGATGTCTGCAATTTTCGCTGCCAGTACTGCCTCCCCAACGGCTACCACAAGCACGAGACCGACTCCCCCCTCAGCGTCGCCGAGATCAGACGCCTCGTCGCCGCCTTCGCCGGCCTCGGGTTCTGGAAAGTCCGCCTCACCGGAGGCGAACCCACGGTTCGGACCGACATCATCGAGATCGCCGAGACCGTCGCGCGCACTCCGGGCGTGCGCCGCGTGGCCCTCTCGACCAACGGCTTCCGCCTGGCGGAGCTCGCCGGCGACCTCAAGCGCGCCGGAGTGGCCGCGGTCAACGTCAGCGTGGACAGCCTCGACCCTTCTCGTTTCGCCGAGGTCACGGGCAAAGACGCCTTGGCCTGCGTCCTATCCGGCATCGACCGGAGCCTGGAGCTCGGTCTCGAGACCAAGATCAACGCGGTCCTGATGAAAGGCCTCAACGAGGACGAGTTCGGCCGATTCGTCGAGTTCGCCCGCGAGCGCCCGATCGGCGTGCGCTTCATCGAGCTGATGCCGACGTCCGACAACGCCGATTTTTTCGCCGCGCGCCATCTCAAGGCCGAGACGTTGACCGCCTGGCTCGCCGGCAACGGCTGGTCCGAGCGCGAGCGCCGCGAAGGCGACGGTCCCGCCCGCTCCTTCGTCAAGGAAGGTTATGAAGGAACAGTCGGGGTGATCGCGCCCTACGCCAAGGACTTCTGCGCCTCATGCAATCGTCTCCGCGTGACAAGCCGGGGCCGCCTGCGCCTGTGTCTTTTCTCGACAGGCGAACATTCCTTGCGGGAATTCCTAACAAACGACGAGCAGGCGCCCGAACTTCAGGAACGGGTAAAAACATTATTGGGCCTCAAAGAAGTTTCTCATTACCTTCCCGAAGGGAAGGTTGGGGACGCTCGGCATTTCGCGATGATGGGCGGCTAATGATAAACATGGCCGACGTATCAGCGAAAAAAACGACCAACCGCCGCGCAGCGGCGGTTGGAACGTTGACCATGAGCCGCCGCGCCTTCGCATTGCTCAAATCAGGCCGTTTGCCGAAAGGCGACGCCATAGCGCTCGCTCAGGCAGCCGGCATTATGGCGGCCAAAAAAACACCGGAACTGCTCCCGCTTTGTCATCCGTTGTCGTTGGATTCCGTTGCCGTCGATATAATTCTCGACGAAGCTCTTCCCGGGGCGCACGTCAGGTGCACCGCCGCGATAGCGGCGAAAACCGGCGTAGAGATGGAGGCCTTAACCGGGGCCATGGGCGCATTGTTGTGTCTGTATGATGTGATCAAGCCCGTCGATCCAGTTCTAGAAATCGTTGCCGTTCGTCTCGAATTTAAGGAGGGCGGCAAAAAAGGCCTTTGGCGCCATCCCAAAACCGCCACGCCGCCGAAGGCGGCTAAACAAATCCGTACGCTCGGCCGTGCAGCCGTGCTGACTGTGAGCGATCGGGCCCACAAAGGAATTTACCCCGACAAAACAGGTCCTATCCTGGTCGCCGGTCTAAAGTCGTTGGGCTTTTCCACCGCAAACTCCGTTGTCGTTCCCGATAATCAATCCGTCATCGAGCAAAAGATTCGAAACGCCGCGCGAAGCGCGGCGATTATCGTTTTAACCGGCGGCACCGGCCTCTCCCCCCGCGACGTAACCCCGGAAGCCGTCATTGCCGTTTCCGACCGCATCATCCCAGGTATCGGAGAAGCCCTGCGCGCCGCCGGCGGTCCCGCGACGGCATCCTTATCCCGCTCCATCGCCGGCCAACTAGGTCCCTGCCTGATTATCTGCCTTCCCGGCAGCCCCGGCGGCGTGCGCGACGGTCTTTCCGTCCTCTCCGCCCTCCTCCCCCACGCCGTCCACATCGCGCGCGGCGGAAGCCATTGAAGCGCAAAATCGAGCTCTACGGACGTCTCCGCGACGCGGGCCACGGATCAACCGTTTATCTCGATCTTCCCAAGGCCGTCACCGCGCGCCAAGCTCTGTCCGCGCTCAAAGCCGTCTTCGGCTCCAAGGGTTCGCTCCTCCAGGGCTGCGCATTGGCGGGTTCCAACGAGATTCTCACGCCCTCCGATCGTCTTCCGGAAGGTCGCCTGGCCATACTTCCACCTGTATGCGGCGGTTGACGCGCGTGACGCCGTCCCGCCTCGACGCCGCGCTGTTAAGCCGCGCCGTCTCTTCTCCAAGACATGGGGCCGTCGCTTCTTTTATCGGCGTCGTCCGCGCCGTCCACGCCGGCCGTCGCGTCAAGGCCGTCAGCTACGACTGCTTCGTTCCCCTCGCGGAGAAAGAACTGGCTCGCATCGCCGCTCGAACAGAAAAGAGATGGCCGGTACGCGTGGCCGCCATGCATCGCACCGGCCGCCTCAAAGTCGGCGAGGCCAGCGTGGCCATCGCCGCCGGCGCCATGCATCGCGCCGAGGCGTACGCCGCCTGCCGTTTCGTCATCGAGGAGATCAAGCGCCGCCTCCCGGTCTGGAAAAAAGAGCACTACTCATCCGGCGACGGCCGCTGGCTCTCGGGCTGCGCGCTGCGCGGCGGACATCGATGAGCGCCTCAAGCCTCCGTCTGAGCCTGTTTCTCTTCACCCTGGCTTCCTGCGCTTTGACGGAACGCTTGCTTCCGCGCCGCGCGCGCGTCGCGCCCGCCGCTCCGCGCTGGGGCGCCAATCTGGCGTTGATGCTGCTCGGCTCATTGGCCGTGAGATTTCTCCTGCCGTTGGCTGCCCTTGAAACCGCCAGTCGCGCCGAGGCCGCACGCGTCGGCCTCATGAATATCGTCGCCATGCCTTCCTTGCTTAAGATTATTCTGACCGTCGTTCTTTTCGACCTGCTCATTTACTGGCAGCATCGCTTGTTTCACACGGTGCCCGTGCTGTGGCGCATGCACGCCGTGCATCACACGGATCTCGATCTCGACGCCGGCTCGGCCGTGCGCTTCCACCCCTTGGAGATCTTGGTCTCCATGCTCATCAAGATGGCCGCGGTCGTCATCCTCGGCGCGTCCGCCGCGGGAGTGCTGATCTTCGAGGCGATTCTCAGCACGGCCGCGATTTTCCATCATTCGAACACGGCCCTGCCCCTTCCCCTCGACGCCGCCTTACGCCGCCTCACCGTCACGCCCGACATGCACCGCGTCCACCATAGCCCTAATCGCCTGGAAACCGATTCCAATTTCAGCTTCAACCTGACCATCTGGGACCGCTTATTCGGCACTTACCGCGCCCAGCCCCTTGAGCTGCATGAGTCAATGAAGTTGGGTTTGCCCGAAGACCGCGATCCGCGCCGCCTCGGCCTGGGCGCGCTGTTGGTCCGCCCCCTGACGAGGACTTCATGAAAATTCGCTGCGACCTCAATATAAACGGAGAAGATCGCAGGCCTCAACTCGTCGCCGGGCCCAGTGAACCGGACGACCATCTCGCCCACAGGCTCGCCGCCTACATCCTTTTCTGGAACTACGAGCCGATCCTCGACGCGTCCACGAAAATCCCCGCGCTCGATAATTTCGAGTTCCTGCCCGATCTCCTCGCCGTGGACGCAGGAGGCGCCGCCGTGCTGTGGGTCGAGTGCGGCAGCATCACCATGAATAAGTTGACCAAAGTGACGCGGCGCATGCCCCAATGCCGTCTCGTTATCATGAAAGAAACGGAGCGCGAGGCCGAACGCCTGCGCCAGGATCTGCAGGCGCAGTTCGACCGCCCCGAGAAAGTCGAGATTCTGGCCTGGCCCGGGCGCTCCTACCGCGAATGGGTCGCGGCGATCACCGACAAGACCGAAGCCTTCGGCGAAGCCGAGGGAAACATGATCAACGCCGTGGTCAACAACACTCCGTTCGTGATCGAATTCAAGTCATTCTAAATCCTGTCGAATTTGGGTCCTTCTAAGCTAAAATCCGCATATGAATCTATCCTCGCTTGCTCTCGCCTTCGGCGTCGCTTGGACTCCGGTCGCCGTTTCGGTCCCTGAAGCCGTGCCTGTCCGCTTAACCGCGGCGCCCATCGTCGCGGTCGACGCGAACGGAATGAAGCGAACCTGGGAGGACGCCGTCGCGGACCTGGCCACCGCCCGCGTCGTCGCCGTGGGCGAGCAGCACAATCTGCTCTCGCACCATCTCATCCAGGCCGAAGTCCTGACCGCTCTCGCCTCGCGCACGCCGCGCCTGGCGGTCGCCTTCGAGATGGTGACCATCGAGGAGCAACCCATACTCGATGATTTCATGTCCGGCAGAACATCGGAGGCGGACTTCGGCGCTTGGTGGAAGAAGCACTGGGGCCAAGAGTACGCGATCTACAAGCCGATCTTCGACGCGGCCAAGGCCGCGAACGTTCCCGCCTACGGCCTCAACGCTCCGCTCGGCGTGGTCAGGGCCGTGGCCAAGAACGGCCTCGCCTCTCTGTCCGCCGCGGACAGAGCGCGTTTGCCCGCCGTCATAGAAGAAAGCTCGGACGCCCGCTATCGCGAATACGTCCGGGAGAGCGTGGCGGGCCACGGCCCGCTCACGCCCGAGCAGATCAAGAATCGCCTGACGGCGATGGCCATCTGGAATGAGACCATGGGCGAGAAGACAGCCGCCATCGCCGCCTCGGGCCGCGTCGTACTCGTCATCGCCGGCGCCGGCCACGTCCTTTATAAAGCGGGCGTGCCGGAAAGCGCTGCGCGCCGCGGCTCAGGGCCCGTGAAGGTGCTTATACCTTGGAACGCCATGCCGGCTAAGGAGGAATTGGCCTTGTCCGACTGGTTCCGGATCATTGACGGCAAAGAAACCCCAGCGGCACCGAGACACGAAGATTCGTGGTTTCAGCTTAGCGGCTTTTAAGAACCAGCCATAGGGCCCTTTCGGGACCGTCCAACGCCGCAGGCTTGCCGTCGTAGCCATACACTTTCACGATCCGAAGGGGCGAGGCGTTTATGAGCGCGGCCAGCTGCGCGGCGTTATAACTGCGCAGGTCGTAAGACGACTCGAGCACGCGCTCGCGCTTGCCATGAAAAGTCGTCACGAAATTGATGATGCGCTCTCGGCGCGTCTTCGGCTCGGCCGGGATGCTCATCACCACATGTTTCGCTTGCCGTTGGCCCTGGCGGCAATCCCAAACTTCCTCATCCGGCTGATCTTGTCCGTAAAGAGATAAGTCCAGGCCCAGCACGAATATCCCGCCCGGCTCCAACGCCCGAGCCATCAGCGTCAGATGCGCCAACGCCTGCCGATCAGTCATCAAATGCCGGAAAGTGGATAAGAGGTTGAATATCAGGCCAAAACGACGCGCGGGACGGTAGGCCGTCATGTCTCCCCGTGCCACCTTCGCGCGTTTTCCCCACCGAGCCAGGCGCTTGCGCGCGAACGCGACCATCGCCACGCTCAGGTCATAGCCTTCTACCGTCCAACCCCGGCGCAAAAGTCCGGCTAGGTACCGCCCCGTGCCGCAGGCCGGCTCAAGCGCCGTCTTTATCCCGCACCCGTGGTCCTTCGACAGCCGGTCGAGGAACCAGACTTCATCATCGGTGCCGTCGTGATGGACAAGGTCGTATAGACCCGGATCGGCGTAGATTTTGGGCGGGCGCCCGCTCACGCGAGCTTCGTCTCGCGCTCGATGAGCAGCGTGCGCGTGGGCTGGGCCAGCGGGATGCCGTCGGCGCGCAGGGCGTCGAGCAGGGCCAGAAGTACCGACTGCTGGCGGTCCATGTGCACGCCGTAGTCCGTGCCGTTGACGAAAAAAACCACCTCGAACTCCAGCCCCGACTCCCGGAAGGACGCCAGGTGCGCCCGCTCAAAGCGCGCCATGTCCGTGCGCTCCACGATCGCGCGAATCTGCACCGGGATCTTGCGCAGGGTTTCCACCGGCGTCGCCAGCGGCACCGCGAACGTGAGCAGGACGCGCCGCTCGTTGAGATGCTTGAAATTCTGAATGCGCGTCGAGGTCAGCGTCGAATTCGGGAACACCAGCATCTCGCCGTTGACCGAACGCACGCGCGTGGTCTTGATGCCGATGTGCTCGACTGTGCCAGACATGTCGCCGACCTTAATCGAGTCGCCGACCGTGAACGGCTTATCGAGATAGATGGCCACCGCCGAGAACAGATCGCCCAGCACCGCCTGCGCGGCCAACGCGACGGCGATGCCGCCGATGCCCAGGCCCGCGATCATCGAACTGACGTTGAAGCCCAGGTTGCCGAGAACGAACAGCGTCGCTCCCGCCCAGATCAGGCACTGCGCCGCGAAGGTGGCCGTGCTCGCCGTCTGCTTGTGGGAGACGTCCGAGCCGTCGGCCAGGATCATCCGGCGGATCGCGAAGCCGGCCGTCGCCGACAGCAAAGTCACTACCCGATAGGAGACCATGACCACGACCACCACGCGGAACGACGCGTCGAACTTCGCGGGCAAATCGAGATAGCGCGCGGCCAGGTAAGCCGCCGCGAGGTAGCACTCGGGGGCGCGGATTTGCCCGAGCAATTCCACGGCGAAATCGTCGAGGTCGGTGACCGTCTTCTCCGCCAGTGCGCGCAAGCGCGACAAGATCAGTCGCCGGGCGACTAAAAATCCGCACAACGTGCCTAAAAAGACGGCCGCGGCCCACAGATAGGCCGAGACCGGGTTGCCGTAGTACTCGCGCTGGAGGAAAGCGAATTTGTGCATCAGGTTAGCGACGGCGGCCGGCGAGGGCGGTCACGGCGCTCTTTTTTAGAATACCAGAGCTCACCATCATCGGTATCGTAACTTCTCGCTCAAAACGCTCTTCCAGGGGACGCATCTTCTTCATCGCCTTTTCATAGCGATCAGACGCCGTATTGAACCCGATCCCTCTTTGCATATCCGTGAGTGAGCGATCGTTAAATAGCGCCAGTAAATCTTTACGCTTACGCTCACGTGCATCCTGACGAACTTTGTCCATCTTCCTCAAAAGAGCATTTGCATACATATCAGGCTTAATGAGCCAAGGGCGCAACATTTCGATTATTTCGAGCAAATGCTCACGTTTCATAAATTCCCCCAATCCGTTCTACACGAACTATTCGAAGTTCGTGGTTAGTCAGTCTCTCATTCAGAGAATTAAAGCTAACATCCTGAAACTTTCTCTCGCGACGAAATAAATCAATTTCGCCCGTGAATTTCTCGATGATTGTCCTGAGTTCTCCAAAACCTCGAGTCATACGATCGTCGAGACTGTTCATCCGATCTTGGAGCTTAAATATCTCCTTGGCGATATTGCGGTTCGATTCCTTCAACGACTCGATGTCGCGCTTCATTTCGTCCCTCATTGTACTCTCCCCCCTCCCTAAGCCACAAGGGCCAAGGTCCTACCTTCATACGATTGAGGGGTCGAAAAAGTTCCATCTCACCCCCTTGATTACTGGAGGTCCGCGCGTTACACTTCGTCATCATGATGCTAATGATCATCGCTGTCGCGATCGTCGCCGTGCTCTTGATCGCCTCCCGCCTGCACGGTGGCCCCGCTCCTGGGAGCGTCGCCTCGCCAACACCCTCTCCCGAGGGAATCAAGAGCCTCATCGCCGCGGGAAAATTCGTCGACGCCATCGCGCACTACCGCCAACTCACCGGCCTCGGCCTGTATGAAGCCAAGCAGGCGGTCGACCGC
>JAYVZL010000315.1:0-3511 GCA_043783505.1 Elusimicrobiota bacterium
CCGCCGTCCAGATCGGCCTCAACGGCGTGCAGCTGACCTGGTCCGCGGTGAGCGCCTACGATTTGGACTTCTACCGGCTCTACATCGATTCGACGGCGCCATACGACTTCGCGTCGGAGAGCGTGGTCGTGATCGATTCGACGACGCTCACGCTCACTCTCACAGGACTGAGCACGGGCACCTACGCCTTCCGCGTCTCCTCGGTCGACAAAGGCCAGCCGGATTACGGCGGGGCGGCGCTGGAAAGCCCGAAGACGAGCTCGACGTCGATTAGTTTCGCTTTGGTGCTCAAGCCCGCCCAGGCTCCTTTTGGCGTGGCGCTATCAAGCGCGGGGGCCGCGATCACGATCCGTTGGATGCCCGTCACGCGCTACGCCAACGGCGTGACGTTCGTCGATCCGTCCGCTCCGTCCGATGAGGAGCTCAATGCTTACAGCGTCTACCGCGCCACGTCCGTGATCTTGGGCGACTGGGTGAAGCTGACGACGGTGTCGAGCGCTACGTTGACCTGGACCGACCCGACCAGCGGACCGCAATATTACTACCACGTTCGCTCCGAAAACAACAGCGGTCCTTCAGCCCGCTCCGTGGTCCGCGCCGTGGGCAGCTTGTCGGCCTACGTGTTGGCGCCTGACGACCGCAGCTACCTCGAGATGCTGGCGTCGAGCGTGTACCCGGTCGAAGGCGTTTACAATCAGCCCATGACGGCTTATCTCGTTGAAAGCTCGAGCTGGACGAGCGACCTGGGCGGCCGCGTGGTGCAATCGATGGAATTCTCCGCCAAGCAGGGCGGCGTGACGGCGGCGCCGAACTTGGCCATGACCGGAATGGGACGCCTGAAGCTGCGCTACGAGGTCGGCGTCTCCTCGGTGATCGTCGTCGGCGGCGCGGCCGCCGCGGGCGTGTCGGCCGTGCCCACCAATCTCGGCATCTACTGGTTCGACGGCATGAAGTGGATCCAGATGTACGGCAAGCTCGATCAAGGTGATCAAACGCTCAATCTGGACACGAAGTACTTCGGCCATTACCAGCTGCGCTTAGTCGAGCGCGTGCAGAACTTCGCGTTCAACACGGCCGGCGTCTCCAACCGCTTCGTGACTCCCAACGGCGACGGCAAGAACGACACCGTCGTCTTCACCTTCGACAACCCGCACGATGCGGCCGTGCACGGGCGCATCCTCGATATGAAAGGCCGCGTGGTCGTTTCCGATATGGCGCCCGGGCCGGTGCAGAATAGCCTGCAGTGGGACGGCACGGCTCGGGGTGCTGGCGTGCCCGGCGGCGTCTATATCTATCAGCTGGAAGGCGAGGGTAACGTGTTTACGGGCACGATCGTGATCCTTAAGTAATTTGCATTGACACTTAAAACGGTGCTATTTATATCACGCGCGTGATGTAATTCGGCTTAAATAATAAAGACTTTATTTTCATTTCTGCAAAATCGGCACTGACGAAGTATGACGGCGGCGTCGGTCCAGTGACACACGGGCCTGGCACTGTCGCAGGGCTTAAAAAGCACCCAAAACTCAGCTTTAATCAGCATTGCGATTTCGTGCCGCTGTAACAGGGATTTCGTACACGTCATCTACCCTGTGCGGGATGTCAGTTAAGATCGCGGGTTTGGCTCTTACTTTTCTAGCGGCGGCTACGGCCGCGCCGCTGTCTCCGCGGGCCTTTACCTACTCGGGGCTGACCAGCCGTTTCGTCACGCCCAACGGAGACGGGAAAAATGACAAGGCCGTCTTTCAATTTCAAAATCCCGGGGATTTGGGCGGCACGATCCGCATCTACGACGTCCACGGCCGTCTGGTGCAGACCCTCGAGATCACGGTGGGTGCAACGAGTGTCGAGTGGGATCCGCGCGGGGTGCTGTCTGGCGTTTATCTCTACGTGGTGGCGGTCGATGAGCAGGCCAATTCCGGGGCGGTGGTGGTGCTCCGATGAAGCTCTTTTATGCGGCGCTGCTGTTGGCCATGGTTGCGGCGACTCCCGCGCGCGCGGCCTTTGAAGAACTGGGCGTGGGCGCGCGCGCGCCGGGCATGGGCGACGCCTTCACGGCGCTGGCCGACGACGCCTACGCGCCGTATTACAATCCCGCCGGCCTAGCTCAGATAGACCGCGGCCAGCTGTCCGCGGCGTATTCGCGGCTTTACATGGGGCTCAGCGACGGCTCCGACCTCAGTTCCTCGCAGATTTATTACGCGCATCCGTTGGCGCGGGGCAAGAAAAACAGGACTCTCGGGTTCGGCTTGAACCGCTTAGCACTTTCCTCGATCTACACCGAGCAGACTTTGACCGGGGCCTTCGGCATGAAGGTGCTCGAGCGCGAGTCCGGCTCGCAGTTGATGATGGGCCTGGCGGCCAAATACCTGACGCGCACGTTCGCGGCTCCGCCGGAGGCCGAGAACGCCTGTATCGGCTTGAGCTGCAACCAGGGCGCGGACCCGGTCTTAAGCGGACCCAAGAGCAAGAGCACCTACGACGCCGACCTCGGCCTTCTCTACCGCTTTCCCAAGAATTTTCAGGTGGGCCTAGACGTTCAGCATCTGATGGCGCCGAACGTGGCGTTCGCGGGCAGCGACAAGCTCGAGCGCGCCATCAATCTGGGCGTGGCGTATAAATCTCTTTGGATGAGCCTGCTCGGCGAGATCCGCACCAAGAAAACCTCCGCGGGCGGCTCCGGACGGGACTACGTCTTCGCGGCCGAGCGCTATTTTCCGACGCTGGACTACGGCCAATTCGGCCTGCGCGGCTCGCTCGGCTTCGGCAGCGACGAGTGGCGGCAGATGACGTTTGGCGCATCGTACCGCATCAACAAGATCCAGGCCGACTATGCCTATCTGCTCCCCGTCGGCGCGGTCAAAGGCAATTCCGGCGCGCAGCGCGTTTCGATCTCCTTCCACTTCGGCGCGCCCACGGGCGAAGAGGAGATCAGCCGCGATCTTCTCGAGCAGGCCAAGCGCCTGCGCGAGCACGGCCCCGAATATGGGTATGAATACAGCCAGGAGCTCAAGCCCCAGGATCTCTCCGACCCGCGCTTAGCCGAGGTCCGCACGCTCATCGAAGATCGCAAGTACCGCCTTGCGCAGAAAGCCCTGAGCGACTACGCCCTCAAGCAGCCTTTGAGCGCGAAGCTCCTGCGCTTGTCCAATCGCCTAACACTTGCCGCCTATTTCTACGCTGATCTTCCCGAGCCCAAGGACAAATACGATATGCATATCGTCGCCTCCCTGCGTAGCTTCCTATACGGCGAGGACCGCGTCTCGCTTCTGCACGGGTCCTACGCGTTTAGCATGAAGCCCGAGGACGCCCGGACCGAGCACTTGATAGCGGAAGTGGAGAAGGCCGTGGGTCTCAAGGCCGACCGCCTGCCTCCCGATCATCCGCGCTCCTTCATCGACGAGATGCTTTACCGGCAGGAGTTCGCCAACACGCGCGGTGATCAGGGCCGTGTCGAGTCGCTGCTCAAGGACGTGCTGATCCTGGAACCGGAGAATCCGACGGCACTCGA
>JAYVZL010000316.1:0-3502 GCA_043783505.1 Elusimicrobiota bacterium
GCATGAGCTGCTCAAGTCGCTGCCGCGCAAGGACAATCCTTGGGTATTTTCGACCAGCAACGACGGCCCACATCTCGGGCATATATTATCGCGCGACTTTCGCAAGCTCCTGAAGCTCTGCGGCATCAAGGGCGCGTCGCTCCATACCCTGCGACATGCGTTCGCCAGTCACCTCGTCATGAATGGGACCGACGTTTACACGGTCCAGAAGTTGCTCGGCCATTCGAGCATTAAGACGACGGAGATCTACGCCCACCTGGCGCCCGACTTCTTGAAGGCAGCCGTTGAGAAGCTGAAGTTCTAGTTCGAATCAATCCAACCGTCCATCCTTAAGGACGGAGACACAGCGGGGGCAAGAAGTGCGAAAAAAAGAAGGGGCGTCGATGAGCTCCCGATCCGCTAAACTTCGGCCTTGGCCCGGCGCGACGTTTCGCCTCAAGACCAACTGGGAGAAATGGGATGACGCGAAGCATTTCCGAGTCTACCTGGAACGACGCACTCTCGGAAGATTTGGCCGTCTGGAGGCGATGCATGCCGTGGTCCCGAAGCGCAAGAGACTGGAAGGTGTGGATCGGTTCTTCGCCTCCGCGAAGTATCGGCTCAACATGCTCAGAGTCGCCGGAGAGGTCTTAACGAATGCCGGCGTCCCTAAGGAGCAAGCCAACGCATTCATGGCGGCAATCCAACGGGAGTATCCCGCGCCGACGAAGGAAAATATTTTCTTGGAAGAAGTCGAAAGCCCCCTGATGGCGTTGGCGCTGGGCCGACGGCAGAAGGAACTGAGCTACTACAAGACCGGCGTACCCGAATTCACGGGCGAGGATCAGCGACTGCTCAATGACTGCATGGAAGACCTAAGACAGAGGATGAAGACCGACGGAACTCTTGCGGCGCGCTTCCTCGAGATTGGTCTTGTCGGCAAGTTCCCTTTTTGAACAGTCCATGAAGAAACGACGACAAGGCCCTGCCGGAAAGCGCCCCAGGCAACTGAAGCTCGACAAGGCGTTCACGCCGCTCCCTGTTGACGATGGCGACGAGTTGTTTCCCAACGGCATCTTCGAGTTTAACGTGACGAAGATGCTGGCTTTCATCGAGGCAAATCCCGATAGATTCCCCGTGACAAATACGGAGGTCGAGCCCCTTCGAGGCTTCTCGCTTGAGATACTGAACGAGGAAACCATTCAACGCGCGGATTTGTCTAAACCCATCATCCTGGCCGAGATTAGTCCAGGGCGCTTCAACGTGATCGATGGCAACCATCGCGTGGAAAAGGCCGGACGGGAAGGGCGAGAGACAATCCCCTCCCTTCGAATCGGCGCCGAGCAGCATCTCGCCTTTCTGACCTCGGTCAGAGCATTCGAAGCGTACGTCAAGTACTGGAATTCGAAGATCGCGGAAATCGACAGCCCCATTTGAGCTGGGGCTCCGGCGAAGTGGTTGCGTCAGATAATAGAGCCTCTTTTTCTGACATAATCAGTCTAGCGGCGCCAACGGTCACTTGAGATTAATGGGGGATGCCTTCTCTCCGAAGACCCTTGATTTATTTCCTATTTCATGCTATTTTCCTAAGTAGGAAAACAATATGATTCAGGAAAATACTCTCATCTCTGAGGCGGAGGTTCTTGACCGGCTCGTCAGCCGGAAAGACCTCTATTCGCCCCTTGAGATTCGATCAGTCAAGCCGCAAGCGTCGGCATCCGACCGCGGCTTCGATGCTCGAATAACTCTTGGCTGGCGTGGCCTCGTCGTGCCGTTCCTGGTCGAGGTCAAGGCTAGGACTGCTCCAAAGCTCGTGACCGAAGCCGTTTGGCGGCTGAAGAGATACGCCGGCAACCGGAAAGAGAACCTTTTGCTTGTCGTTCCGTTTCTTTCCAAGACAATCGTCGAAATCCTGGAGCGCGAAGGCATGAACGGCCTCGACCTGAACGGGAACTATCTGATTCAGACTCCGGAGATGGTTGCCATTCGCTTGGACCGCGAGAATCAGTTCACCGAATCACAGCCGATCAAGAAGATTTTCTCGGGCAACAGTTCGCTTGTGGGCCGGCTCTTTCTGTCCGCGAAGAGGCGCTTCGGTTCGGTCAACGAGGTCTGTGCCGCAATCCGAGAACTCGGCGGTAGCCTATCGCTCTCGGCCGTCTCCAAAGTTCTCAAAGGTCTTGAGAGCGAGCTCATCATCGAGAAAGGGCCCAAGGGGATCGCATTGCTCCAGCCCGAGAAGCTGCTCCAGAGCCTCCAAGACGGTTATCGAGCGCCGAAGATCCTGGCAAGCATGAAGCTCAAGCTGCCGACGCCCGACGCTCATTCCATTCAGAATTTCGGGAAGGTCCTGCCTCCGTCCATTGCCTGGGTGCTCGGCGGAGAAAGCTCGGTTGAGCGCTACGCCGTAACGACGCCGGGGGAGGTTGCCACGGTCTATGCGACTGATTTCGGGCCGCTGGCGCAATACGAAACGGAGCGCTTCTTCAACGCGATTCTCAAGAAAACACTCGACTCTTTCCCGTACTTTGACGTGCGGGAGCGGACCGGCCTGCGGTGGTCGTCGCCGGTTCAATGCTATCTTGAACTTTCGAAGCTGGACAAAAGAGAGCGCGAACTGGCCGATATCGTTCGCGCGTCAATCTTGGAGGGTCTAAAATGACGGCCGACAACGATCCGCTCGTCCACCATCTGCTCGAACTTTGTCGGGAACTCGACAAGGACGACGTTTCGATCATTCTTGGCGGGGGGATGAGTCTTTATCTGCGACTCAAATTCGCCAGCACGAGGACGCCGCGCTATCCTTTCGACCCGCCTGTCCGCTCAACGGCCGACCTTGACGTCTTCCTCTCCTCGCACTTGATCGCCGATCGCCAGAAGATCGAGAGCCTGAAGGCGTCGCTGCTGCGGCTCAACTATCAGGTTGATCCGAAGGCCAAGAACTTCCAATTCATAAAGTCGGTCAAGCTCTTCGGACAAGACCGCACGATCAAGATCGACCTTCTGGCCGCGCCGCCGGACGCGGCCGACAAGGCCAAGGTCGAGATCAAGAAGCCGCGTATCAAGCCCGCCGGCGTCGAGGGATTTCATGCCTATCTGACCGACGAGGCCGCCGGCATCGAGATCGGCAAGCAGCCGGTCGACGTCGCGCTCTTTGATTCCAGCCTCAAGCTCAAAAATCAAGTGCTCTATCTTCCGTCCTCATTCAACTTCCTGATCTTGAAGCTCCATGCTTTTGAGGACCGCAAGAACCGGGAAGACGCCAAGAGCAACTTCGGCCGCCATCATGCCTTCGACCTCTTCGCCACCGTGGCGCGCATGAATGAAAAAGACTGGCAGACCGCCGAAGAACACCTGGCCGCTCACCGGGGCCAGGCCTACATAGCCAAGACCATTTCCATCCGAAAAGAGAACTTCTCCGGCAAAACAGACCTCGGACTTCTGCGTCTCCAAGAAAGCCAGTCCTACCAAGCTGAGCGGGTTGCGTATGCTGCCTATCTCGAACCCTTTCTCAAAGACCTGA
>JAYVZL010000317.1:0-3500 GCA_043783505.1 Elusimicrobiota bacterium
CAGGGTTCCCGGCCGGGAACTGGCCGATCGCGTCGGCCTCGAAGTCGAATTGACCCTCAAGAACAGGGACAAGCTCGTGGAGTCCTTCGAACAGTTGGGACGCCGCGAACTGCATCAGGTCTGGTGGGTCTGCGGCGACAAAACCATCTTGAAGGCGATGCGCCGCGAGGTCCTGGGCCGCCGCTGGCTTGCGCCTCAGCGGCATTTCTTCTGCCTCCTCGACGATTTCCTGGCGGCCAAGAACAAGGCCGAACTGATGGAACCGGGCGGCACGCTGTTCTCCACTGACGCCGATAAGCCCACACTGCTCACGCGCCCGCCGTGGCCTTTGCGCCTGCGCACTACGAGGCGCAGGCCACGGCCGCCCCCAAGCCGAAGCCTGCGCCGCTTCCCGAACCGAACCCCCTGATGCGCGACATCACGCGACTCGGCTCTTTGGCATCTCAAGCTTTCAAGTGGACCTGGAACTGGCTCCAGGAATCTTGGAGCGTCTACAAGTGCTACGACGACAGTTGGACACTGACCTTCCATCGCTGGCCGCACGTCTGCGCGGCGGGAGCACTTCTGGCCGCGCTCATGATCTGCATAAACGGCCCGGCGCTGCTCAAGATCGCGGGGTCCATCGCCAATCCGCCTGAACCGCCGCCGCGCTGGCGCAAACGAGAGTTCAGCGGCTACGACATTCCAAACGCCGGCTGGTGGCTGCAGCCGCTTGCCTTAAGTTCCGCGAATGGACACTACCGCTTTAAGGCGCGACTCATGAATGAGAATTCCTGGGAGACCGGGCTATGCGGCGCCGCCATCTTCGACACGGAGAAACGCATACTTTCGAGCCATTCTTTTAAACGAGTTAATATCGAGCGCGGCTATCAGCTTGTTCCCGACCTATCTTTCGACTTCAGATCGTCGCGTCCGATGGATAGGTTTCTCGTGATTCTGTTGGCTGGCCCGTACAGTTGCGACAAGACGTGGCAGCGCGAGTCGTTCGTGGTCCAGTTCCACTGAATGGCTGGAGCCTTCGCACGAATTCGGGGGAATGGGACCCCTTCAAAACAAAAGGACCGGAATGATGGGCCGGTCCGCATAGGAGATCAATAGACCAGAAAACTGCCGAGACAAATCAAAAAGTGGACGGGCGGGATTTGAGCGCTAAGCGGTTCCAGGATGTGGAAGAGATGTCGGCATACCTGGGCATTTCGAAGTGGCTCATCTATAAATACGTGAAGAACAGGGAGATTCCATTCATCCCGTTCGGGCGTCTGGTTCGGTTCGACCGGCTCGCCGTCGAGAAGTGGGCGGAGAAGAGGATGGTGCGCGGCTTCTCGGCGGACGAACTGATGCTTCGTGGACTGGTATAGGTCAAATTGATAGAATCGGGAGGTTCCTATGGGTTTTTCAGACGTGGAGATTCGCCGTTCTGGTGGTATCGCGTTCAGCTCGACGGTCGCGTGGCCACGGGCAGCACGAATACCGACGACAAAAATCTAGCCCAGCGCATCTACATGGAGAAGCACCACCAGTTCACCGCGGAGCACCACCTGCCCAACCAGCGCGGCAAGAGCACGTCCTTCTTTTGGATGTGCGAGCAGTACCTGGAGAAGCACGCCAAGGTCAACAAGAAGTCCTGGAAGCAGGACTTCATCATCATCAAGAAGCTCAAGGCCCACTTCGGCGACGTGGCGCTCATGAACATCCAGCCTGAGGGACTTGAAGGCTTCAAGGCTCACCGCAAGAACTTCGTCAAAGACGCGACAATCAACCGTGAGCTGGCGGTCTTGAAGACCATCTTCACCAAGGCGATCAAGTGGGGCTATGCCTCTAGGAACCCGGTCAAGGAAGTCAGCCTCTTCAAGGAGGAGCGCACGCCGATCCGGATTCTGACCGTCGATGAGCGCGCCCAACTGCTGAGCGTGAGCCACGAGCTATTGAGGCCGATCCTGCTCATGGCCTTGAAGACCGGCATGCGTCAAGGAGAGATCCTCAACCTCCAATGGAAGAACGTAGACCTGGAGAGCGAAACGATCAGCATCACGCAGACGAAGGCGATGAAGCTCCGCCAGATTCCGATTCATCCCGAGTTGAAGGAGTTCCTGGCCAAGCTGCCGCAGCCGACGCCCTTCGTCTTCTCCAATAAGTTCGGCACGAAGTATCACCCATACGGAATGATCCGCGAGTGGTTCGTGCAGCTTCGGGTCAAACTCGGCATGCCCGACCTGACCTTCCACATGCTCCGGCACAATTTCGCCTCGGAGCTGATCGCCAAGGGCGCGGACATCCGCACCGTCCAAGAGTACATGGGCCATAGCTCGCTGCGGATGCTCCAGCGCTACGCCCACGTCAACAAGGGAATCTGGCGCTCGACGATTCAGCTCTTGGGCCGCGATTCCACGATCGCAAACACTACGCTGGCACTACGCTCTGATTCCGATCCAATTGCGGAGTATAATAATTAGATATATTTTTAATAACTAAATAGATTTACGGAAGGGTGGCCGAGCGGTTGAAGGCAGCAGTCTCGAAAACTGCCAGAGGCGCAAGTCTCTCGAGGGTTCGAATCCCTCCCCTTCCGCCAGTTTACACTCGCCTCGAACCCCGCACCCTTGCATAAGGCGCGGAGCTGCGGCTAGCCCGTCAAGGGTAGATGTTCAGCGCCGCCTGTCCGCTCGGCTTGTCGTACGGAATTACTCGAACGTCGGTTTGCCTATTTTCAGAACAGGCGGATCGCGCGGCTCGGTCAAATTGTTCGATCTTGTAACGGCATCGATCTGAGCAATCGTCACGGGGGTTGTCCTCAAAAATATATCACCCTTGTAGAACGCCGTGCTGTCTTGCCCACAGATCGAAATTTCAACTTCCCAGCTATTGTTGCTCAGAGAAGCCACGTATGCGCCGCAGGTATAGCGCTTCCCTTGGCTATTAAAGGTGATAATATGCAACGTCACGAATCGATCATTCTCTCCAGCAACATAGCCGATCAGTTCTGGGATTTTCGCTAAGGCCGTAATAGGCGCCGTGTATACCTGCTTGATCAGCGGGAACTCCAATTTATCCATGGAGATGCCACGGTTTTGAGCCGCTGCCAAGATTATCGGCCTATCCCGCACAGAGTCTGGGTATTCATAGGCATAAGCCGTTTCGACCAGAGCGCCTGACGCAAGAACAACTATCCAAGAGAATATTTTTCTTAACTTCATGATTCTCATCCCTCCACTTCCCAATTAGCTTAACAGGTCTACAAATCTTGTCAAGAGCCCCAAGCACTCGTGAAATGTCGTCCAGCATAATTCGTCCCACTTTCCCTCCGCCGTTTTTATAAGATAGAAAGGTCCCTATGTCTTGGTTCAAGAACCCGTTTAAAAAAGAAGAAGCTCCCGCCCCGAGCGCCGCGCCCGGCGTGCCCGGCATGCCCCAGCTCCCCCCGGAGTTGGCCAACGACCCCAAAATGAAGGGCATGATGGGGACTTTTTTCCGAAAGTGGAAGGACCCGGCGTTCATGAAGC
>JAYVZL010000318.1:0-8870 GCA_043783505.1 Elusimicrobiota bacterium
TGGCGATCGTCGACTTCTTCAAGAAAGGCAGCTAAAACTTATTTCTTGACGAGCTTCTGAACAATCGCCCCTGACTCCATATTGATCGGAGTCAGGGGCGATCGCCTTTTAGTAGGTCCTTTGTCGTCAGCGCCATCCCCAAAAGACCCAGGCGCGAAAGCCTCCCGGCGATCATAATGAAGTGATCGCACGGGAGGTTTTTTATGAATAGCAAAATCGTCATGTTGTCCGTTGTGCTTCTGGGTTCAGCGGCCTTTGCCTACGCGGAAGAGTCCAAGTCCAAATCTAACAAGGCCGCGGATCTTGCGCAGTCCATCATGGAAGGTCTTTCCGACAATACCGGCCGCGTCGGCGATGAGTCCTCGCAGAAGACCCCGCAAGTCCACTCATTTGCTCCGGTCAATGAGGCCGGCGCTCACAAAGTGTCGGTGTGCATTGGCGGCCCCTGCACTGGCGATAACGGCGGCAGCGGCAGCGGTAGCGGCGGTGGCCCACGTCCCTCGGGTCCCTGCACTGGCGATAAGGGCGGCAGCGGCAGCGGTAGCAGCGGTGGCCCCACTGGCGATAACGGCGGCAGCGGCAGTGGCCAGACCGGATCGGAGTGCACTCCCCGCCTCGTGAAGCCCCACTTAAATGACGCTCACATCCAGAAAAAAGTGGATTGCTCCCCGGAAGCCGCGTTATTTGGACGCTGTGGCGGCGGCTCCACGGGCACGGGCGAAGGCAAAAAGGGCGGCACGCGTCCTGGTTATCCCGAACACGCCAAGAGCCAGTCTATTTAAGGCACGGCCCGTTGGCGGACGCTACTTTTTGACGAGCTTCTGAACGAGCGAGACCTTTACCATCTTGAGCTCGGACAGAGGACGGTCGCCGCGGTCGCGCGGAGCGTCGCCGATCTTGACGATCACATCCATGCCCTCGATCACGGCGCCGAAGACGGCGTGGTGATCGTCGAGATGCGGCGTGGGGCCGAGCGTGATGAAGAACTGAGATCCGCCGGTGTCGGGGCCGGCGTTGGCCATCGACAGGATGCCGGTCTTATTGTGGCGCAACTTGGGGTGAAACTCGTCTAAGATGGTCCAACCCGGGCCGCCGCGGCCGGTGCCGGTCGGATCGCCGGTCTGCACCATGAACTTTGGGATCACGCGGTGGAAGACCACTCCGTCGTAATAGCCCTTCTCCACGAGCTTGAGAAAATTGGCCACCGTGTCGGGCGCTTCCTTGGGGAACAGCTCGATGGCGGTCTTGCCCAACGTGCTCTCGATGACGACGACGGGATTGTCGGTCTTATAGGGTCGATCGGCCATGGCTTTATCCTCTCTTAAAACATCGACGGCAGCGCGCCTCGTACTTGTCCGCCGCACCGACCTCCACGACCTTCTTGCCCCCGCTCAGCCGTTGGGAACGGTTGGCGGGGTTGCCGCAGAGAGTGCAGATGGCGAGATTCTTGGTCACAAACTCGGACACGCCCATCAGCCTGCAGGTCACCGCAAAGGGCGCTCCGCGGAAATCCTGGTCCAAGCCCGCCACGATCACCCGGCGGCCCTGGTCGGCCAGCGCCTCGCAGACCGCGACGATCTCCTCGTCAAAAAATTGGACCTCGTCGATGCCCACGACTTGAGTGTTGGACGCGACTTTCGACAAGATATCGCGCGCCTTGGCGACCGCGATGGACGGCGTCTTGTTGAGATCGTGCGAGACGATGTGATCCTTGGCGTAGCGCACGTCGAGCGCGGAATTAAAGACTTGGACACGCTGGCGCGCGATCTGGGCCAGACGCAGCCGGCGGATAAGCTCCTGAGTCTTGCCGGAGAACATCGAGCCCACGACCGCCTCGATCCAGCCGCCGCCCGATTGCCAAGCGACGGGCGCTACGGGACGGTGGCCGTTGAGCATCTTTTTTCCGCTCATCGGCCTTTGTACTGCTTCTGGTAATACGATCGATAGCCGTCGCCGATCTTCAGCGGACGCCACCAGCGCTCGTTGGCTTGATACCAGGCGATCGTCTCCCGTAGGCCCTTCTCGAAATCGTAGGCATGTTTAAAGCCGAGGCGCTTAAGTTTGGAGCAGTTCAGGGCATAACGGCGATCATGGCCTTTGCGGTCCTCGACGCGTGTGATCAAATCCTTGCCCTTGCCCATGAGTCTTAGAACCCGTTCGATGAGCTCTCGGTTTTTGCAGGTATAAGAGCCGCCGATATTGTAGATCTCGCCTAAGAGGCCCTTTTCCAGCACAAGAAGAATGGCCCGGGCATGGTCGACGGCATGAAGCCAGTCGCGGACTTGTTTGCCGTCTCCATACTGAGGGAACGGCTTGCCGTCCATGAAATTAGTGATCATCAGCGGCAAGGCCTTCTCGGGATATTGATACGGCCCGTAGTTGTTGGAGGCGCGCGTGGTGATCACCGGCGCCTTGTGCGTCACGAAATAGGAGCGCACCAATAGGTCCGAGCCGGCCTTTGACGCCGCGTAGGGGCTGTTGGGCTCGAGGTGGTCGCCCTCTTTGGAATAGCCTTTGGGGATTGACCCGTAGACCTCATCGGTGGACACGTGCAGGAAGCGGCGGACCTTGTGGCGCATCGCCGCGTCGAGAAGGATCTGCGTGCCGAGGATGTTGGTGCGCAGAAACGCCCCCGCGTCCAAGATCGAGCGGTCGACATGAGTCTCGGCGGCAAAATGGATGACGAGCTCGCAGCCGTTCATGGCCCGGTCGACGGCCTTCGGGTCGCAGATGTCGGCCTTGATCCACTGATAGCGGCCGTCGATGCCCGCCAGATTCGCCGGATTTCCAGCATAGGTGCGCTTGTCGAGGTTGAAGATGGACCAGCCCGGACGGGCCTTCAGCGCATGTCGGATGAAATTCGAGCCGATAAATCCCAACCCGCCGGTCACTAAAACTTTCATTTGATGAACCAATTCCAGGTATCGCGCATGCCCGGCTCGAAGTTCGTCACGGGCTTGTAGCCGAGCAGCCGGCAAATCTTGCGGTTGTCGGCCCAGGTGCGCCGCACGTCGCCGCCGCGCATCGGATGATGGCGGCGCTTTAGCTTGCGGCCCGAGATCTTTTCGAGGACGCGGATCATGTCGAGCAAGGAATGAGTTTGGTTGTTGGCCACGTTGAAGACCTCGCCGACGGCCTTCGCCTTCGGGGCCTTGGCGGCGAGAAGATTGGCGCGCACGACGTTGGACACGTGGGTGAAATCACGGGACTGCTTGCCGTCCCAATGGACGTCCAGGGCGACGCCGGCCAGTGCCTGCTCCATGAACTTCGGCACCACCGCGGAGTACAGAGACTCCGGATCCTGGCGAGGACCGAACACGTTGAAGTAGCGCAGGGCTACGGCCTCCAAGCCGAAGGATCGCGCGAAGACCAAGACGTAATGCTCGCCGGCCAGCTTCGAGACGGCATAGGGCGACATCGGCTGGGGGCGCATGTCCTCGCGCTGCGGAAAAACCTTGCAGGCGCCATACGCGGAGCTCGAGGAGGCGTAGACGAAGCGCGAAACCCCCGCGTCTCTCGCGGCGACGAGCATGTTGAGCGTTCCCGTCACGTTGGCCTCGTTGGAGGGCAACGGCCGGTCCATCGACTTGGGCACCGAGCGGATGGCGGCCTGATGGAGCACGTAAGTCGCGCCTTTGCAGGCTTTCGCGCAGTCCGCGGGGCGAGTGATGTCCCCCTTGAAAAACTGGATCTTGCCCCGGACCGCAGCCAGCTTCGCGAGCTTTCCCGTGGAGAGATTATCGATGACGCGCACGCGCTCGCCGCGGCGGATGAGCTCCTCCACGATATGGGAACCGATGAAGCCGGCTCCACCGGTCACGAGCCAAAGGTCTTTTGCCATGTAGAAATCCATCTTAGCATTTCCCCCGCAGCCGTCAAAATTCGGGCGCGTTTACCAAGAGTTGGGCAGGAGTTGGGTGGCTCGCGCGGGCGTATCCGATTAGACTATAGCGTCGGATCGGCGCACAGGGAGCCCCCCGTACTCGGCGACGGGGGGCTCTTTTTTATAACGGAAAGACCGCCGAAAGGCTCCGCTCATGGGTTGAATCCTTCGCAATCACGTTATTCGCGGGACAACAGCGCGGCGCCGACTACACCCCAGTCGCGGTCGGCCGGAGCCGAGACGGTCAGGCCTTTAAAGGGAGCTCGAAACGGCTGTACGGCGAAAACGCGTCGGATCGGATCCAAGACCAGGTGCCCGGCCCGCGCCACTCCGCCCAGTATCAGGATCGCATCGGGATTGAGGATGAGGACGAGATTGGTCAAGCCTTGGCCTAAGCGCGTGCCGACCTCGTCCCACGCCTTGCGCGCTCCAGCTTCGCCCGCCCGTGCCGCCTCTTCCAAAGCCTTGGGCGAAAATGGCGTGGGCGGCCGTTTCATCAACCGATCGGCGATGCGCCGGATGCCGTACGTTCCGGCGTAAGCCTCGAGACACCCTTTGCGGCCGCAATGACACAAGGGCCCATTGAGTTCCAGCGTCTGATGGCCGATTTCGCCGGCCGAGCCGGTGGTTCCGCGATGAAGGCGGCCGTCGACGATGATTCCCCCGCCCACGCCGGTTCCCAAAGTGACGCCCACCACGGTGCGGGGCTTTTTCTTCAAGGCGACGACATAGCCGCCCCATACGGCGGCGTTGGCGTCGTTCTCGATGATGGTCCGCGCGTTAAAAGCCTTCTTGAACGAAAAACCGGTCCAGCCGGGAAGGTTGGGCACGAACAAAAGCGTTCCCTTTTCAGCATCCACGCCGCCGGCCAGACCCAAGCCGATGGAATCGTAGCGCCAATCTTTTAGGATATTCTTCGCGCGCCGCACGAAGCTGGCCGGCCCTTTTTTCGCCTCGGTCGGAATTTGGACCGAACGCAAGACCGAGCCGTCGGGGGCGACCAAGCCGATCTTGACGAAGGTGCCTCCCACGTCGATGCCCACGCTCATTGCTCTCACGCTCGCCTCCCAGCCGCCGCTAATGCCGCCCCGGCAAGATACAGGGATCCCGCGCATATCGCGACGCTCGGCGCCCGCGCGTCGCGGCGCCAAGCGGCGATGGCCGAGGCCGGATCGCGCTCGATGCTCACGTGAGCCTTGGGCGCGACGCGGCGCACGAGCCGGGCGAAATCCAGGGGTTCGAGAGCGCGCGGGCTGGGCGGACGCACGATCACGGCGTCCCTGATATATCGAGCCAGCGGTTTGAGCACCCCGGCCGTATCCTTGTCCTTCATGATCCCCAATATCCAGCGCGCCGGTTTTCGCGACAGCGGCGAAGACCCCCACGTCGCGGCCAAAGCGCGCGCCGCCTCGGGGTTATGGGCGCCGTCGACAATCAACGTTTTTTTTCCCATTTTGATGGACTCGAAGCGTCCGCGCCAGGAAACCCGCGACAAGCCTTTGCGCCAGGCCGATTCGGACACGCGCAACCCCGACGCCTTGACGGCGGCGTAAGCCAGGGCCGCGTTCCAACCCTGGCGCGAGCCGAGAAGAGAAAGTCGATAAGAACTCCCGGACGGCGCGCGAAGAAGTTGGGTGCCTTTCGCCCAGTCGGTCCGGACTGTTTTCCAGGGACGGCGGACTCGGATCGGCGTCCCGCGCATCGCCGCATGGCGAAGAACCGGGATATTCGGGAACACCGCCGGACGACCGGCCTTAAAAATGCCGATTTTCTGTCGGGCAATCGCGGCCAAAGTGCGGCCCAGAAAGGCCTGGTGGTCGAAATCAATGGATGTAACGAGAGCGGCCAATGGGGTGTCCACGACGTTGGTCGCGTCCAAGCGTCCGCCGAGCCCGGTTTCCAGGACCATCACCTCGCAGCGCCGGGCCGCGAAATGCTGGAAGGCGATCGAGGTGAGCAGCTCGAAATAAGTCAATTGCTTCCGTGGATCCGCGGCAAGGGCGCGCGCCATCAGCCGCGCGAACTCGGCCGGCGCGATTGTCCGGCCGTCGATCGAAATCCGTTCGCGCACGTCGAGCAGATGCGGCGAGACGTAGAGGCCGGTGCGGTAGCCGGCGGCGCGCAGGACGGCCGCGAGCATGGCGCACGTCGAGCCTTTCCCATTGGTGCCCGCGACATGAAAGGCCGGAACTTTCGTCTGCGGGTCGCCCAGCCGGGCCAGGTGCGCGCGCACGCGCTCCAAACCCAGCACGATGCGCGTCTCCAGGCGCGCCTCGAGGACCGCGAGGGCCGCGGCGAACGTCATTTTTGCCGCTCGAAGCGGGCGCCGACTCCTGAGAACTTCCGCTCGACTCTCTCATAGCCGCGGTCGATGTGGTAGACGCGCGCGACCGTGGTGCGGCCCTTGGCGGCCAGGCCCGCGACGAGAAGGGCCGCGCCCGCGCGGATGTCGGAGGCCATGATCGGCGCGCCCGACAGATGATCTTGACCCGCGACGACCGCGGTGCGGCCGGACACCGCGATCTGAGCGCCCATGCGGCCCAGCTCGGCGGCGTGCAGAAATCGATTTTCGAACACGGTCTCGGTGACCTTCGCAAATCCCGTGCAGAGGGTCATCAACGCCATCCACGGGGCCTGTAGGTCGGTCGGAAATCCAGGATAGGGCTTGGTCACGATCGCAACGGCCTTAGGGCGACGGTACATCGACAACTCGATGAAGCCCTTGCCGAAATTTATTTTTGCGCCGGTTTTCTTCAACGCGCCGATCACCGCGTCTAGATGAGCGGCCTCGGCTCCTTTCAATCGCACGCGCCCGCGCGCCGCTGCGCAGGCCAGAAGAAAGGTTCCGGCCTCGATGCGGTCAGGTATGACCCTATGCCGGCAGCCCCTAAGCTTGGCACGTCCGGTGACCGTCACGGTCGCCGTCCCCGCGCCCGTGACTTTCGCGCCCAGACGCGAGAGGAATAAGCCGAGGTCTTCCATCTCCGGCTCGCGCGCCGCGTTGGCGATCACGGTCTTGCCCGGCGTGGCGGCCGCGGCCATCATCAGGTTTTGGGTGGCTCCTACGCTCGGAAAACGCAGCTTGATCCTCGTCGCCGTCAGTTTCGGCGCGGACATGATGATGTCGCCTTGGTCGGCGATGCGCCGCGCGCCCATGGCTTCAAAGCCCTTTAGGTGAATGTCTATCGGACGCAAACCGATCGCGCAGCCGCCGGGAATGGGAACACGGACCAAGCCGAAGCGCGCCAGCAGGGGTCCCGCGGCCAGCACGGAGGCGCGCATTTGCTTGACAATCTCGTAAGGCGCCTGGGTCTTGAGCGAGCCGGTCGAGAGGACTTTCACGGTCGAGCCATCGACGTTCACTCGCTTGCCCAAGCTCTCCAGGAGCCGGAAGGTCGTGCCCAAGTCGCGCAGGGTGGCGGGCACGTTCTCGATGACGCAAGGCTCGTCGGTGAGCAGCGTGGCGATCAGTATGGGAAGCGCTGCGTTCTTGGAGCCGCTGATTTCCATCGTCCCTTCTAAAGGCCGTCCACCGTCGATGATGAATCGATCCATTCGCGGCTCAATCTATCATTTTACGCGAGAAGACGCCCGGTGGCGATGCGCTCGAGACCCGCCGCGTCCTTCTTGATCTGAACGTCGGAAAATCCCGCCGTATCCAGCAGCTCGGCGACGGCCTTGCCTTGCTTGGAGCCAATCTCGAGGGCGAGCAGGCCTCCCGGCGCAAGAAGTTTGGGCGCCATCGCGGTGATCGCGCGCACGGCGTCCAGGCCATCCTTGCCGCCGTCAAGCGCCAAGCGCGGCTCGGCGCGCACCTCGGGTTCGAGGCGGTCGATCTCCGCAGTCGGGATATATGGAGGGTTGGAAACCAGCAGGTTCGCCCAGCCGCGCAGGCCCAGCTTGTTGGAGAACATGTCCTCATGCACGAAGCGGATACGGGTGCCGACGTGGTTGGCGATCGCGTTCTTCTCCGCGAGTTTCAGGGCTTTCTCGGACAAGTCGGTGGCGAAGACCGTCGCTTGCGGAAGAAGCTGGGCCAGCGCGATGGCCACGCAGCCCGTGCCAGTCCCGATCTCGAGTATTTTAGGAGCCGTGACCTTCGCGGCCTTGAGCAGGCGCTCGCACTCGATGACCAGCTCCTCGGTCTCCGGTCGCGGCACGAGAGAATCCTGAGTGACCTGTATCTTGATGCCCAAAAAGGGCTGATGTCCCAGGATGTAAGCCAGTGGCTGGCGCTTGCCGCGCTCCTTGATCCAATCCCAATATTGGTGCGACTCCTTGACCGTGAGCGCGCGAAGGCCCTGGACGACCGCCGTCAGCCGCCCGACGCCGAGCATCTCGGCCATCAGGAACTCGACGTTCGCGCGAGGCTCGGGCACCTGGCGCTCGATAAGATAGTCCTCGCCCTTCTTAAGCCACTGCTCGACGGTCATCTGGCCTCGGCCATGAGGAGGCGCCGCTGTTCATCGCGCAAGGCCTCGAAAACAGGACCCAAGTCTCCCTCCATGATCCCCGCCAAGTTATGCCAAGAGCGTTCCAAGCGATGATCTGTCACGCGCGACTGCGGGAAATTATAGGTGCGGATTTTCTCGGAACGGTCGCCCGTGCCGACCTGGGAACGGCGCACCGAAGCGTTCGAGGCCGCGGCCTTCTCGCGCTCGGCCGAGGCGAGCATCGCGTAAAGACGCTTCATGGCCTTGTCGCGGTTGCGCCCCTGAGAGCGCTCCTCCTGGCACTCGACGATAAGCCCGGAAGGAATATGGGTGATGCGGACCGCTGTCTCGACCTTGTTCACGTTCTGCCCACCCGCGCCGCCGGCGCGGTAGGTGTCGACCTTCAGGTCGTCGGACTTAATCTCGATCTCGGCGGCTTCCTCGACCTCGGGCATCACCGCGACGGTGACGGTGGATGTATGGATGCGGCCCGCGGCCTCGGTGGCCGGCACGCGCTGGACGCGGTGCACGCCCCCCTCGTAGCGCAGCCAGGA
>JAYVZL010000319.1:0-3480 GCA_043783505.1 Elusimicrobiota bacterium
TTGCGGGATGGTGAAATGGTATCACAGCGGACTCTGAATCCGCTTTTCTAGGTTCGAGTCCTAGTCCCGCAGCCAATTCAGACGCTCATCAAAACTGACCTTGTCGCCTACCACCTGGAATCCCAGGTCCGGGAGTGGGCGCAGGGTCAGTTTCATTTTGGACGCGGCCGGATCGTAGACGACCTCGCCGACGAGCAGCGCCAGAAGTTCCTTCTGCTGCGGCGGGGTCAGCTTGGTGTAGAAGCCTGAGAAGCTTTCGAGGTTGCGTCGGATGATCTCGGCGTCGATCTGCCGGGACTCCAGCTCGACGACTTCGCAGTCCAAGCGTTGGACCTGTTTTTCCAAGTCCTCGCGGCGCTCCTGCACCTGGCCGAGCTTATCCATGAGCGCGCGATACTGCGGCGCGGCCGGGCCCTGCGCGGCGAGGATCGAAGTGATGTTGCCGACCTCGGCCTCCTGCCGTCCGATCTCGGCGATGAGCCGCACGCGCTCCTTCTGCTTGGCCGGAAGCTCCGTGCCCGTCATCTGCCGGGCTCTCTCGACGACCTCGTTGACGACTTCCTTCTGCTTGCCGAGAAACGCGATGCGGTCCAGGACCAAGCGCTCAAGCTCGCGCGCGGGCGCGCTCTTGGTCGGGCAGGCCGATTTGTCGAGCTTACCGACCGAGACGCACTTGTAGTAGAAATACTTGCGGCCCTTCGAGTAGGCGAAGTTCGGCGTCATGGCGTGGCCGCATGCGCCACAGCGCACGAGTCCGCGGAGCATGAAGTTGTGCTTGTCCTGGTTCGGCGAGGTGTTTTTCTTGCCGTTGGCCGCGAGCATGCGGCTCACGCGCTCGAAGATCGCGGGCTCCACGATGCCCTTATGCTCGCCCTCATGGACGTCGCCCTTGTGGCTGATCTTGCCGATGTAGACCGGATTGCGAAGAACGTAGTCCAGGTTGCCCTTGTTGAAGCGTCGTCCGCCGTGCACGTTGCCCTTGCGCGTCGTCCACTTCTTCATCCGAAAGCCCTGCTTATTGAGGAGGATGGCCGCTTTGCTGAGGGACTTCGTCTGGAGATAGGTTTCGTAGAGGAGCCGGACCTGCTTTGCCTCGACCGCGTTTGCGCCGAGCTTCTTGGTTTCCTCGTCCGCATCGTAGCCGAGGACGGGCGGGCCGCCCGACCACTTTCCTTTGCGCGCCATCGCCGCGCGCTTGTCGCGCGTGCGCTCGCTGATCAGCTCGCGCTCGAACTGAGAGAAATCCACGAGGATCGAACGCATGAGGCGGCCCACCGATGAGCCGGTGTCGATGGGCTGAGTGACCGAGACGTAGACGATCCCCTGCTTGTCGAAGATGTCGAGGACATGCAGGAAGTCCTTGGTGTTGCGGCTCAAGCGGTCGTACTTGTAGGTGACGACGGCTTGGAACTTGCCCTGCCGTGCGTCCGACATGAGATGCTTGAGCCCCGGCCGGTCCATGTTGCCGCCCGTGAAGCCCGGGTCGTTGTAGTCCACGGGGAACACGCGCCAGCCTTCGGCTTCGCGGCTCTTGATGAAGGCCTGACAATACTCGCGCTGCGAGTCCAAAGACGTGAAGTCGCCGCCCAGATTTTCGTCCGTGGACTTGCGCGTGTAGATCGCGACCCACTTCAGCGGCTTTTTGTCGTTGGCCATTGCGTTCATTTTATCATTACTGAGTGCCATTTTAATCCGTCAAAACCGGCCTCGGAGCGTCCGGCATAGACATGATCGCCAGCAACTCGACGATCCGGTCCCAACGCTCCTCCGGCGTCAACTCGTCCGGGTCCATGAAGTTATGGCCCGGCCGCAGACGCGGCTTGCGGCGCTTCTTCTCCGGCGTTTCACGCGACGGCTTCTCGGCGGTCTTCTGGTCTATTTTTCTCCTATGCGGACCGGCCCATCATTCCGGTCCTTTTGTTTTGAAGGGGCCCCAATCCCCCGTATTCGTGCGAAGGCTCCAGCTCTCTCAGTGGAACTGGACCAAGAACGACTCGCGCTGCCACGTCTTGCCGCAGCCGTACGGACCATCCAGCAGAATCACGAGGAACCTATCCATCGAGCGCGGCGCGCGGAAGTCGAAAGTCAGGTCGGGCGCGAGTCGAGCACCTCGTTCAATATCCATTCGTTTCCAAGACCGGCTCGACAGCATGCGGTTCTCCATGTCGAAGACAGCCGCGCCGCATAGCCCGGTCTCCCGGGAATGCTCGTTCATGAGCCGCGCCTTGAAGCGGTAGCGCCCATCCGCGGAGCTTAACGCGAGGGGTTGGAGCCACCATCCGGAGCTTGGAATGGCGAAGCCGTTCAGCCCTCGCTTACGCCAAGTCGGAACTGGCGCGGACGGATTGGTGATGGGCTCCACGATCTTGATCAGCGCCGGGCCGTGCCAATAGACGATAAGCGAAAGCGCGAACATGCCCGTCGCGTAGATGTGCGGCCAGCGGTGAAAACTCAGTATTCGGCGGCCGTCTTGGCATTCGTAGACGCTCCAAGATTCCCGGAGCCAGTTCCAGGTCCACTTGAGAACTCGTGACGCCAAGGAGCCGAGTCGTGAGAGGCCCCGCATCATCGGGCCGGGGTCGGGGGAGGGGGCCGGCGCAGGCTCCGGCTCGAGAACGGCCTCCGCCTGCGGCGGCCGCACGGGATAAAAAGTGACAGGTTTCGGCGGCGCTTCCGGCTCCGGTTCGGGCTCGGGTTGGCGCGGCAGCAAGGTCGGCTCGTCCGTGTCGATCGAGAACGTCCGCCCCTCTGAGTCCGTCAAGTCGGCCTTGCCGCCCTTGGCCGACAGGAAGTCCTCAAGCAGGATGAAGAAGTGGCGCTGCGGGGCAAGCCAGTAGTCGCGCCGCTTGGCCTCGCGTCGGACTGCCTTCAAGGTGGTCGAGTCGCCGCATAGCCACCACACTTGCCCCAGGTCCTTGCGCCGTCCAAGCTGCTCCATGGACTCGTCGAGCTTGCCCTGGTTCTTGAGCGTCAACTCGACCTCAAGGCCAACGCGTTCCATCTTCTCGAGGCCTGGGACCATGTACCAAAACTCGCCGTCGCAGAGCTTGTCGGTCGCCTTCTTGCGCCGCTTCCAGAGCCGGCTTTCCGGCAGGAATTCCTTGACGTTCGGGTGCTTGGAGAGCGTGATCCCGACCTTGGCGCAGGCCAGCCGGTGACGGAAAATGAAGGTGCTGTAGCGGTCTAAATTGAAGCGCAGGCCGACCTTCAGCCGGTGGAATTTCCCCAGCACTCGGTAGCCTTTGTGCGTCAGGTAATGCCCTTTGCGCGGGCTCATGTGCGTGTCGAAGTCCGCGACGATTCCCTGTCGCCGCAGCTCGTTCATCACGCCGTACGCCCAGGTCTTGTTGCCGAAGATGAAGTGGATCTCGGCCATTGTCAGGAACCCGTACTCGGCCAGCCGCTCCATCAAGTCCAGCATCTTTCCCGTTATGGTTTTCGGGTCGCCCTTTTCCTTGACCTGCCCCTCTTCCGGTTTTT
>JAYVZL010000320.1:0-3474 GCA_043783505.1 Elusimicrobiota bacterium
TGAGGGTGCCGGTGTCGGAAGCGATGGCGAACGTTCGAGACTGGCTGCGTGGATCCATATCCGTGGCCCAGGCCGAGAAGGTGAAGACGTGCGTCACGCCGAGCAGGCGGCATTCCGCGATAAGTCTTTGACACAACGCCAGTTTTCCCGTCGGCGGCTGCGCTTCGCCCAGAAAGATGACGATCTCACGACCGCCGCCGGGATTCTTCCAAAGAAAGAGCCGGCTGCGAGGCAGACGGGCGGCGTGCAGTAGGCCGTTCTTGACCTCGACGCTCTCCATTTCAAAGAGGTCTCGCGCCTTGAACTCGGCGACTTGCTGCATGCGCAGCTTCGAGAGCAGATAGATGACCGCGGTCGTCGACACGTGGCCGATGCCGGGCCAGGCCGCCACAAGCCATCGTTCGGGTGCCTTTTCCATGCCTTTATCTTAAGCAATGACCCTTAACGAACAGAGAACGGAGATGTCAGCGTTTTGTGAGGGCAGCGTGTAACTAAATTCATATTGATAAATCCACGCTAAGCTGTTATATCCGTAAGGCATGCCCGCCTCGCTTTCCCATGGGAAATCTCTATTTTTTGCGGCCCTTCTATTAATAGGAGTTCCTAAAGCCTACGCCGCGACCTGCGATACTACCCTCGTCATCAAGCAGGCGGGCGGGGGGGACTGCAATGGGATACAACAGTGCGTCGACCTCATTGCGACGACGCTGACCGGGAACTTCTGCCTCGACATTCAGGACAGCGCGACCTATAACGAAGAGGTTGTCATCCGAAACAAATTCCACACCGCCGCGGGCTACCGCATCAGTATCGGCCCTCTGTCCGCCCAAACGCCCGTCGTTACGCCGCCCAATGGCGCGATCGCGGCGTTTCGCGTCATCACCGCCAGCGTCACCATCTCCGGCATCAAAATCCTGACGTCCAACCCGACCGGATACGGCGTCGAGATCGCCTCGAGCAACACCACTTTGGACCGTATCCGGATCTCGGATCCGGGCGACAATCTCGCCGGCTACGGCGTCCGCATCTTCGCCGACAGCAACATCATCCAATACTCGACTATAACGACCGTGAGCGCCACCGGGGTCAACGTCGATTGGGGGTTCTACAACTACATCGCATATACCAGCATCACCGTCGTCAACGCCACGGGAGTCGGCTTTAGCGCCGGCGCCTATGCCGGCGGCTCGAACACCTTCACCAACGGGTTTATCAGCGGGTCGCAAGGCGTGAGCTTATCCGGCGGCAACCAGTACAGTTGCGACAACAACACCCTCAGCTACTCGACGATCACCAGCGCCAGCATCGGCGTGCGCGTCAGCAATCCCGGCAAGAATATAGGCGGCAACGTCTTCGATCACCTTTACCTTCAAGGAGCCGGGGGAGTGAGTTTGGAGACGAACGCCGTCGGCAACACCATCACGCACAGCACCGTGGTGACGACCGTCCCGGGGGCCTACGCGTTTTACACCAACGGAGCGTCTTCCAACACCGTCCGCTACAGCTTTATCACTCACACCAATGGATTTCCATTCTGGATGGTCAACTCCGGCTACAACCTCATCGAATTCAGCACCGTGAACGCTCTGTCGGGCTCGTACGTGGTCGCGCTGCAGATATCTTCCTTCAACGTGCTGACCGACTGCTATTTTACCGGAGCCCCTTTCTACGTGGCCGCCACCTCGTTCGCGAACACGATCCAGCGCAGCACGGTGACCCATAATTCTTTTCAGACCCCGTCCATGTATCTGTTGGGCTCGTCCAATACGGTCAAGCAAGTTCTTCTCAGGAATCCGACGGGACAGGCGATGGACGTCGGGGGCGACGGCAATATCATCATGCTCAGCAGCATGACCGGACGTACGGTCTCCGCGCAGGGAGTGACCGGCATCGACAGCGGGGTGCTCGTGGTGCGCGGGGCGTCCACGACGATCACGTCGAATTTCATCCAGAACGAGGTCCAGCACGGGCTTCTGCTCATGTCCTCCAACAACTCGGTCGTCGCAAGCACGATCATCGCTTGGGGGGTCGGCAACAACCCCGGGTACGGCGGCGTCTATGTCACGGGCGACTACAACACCTTCAGCGACAGTTGGATCCAAAATTGGCAGGACAACGGCAATTATGGGATGAGGATAGTCGGCGCGCACAACGACATCGTTCGCAGCACGGTCACCGCCGCCTCCAGTTATGGGATCTACTTCAACTCGGTCGCCTCGAACACCGTCTACGGATCCTATGTCCAAGGCAAAACCGCGGCCGCTTATATCTCCGCGTCGACTGGGACCGTCATCAACAGCAGCGTGCTGGCGGTCAACACCGCCGTGTCCGACGGCATCCGTCTGACCGGCGGCAGCGTGAACGTGACGGTGTCCTCGACGGTGATCACGGGCGGCGCGCAGGCCGTCGGCGTCTATTTAGCCGAGAACGCCAACCGCGGCGTGCTGACTTTGTCTAGCGTCACCATCCAGGGCGGCATTCAAGGGCTGCACATCGATACGCAAGCCGCCGGCACGATCTTCTCGCTGAGCAGCGTCACCTTCCAGTCTATGCCCGCGCAATCGAGCGCCGTTTACTTTGGAGGCGGGACTTTCGCCATGGCGTTCTCGTACTTTAATTTCTCCGACAACAGCATTCTCATCAATATCGACGCCAGCCAGTTGGGCGTCGGCTCGAGCATCGGGCTCAACGACGCGCTTGGCCCGAAAGCGGGCGCGGCCTTCGAGCTGGATCCGGGCAATTTCGTGGACTGGGCGGTGATCCCGTCGGCGCCTGGCACGCCCTCGGGGACGGCTCTTAGCACGGGCTCGATTAGCTGGTCCTGGAGCGCGGCGTCCAACGCGACCAGCTACAAGATCTATCTCGCCACGGACACCCTGGCGCAATATGCCGCGCTGGCCGCGCCGCCATTCATCGCGACGGGCCTGTCGACTAATACGGCCTTGGGCATCGTCGTTCTCGGGGTCAATTCCAACGGCATGGGGCCGTTGTCCGCCTCGGCGACGACCTTTACCTTGGCGGCGCCCGCGACCTCCTTCGCCCTCGTGAAGGTTTATCTCTCCTCCATCACGATCCAATGGGCGGCCAACACCAACCCCGCGGGGACGACGACTTACCGCGTCGACCGGTGGGCGGCCACAGGGGCGACGACGTCGGTGACGGTGTCCCTCGCGAGCGCGGCGGTCACCGGTTTAAACCAAGATACGACCTATTACCTGAGCGTGTCGGCGCTCAACAGTGAGGGCCAAGCGTCGAGCCCGAGCGCAGTCTTGTCGACCTGCATGCCGAGCCTGCCCGTCGCGGGGACGCCCTCGGGCACGGCCCTGGGCGTCTCCTCGATTAGTTGGACCTGGAGCGCGGCGCCGAGCGCGACCAACTACAAAATTTATCAGGCGACGAGCCCGACGACTCAGATCGGCTCCGTGGCGGCGGCGCCGTTCGTCTATATCAACCGCTCGACCAACACCGCCTACG
>JAYVZL010000321.1:0-8813 GCA_043783505.1 Elusimicrobiota bacterium
GACGGCCGTAAGCGCCCCCGACAGGAGTGTTGCGGTCCCGAGCCACGTCGCGCCATTGACCGGAGCCGTCAGCCCGCGGCGGATGAGAAAACCCGACAACGCGTTCTGCAGGGCGACGAGAACGGGGATGGCCGCGCCGAACAGGATGACGGGCTGGACGCCCGCCACCAAGACCGCATCCTGACCGACGAAAGCCTCCAACACGCTGGTGCCGACGGCGGTGCCTCCAATCAGCAACAACAGAAGAGAACAACCCGCGCCCACGAGAACCGCAAAAGTCAAAAGAACCTTGTCGTCCTCGCCCTGGCCGCGGATGATGATTTGCTGGACCATGCGCGTCGCGTTGGCCACGACGAGAATGAGCCCCCAGGCGGCCGGCCAGACGGTCAAGGCCGCGGGACCGTCGACCGCCCGCGCGACGATGCCGATGAGCAGCGCCCGCCCGCCCCAGATCACGAGCATGGCGTTGGCCAGGGGCCAATAGAAGCGCCATACACCTCGAACATTCTGGGGCAGATCCGCGGACGAATGCCGCGCCGGAAGCTCAATGGTCTGGGCGGAGACCGTGACCCAGGCCGCTTCCATAATAAGCCCGGCCATCAGGGCGGCGCCGGCGACGAGCCAACCCGGAAGTCCCAGGCGATAGCCCACGCCCAAAACACCGACGACCGCGGCAAGACGTCCCAAGCTGGCGCGGCCCACGGCGTCCGAAAATCCGCCCTGGATCAAAAGTCCCTGGAAATAGCGCCTCCAACCGATCACGGCGGGCCAAAGAAGCAGAAGACAGAGCGTACGGTAAACGAGGCGAAGCAGTTCGGGCTCAAGACCTAGAACGTTTCGTCCCACTACGTCGAAGACCGGCGGCGTCAAGAGGACGAGAAGCGATCCCGTCAACACGGCAGCGGCAATAACCGTAAATCGCGCCATGGCCCGCCGCGACAGCGCGGTCGGAGCCAGCGCGTTGGAGGCGTGGAGCACCATGATGATGGGACTCTCGAAAAAGACGGCCAAGGACTTGGCCACGCCCACCGCCGCGATATTGGCGTGAGCCATGGGCAGGCGGGCCAAGGTCATCGTCATCAAGGGATCGCCCAAGGCCATCACCACGTCGCTCAGCGACAAGGGCAGGAATTGGCGCCACAACGCGCGCAGGCCCACTTTGGATTTGGCTTTCAAACCGTCCGCTTAAACCGGCTGAGCGCGCAGAAGGACGTCTCGCGGCACCGGCTTGAGGCTCATGGCGGCGTCGAGCAAGGCCGCCTCCTCAAGGATCTCGATGTCCTGGGCCTTGAGCCACTCGGGATTGTAGACGGTCTCCAGGTAGCGATCGCCCCGGTCCGGATTGATCATTAGGATTCTCTTGGGCTTCTCGCCTGCGCAGGCCAGCCCGGCCGCGACGATGGCCCCAGTCGAGGCCCCGAGCAGAAGGCCTTCCTTGCGCGCCAAAAGATGGCACATGGAGAAAGCGATTTGATCGGTCACGGAAAACGCCGCGGCCAAAGCTCCGGGATCGAACACGGGAGGCGCGAAGCACAAGCCCAAGCCGGTCATCTTGTAGGCATGGCGAGGGGTGCCGAGAATAGCCGAGCCGGCCACGTCCACGGCCACGAATTTAACGTGCGGATGCCGCTCGGCGAAATATCGCGTCAGGCCGGTGACTTGCCCCGCCGTGCTGACGCCGACGACGATCACCTCGGGAAGGACATCGAAGGCCGCCTCGATCTCGCGCGCCGTGTATTCGAAATGGGCGTCGGGGTTGGCGGGATTGAGGTGCTGGCAGACGTACCAGCCGCCGGGAATCTCGCGGGCCAGGGCCTCGGCTTTTTTCATGCGCGCGCCCTGCACGGAACCGAACGCGTCGGCCTCGCTTCCAGGCACGTCGACCAACTGGGCTCCGTAAGCCAAAAGCATGCGCCGCATCGGCGGAGGAGTCTTTGGATCGACGACGATCATCACCTTGTATCCCAGCGCCGCGCCCACCATGGCCAAGCCGATGCCGAAATTCCCGGAGCTCGACTCGATGATGGTTCCGCCGGGACGAAGCTGGCCCGATTCGAGCGCCTGGCGAATCAAGTAGACGGCGTTTTTTTCCTTGATGCTCCCGCCGGGGTTGCAGGACTCGAGCTTCAGGTAAAGCTCGTGCGTCCGGCACGGCGCGCCCAATCGGTTGAGCCGCACGATGGGCACTTGACCGACCGCGTCCGCGACGTCCCGCGATAGGGAGATCGCGGTGGCCGACTTTGAACGCAATCTCATAAAAATTGGTGGACGTGACAGGATTGAACCTGCGACCTCATCCTTGCGAAGGATGCGCTCTCCCAGCTGAGGGACACGAATTTCTCTCCTCGTAAGCCGTCCCAAGCCTAGCCAGAGCCTTAGGTCCGAGTGCATCCACATTTTAGCACGAATGGCTCCCTAGTTGCGCCATGCACTGCCGAATCAGCGGCGGGTGAGACTGAGCTAGGCGCTAGCCGCAACCATCTCATTTTTTAAGAGACCCATAAAACGCGCAAATGTATCCATTGTGGGATTGGGATTATTCATCATCCGATGAACGTGCTGCCTCGAAACATGCAATTTGGCCGCAGTCTTAGTCCGATTTAAGACGCGAAGATGGGCGGAATAAATTTCCATTACCGCATCAGCGTCGCCATCAAGAAGCGCTTCAATAATGGCTTTTTGAACAAACTTGGGGTCACCAAGTGTTTTAGAAGGATCGTAGGGTTTCACGGTAGCACCGGGGCGCAATTTAAGAACCTTCACGACTCTGTATTTTACGCGCTTTTGCGATGTCTCGATCTTGGCCATTCTTACCACCTCCCAACAGCATCAACGCTACTCGGCCTTCCGCGTTGACCAGATATGAATAATAAACACGCGTTCCGTTCTTCCAGCGAAGTTCAAAGAGACCATCTCCCAATGACTTCATGTCTCCGAAATAATTGCTTTGGACAATCCGATCTAATCGCGCATCTACTAACGCCCGAAATTTGTGCCCGAGGGAATCAAGCCATTCTGTGAATTCGACGGCAGTTAAGATTCCCAATAGATGCAGTGTAACCTTTAGGAGACATTTAGTCAAGGGCAATCTTCCTCTCGCGTTAGAGCAGGTCTGCGGCAGCTGCTGGATGTCCATTAAGCCTCCTTAGCGAGCAAGGAAGCGGACTTGGGTCCTTCGGCGAGCCCCTATTTGGCGGGGGGTAACGACTCTCGGGCTAAACTCACGAGTGAGAAACGAAATTGGTGGACGTGACAGGGATTGAACCTGCGACCTCATCCTTGCGAAGGATGCGCTCTCCCAGCTGAGCTACACGCCCGTGGGCTGATTATAGCAAGAAGCGGAGCGGGCCGACTATCCTTAAGGACGGGGATAGTTTTTAGGCGCCCTTATAAGGCGGCCAGTTGAAGAAGGCGGGGCTGCGCAGATAAGCCTTGCGGTCGAGCGAGCGGAAGAAGGGGTATTCGATCCACGGAAAATCGTCGCTGACCTCGCGGACCCCGGAGAGCATCTCGCGGAAGCGTTCGCCGGGGCCCATGTACAACGACCAGAACGCCGCTTCTTTCTCGAAATCCTTGTTGAACTCGAGCAGGTCCCGGCGGATCTCGGGTTCCTTTAGCCGTTTGGCGATGAGCGCGCGATCCAGGAGCATGGGCGTATCGCTGCCCAGCAGAAGCACGCCGCGCCCCTGCGCGTCGCAGCGCCACACCTGCGTGTGGGGGAATGAAACGAGGAAGCTTTTCATGATCATGAGGAACTCGGACTCGGGATAATCCGGAACCCACACCGCCGCGATCCCGCCGGGCCGCAGCCGTCGGCGAGCCAGCGCGAAAAAATCCTTGCTGTAGAGATTTACCGTTCCCGCGGCGTATAAAGGAGGAGAGGGATCGACGATCACGACGTCGTAGCCCTCCTTCTCGCGCAGAAGGTGATTGCGTCCGTCGTTGACCAAACGCAGGGCGCGGGGATCGCCGGCCCAGCGCTTCCAATCGGGATAAAAAAACTGAAAAGCCCTGAGCACTCCCGGGACCAAGTCCACGGCCGTGACCCGCCCCGGATGATGCAAAGCGGAGCGGAACGTCGTGCCGATCCCGAAACAGATGACCAACGTCTTCTCGGCATGCGGATGAATGAGAAGCGGGATGTGGGCCATGAGCTTGGTGGGGTTGGAGTGCCCGGCCACGCCGACTCCGTTGATGGACAGGAACGTGGACCCCCCGCGGGAGATCACGGCCACCGAGGCCTCTTCGTCGTCCTCGGCGCGCAGAATGTTCGCCTCCAGATCGCCGTGCGTCAGCCAAGCGGACAGCGCTTCCACCGTCAGGTGCCTCCCGCGCAACTGCAGGCAGGCCACCGCCATGAACACAGCCGCCCCGGCGGGCGCGGCCCATCTCCAAGCCGGCACGGGGAAATCGCGCGCCGCCAACACGCCGCCCCACGCCAAGGACAGGGCCATTACGATCAGCAGCGTGTTCTGCACGTTGTAGATGGGGATCAACCAGAATCCCGCCGCCAGGGCTCCCAATATCCCGCCCAAGGTATTCCAAAAATAGAGCCGGCTCACGGCTGATCCGTCACCGCCGGAGAGCCTGGCCGCAACCGGCAGGACCATGCCTTGCGCGATGGCCACCGGCAGGATCAGAAGCAGCGCCTCGAGCAAGGGCTCGAGGAATAACGGCCGCACGCCCGAGGCCTCCATGTCGGCAAAGCGCATCTGCAGCAGCTGCGTGACCTCATAGCCCGAATAACCGAGGAAAGCCAGGACCCCCGCCGCCAAGAGCAAGGCGCCCAGCGTCGCCGGCCGGTTCCAACGGGAGGCGACCGCCGCCGCCCGGCTGCCGATCCCCAAACCGAGAAGGAAGACGAACAGCACCGAGGCGAAGCCGTAGGCGGAGTTATTAAAGGAGGGGACGAGAATCCTCGTCCAGACCGTCTCGAGCGCCATGCCGCACAGGCCCGAGACGAACACGGCCGACAGCGCCGCTCGCGGCAGACCCCTCGGCGCGGTTTTTTTCGCGACGACGCCGCTCGGGGCCTTTAAGAGAAGAGCCACGACTCCCGTGACGGCGCTGAGCGCGACCGCAAGCCAATGCGTTCCCGCCAATCCCAAGAAGGCCACCAGAAAAAACGCGCTGCCCAGCACCCCGGCGCAGGCGCCGAACAGATTGGCCGCGTACAAGGATCCCATGCCGCGTCCTGGATCCTCGGTGCGCACCGCTTCCACTAATACCGGGAAGCTCGCACCCATGAGGATCGTCGGCGGCAGCAAAGCCGCGAAGGTCAGGGCAAAGCGCACGGGCCCTATCGGCAAGGAGGTGGACTCGACGACGGCCAGGATGCCGTGTATTGCGAGGGGGAAAAGCGCCGCGCTTACAGCCACGCCAAGCTCCAAGAATCCGTAAACGCGCAGCGGCCGCGGATAGCGCTTCGTCAGCCATCCGCCGAGAAGCGAGCCAAAGGCGAATCCAGCCATGAAGCCCGCCAGCACCGTGCTCGCCGACTCCACGGTGGCCCCGAAGACCAGGACCAGCCGCCGCGTCCAAACGATCTCGTACGCCAAACCGGAAAAGCCTGATAAGGCGAAGAGAAAAAAAGGCGCCCAGTTTCCCGCGCGCCGGCTCACGGGGCAGCGGCCTGCTGCTTGAGCTTGGCCTTAATCTTTCGCAGCTCGCGCTTGTAGAGGCGGCGGGCCTGGACATGCTCCTCGTTCGTCGCCGAAAACAGATGCCCGCCGGTGGTGTCGGCCACGAAATACAGCGCCGCGGTGTTCGCCGGAGCCAAAGCGGCCTTGAAGGACTCCAGGCCCGGAGAACAGATAGGTCCGGGCGGCAGGCCGCGCTTGAGGTAGGTGTTGTACGGAGACGGGGTCTGAAGATCGGCGCGGGTGAGGCCCTTTTTCCAACGGCCCAGAGCGTACTGCACGGTGGGATCGGCTTGAAGCGGCATCTTCTTTTTCAAGCGGTTGAGGTAGACCGCGGCGATGATGGGACGCTCCTGCTTGAGCACGGCCTCGCGCTCGACGATCGAGGCTAAGGTCAGAGCCTCGTGCGGCGACAACGCGGGGGGCGGCTGCGCCGCGGCGTAGACCGGCCCGGTCTGGCGCTCGAATTCCGCGACCATCACCGCTGCGGTCCGCTCGGCGCCGTAGCCCGGAGAAAGATGATACGTGGAGGGGAAAAGTCGGCCTTCCAGGTTCTTTTCCTTGACCACCGCTCGGAACGCCTCGGCGTCGACGACGCCGGCGGCGGCCAGACGATCGGCGATCTGTGAGGCCATGAAGCCCTCGGGGATGGTGACCTTGACATCGTCGGTCAGGCCCAACGTGAGCTTGCGCGCGAGCGTGACGGGCCACTCGTTGACGCGCAGTGTGTAAATGCCGGGCTTAAGATGACGGTCAAAGCGCGTCAGCTTGAGCATGCAGCGGAAGGCAAAGACGGAAGCAATGACGCCCTGTGCGCCCAGCAGCTCGGCGGTTTGGCGGGCGCTCAAGCCCTCGGGAATGTCGACGCGCTTGGGCGCGCCCGGCTGTAGCGCCCACGCGCTTGCCAGGATGACGGCGAGCAGCGCCGCGGCGACAGCACCCAGCCGGCGGCTCACGCCGCCCGCGTCTGCGCCCGGCGCACGACCGCTCGCACGCGCGCGAGCAGCTCCGCGGCTCGAAAGGGCTTGACGACGAAGTCATCGACGCCGAAGTGCAGGGCCTCGAGTTCCTCGTCGGCCGTCTGCCTGACGGTGAGCATCAGCACCGGAATGTCCTTGAGCGCGGCGTCCGCGCGCATGGCCCGGCAAAATTTTTCACCGTCCATCTTCGGCATCATCCAGTCCACGAGGACGACCTCGGACGGATTTTCCTTGAGCATGCGCAGGCCTTCCTCTCCATCGCAAGCCAGGCGGACCTCCATCCCCGCACCCCGCAGGACGTCGGCGATGATGATCCGATAATCCTCTTCGTCGTCGATGACCAAGACTTTCGTGGACATTCGTGCCTCCGGCGGCCTAAGCCGCGACCCTCAAGGAAAAACTGATCTGCGTGCCTTGCCCTATGGCCGACTTGACCTCGAGCTTGCCGCCGTGCTGATCGATGATGGACTTCACGATGTAAAGGCCAAGACCGGTGCCCTTGTGGCCGGCCACGCCTTCCTCGACGTTGCGCCCCTGCGTGAAGGGCTGGAACAGGCGCACACGGTCAGACTCTTCCATGCCGCGCCCGGTGTCGCCCACCGTCACCTCGATCCAACGCGCGGCGCCGTCGCGGAACTGTTCCGCGGCGATCCAGATCTGGCCGCCCTTGGCGGTAAATTTAAGGCCGTTGGCGACGAGGTTGACCAGCACCTGCCGCACACGATCAGCGTCTGCCATTACCAGCGGGCCGGCGCTGAGGCGATTTTCGATCGTCACGCCCAGCTGGAAGGCCTTGGCCTCGAAGAACTGGCAGACCTCTTGAGCGACCGCGGGCAGAGCGATGGGGTGCAGGACACACTCCATCTTGCCCTTCTCAATCTTGGCGACGTCGAGAAGATCATTGATAAAGCCCGACAGGCGGCGGACGTTGATGGCAATGCGCTCCAGGTAATCCGACGACTGCTTAAAGCCCTCCGGCGCTCCCGCCGCGACTTTCTCGCGGATAAGCGAGAGGAAGCTCTCGATAGCGCCCAGGGGGGAGCGAAGTTCATGCGTCACCGAGGAGACGAAGTTGCGCTTGATCGTGTCCAGCTCCTCGAGGCGCGCGGACATGGCGTTAAACGCGCGCACCAGCGCGCCGAACTCGTCGTCGGACTGCCACTCCAGGCGCTTGCCGAGCTTGCCCGTGCCGATCTCCTGCGCCAGGCGCCCCAGGGCGAAGAGGGGGGCGGTCATGGCTCGAGAGACGAAGATGGCAACCAGCAAGCCGAACAAGAGCGTGCCCGTGGCCACGATGGCCAAAATATTGAGCGAGCGTATACGGGACTCGGCGAAGGGCGCGCGTAGGATGTCTCGATCGACTCCGAAGACGACCTCGACCGCCTGCCCGGGCTGGCTGGGGTCGGAGACTACGACCTGTCTCTCGTTGATCGCAGCGCTGGTGCCGGTGGCGCCGATCTCGTGACGGATGGTCTTGCCCTCTCGGCTCCAGGACACACGCGCGTAGATCAAGGCGGGATATTGGCCCTTAAGAAAATTCAAGTAGCTGAGGAGCTGCACCTGGTCTCTTTGGATGAGGGCGTCCAAGGCGGTGCGCGCGATTGTGTGGCGTAAGAGCTCCTCGGCCGCGACCGTTTTCTGGTTTTCGGCGCTTTTAAGGACCACCATGACGCCCCCGCCGAAAAGAACGAGAGAGAAAACCTGGAGGGCCCCCGTCAGAAGGACGAGGCGCGTTCGAATCCGCATGTGTCAAATTTACCACATTGCGCTTGACAATATCTTGTTTAGGCCCTATTCTAAGGGCATTATGGATCGAGAATTCTCGGTCGACCGGGCTTTAAAGGAAATAGACGGTATTTCCTCGCTGGAAACGGCGCGCATCACTTTGCGCTGGGCATTGGAACGCCTGCGCCTGCTGGAATCGCGCCTGGACACGGGCGAGTCACGTGCCCGAGAGTCCACCGAGTCGGCCGAGGCGGCCGTGCGTTCAGCCGAGGAGCTCCGTCGCGAGCGCGATCTGGCGCGCAAGGAAGAACAGCGGGCCAAGGCGATCGCGGCCAAGCTTGAAGCGCGCTTCACCGAGTTCGGCCGCGGCGGCATGACGGCCTTGTCCCAGGCCCGCAATGAAGCCGAACTTGCCGAACGGGAGGAATCGCTCAAGCGTCGGGAGGAGCGTCAGCGCGAACTGACCGAG
>JAYVZL010000322.1:0-8745 GCA_043783505.1 Elusimicrobiota bacterium
ATCGGCCTGCATCCAAGAGACAATTCCCGTTTATTGACTACTTTGCGTCGTTTGCGCGATCTTGGCAACACGTTGATAGTTGTTGAACATGATGAAGAAACCATTCGGTCCGCGGACTGGATCATCGACATCGGCCCCGGCGCCGGCGTGCACGGCGGCAAAGTGGTCGCGCAAGGCAAGATCGGCGATATTCTCAAGGCGAAGGAGTCCGTGACCGGCGCCTACCTGCGCGGCGAAGGGCTGCGTCCCCCTCCTTGTAAAAATCGGCCGCCCAAAGACTGGCTCAAAGTCCGCGGGGCCAAGCAGTTTAATTTAAAGGGCATCGACGTTGACGTTCCGCTGGGCGTGATGGTCTGCGTCACCGGCGTGTCCGGATCGGGAAAGTCGACTTTGGTGCATGAGATCATCTACAAGGCCTTGGCCAAGGAGCTCAACGGCGCCAAGGACGAACCCGGCTCGTATAAATCCCTGACGGGCGCTCAGAACTTGGACAAGATCATTCTCGTCGATCAATCCCCGATCGGCCGCACCCCGCGCTCAAACCCTGCCACCTACACCGGCCTTTGGGGCCCGGTGCGGGATCTTTTCGCCATGCTTCCGGCGGCGAAGACGCGCGGCTACAAGCCCGGCCGGTTCTCCTTCAACGTGAAAGGCGGCCGCTGCGAGAACTGCGAGGGCGACGGGATGCTGCAGATATCGATGCAGTTTCTTCCTGACGTGTATGTCCAATGCGACGAGTGCAAAGGTCAGCGTTTTAACGACGAAACTCTAGCCGTTCGATATAAAGGGAAGAGCATCGCCGAGGTCCTGGCCATGACCGTCTCCGAGGCGCGCGTGTTTCTCTCGGCCTATAATAAGATGACCCGCGTGCTCAAGACTCTGGAGGACGTCGGACTGGGCTATGTCGGCCTCGGCCAAAGCGCCACCACCCTCTCCGGCGGCGAGGCCCAGCGCGTCAAGCTCGCCACGGAATTATCGCGCCGCGGCACCGGAAAGACCCTGTACGTCCTCGATGAGCCCACCACCGGCCTGCACTTCGCCGACGTCGCCAAGCTGTTGGAAGTGCTTCACCGTCTCACGGACGCCGGCAACACCGTGCTCGTCATCGAGCACAACACCGACGTGATGCGCTCCTCCGACTGGATCTTGGACCTGGGGCCCGAAGGCGGCGACAAGGGCGGGACCTTGATCGCGGCCGGGCGGCCGCGGGACATCGTCAAGGTCAAGGCCTCCTACACCGGACGCTACCTCGACCTCGGCGCGGCCGTTAAAGCCGTCGCCTAATTCAGCCCGAAGGCCAGCGGCTCCCGCCCCGTCAGCATGTAGCAGATCTGATACATTCACTAGTCCCGGGAAGAGTGAATGTCGCACATGTGATACATTCCCGCCGTGCCCGTAGGTGGGGGCTCCAAGGACTGCACTACTTCGAGTCTGAATGCCGTTGAAATTGGGTTCGAATCCCGGTTGAAAATGTTTTGAACGAGGATTGTTTTAGGCCGGCCTTGTCCGAGACTCCTTCGTCCATCCCCTTGCGCGCGCTGGCGGCCAGCGCCGCGACGCGGCGCTTATGGATCGGGTCGGCCAGCCACCCTCGCCATTTTTTGTCGAAATCGTCCACGGAGCGGTAGCGGTAAGCCAGCCATAGCGCCTCGGCCGCGGGCTTGCCGTCGCGCAGATAGCCGCAGAAGCTCTTGAACTGGAGCCGTGAGTGCTTGCGCAGAAGAAAATGGGTTACGGAGTACGCTTGTATATACCACTCTCCCACCGCGGCTTGATCGTTGTGCAGGTCTTTAGTCGGCGTCACCACGAAAAATGCCGCTAATGAAGGAAAGTGCTTGGGCGCGATGAGCGTCATCTGTTGATACCAAACCGAGGTTTCGGGTTTGTCCGGGGAATCAGCCTCCTGCAGCATGGCTAAGCCCTCGTTGATCCAAGACGGAGCCGCGCGCTGTCCCTCGCGCCAATAGCTTTCGAACAGAAGATGGGTGGTTTCATGGGCCATGACGGAAAGAAGCTTGCGCGGATCCTTCATGGAAGGAAGCGCCACCGCCTTGCGCTCGTAAATGGCCAGCCCGTTGGACCACGACGGCGGGCTGAACTCCCCGGCTAAATAGGACTCCTGGTCGGAGTAGACGAACAAATTGACTTTTTCCTTGGACATCCAAGGCGAGAACACGTTCAGGTCCATCCGCAGCCTGAAGTAGACGCGCTCCACGCCCATGGTAAATCCAGGAGGCAGCCAGGCGGATTGATGCTTGATCGCGAAATGCGGGGTCAGGGTCTGGCGCCAACTCCAACCTTGGCCCTCGGCCGCGGCGGAACCGGCCAATGCCAGGCAGGCCATCATTACCCCGAGCATGACCTCAGTCTAACACATGAGCCCATTGTTCGCCAGACGGGATTTTGGTAAAATGAATCGTCATATTGATGCCTTAAAAGCCTGACACCACCGATGCACGGAGAGCCGATGTCCACTATGCGCACACTGTTCCTCAACCCCCCCTCTTTTGAAGGATTCGACGGGGGCGCGGGAGCCCGCTACCAAGCGCGCCGTGAGATTCGCTCCTTCTGGTACCCGACCTGGCTGGCGCAGCCGGCTGCCCTCATCCCCAACTCCAAGCTCATCGACGCCCCCGCTGACGACTTGACCCTGGAGCAGGTCCTCCAGCGCGCCCGGGGCTTCGAACTGTGCGTCATCCACACCTCCACCCCTTCTTTCGACAATGACGCAAAGGTGGCCAAGGCCCTTAAGGATCAGAATCCGGACATGCGCATCGGCTTCGTCGGCGCCCACGTGGCTGTCCTACCCGAGCAGTCCTTGGCGGGCGCCCCGGCCCTCGACTTCGTGGGCCGCGAGGAGTTCGACTATACCTTGAAGGAAGTCGCCGAAGGCCGCCCCTACGAGCAGATCGCCGGCCTCTCATACCGCAAAGACGGCGTGATCGTCCACAACCCCGACCGCACCCTCATTGAGGACATGGACAACCTTCCCTCCGTGCTCGACGTCTACAAGCGAGACTTGACGGTGCCAAACTATTACATCGGCTATCTCAAGCACCCCTACCTCTCCCTGTACACCGGCCGCGGCTGCCCCGCCCGCTGCTCCTTCTGCCTTTGGCCCCAGACCGTCGGCGGCCACGTGTACCGGACCAAGTCCGCCCAGGCCGTCATCGCAGAAATGGCGCGCGCTAAGAAGATGTTCCCCGAGGTTAAAGAATTTTTCTTTGACGACGACACGTTTACGGCCGATTTGACCAGAGCCGCCGAGATCGCCAAAGGCCTGGGTAAGCTCGGGATCATGTGGTCGTGCAACAGCAGAGCCAATGTTCCCTTCGAGTACCTGAAAATATTCAAAGACAACGGCCTGCGCTTGCTGTTGGTAGGCTATGAGTCGGGCAACCAGCAGATCCTCAACAATATTAAAAAAGGCGTGCGCGTCGATATCGCCCAAGAGTTCACCAAGAACTGCAAAAAACTGGGCATTGTCATCCACGGAACCTTCATCCTCGGCCTGCCCGGCGAGACCAAAGAAACTATCGAACAGTCGATCAAGTACGCCTGCGGCTTGAACGTGGACACCATTCAGGTCTCCTTGGCCGCCGCCTATCCCGGCACCGAGCTTTATCGCCAGGCGATGAGCAACAAGTGGTACGACGAGAAGACCCTGGTGCGCAACGACGGCACCCAAGCGTCGGCCATCGAGTACCCGCACCTGCCGTCCGCGGCCATCGAGGCCGGCGTCAAGCGCTTCTACTCGAAGTTCTACGCTCGTCCCACGCCGATCATGCGCATGCTCGTGAGCATGGCCAAAGATCCTTTGGAGCGCCGCCGCCGCCTGCGCGAGGGCAAGGAGTTCCTTGACTATCTGCGCGGACGACAGAAGCCGGCGGAAAGCCGCCTAGCTCCCGCCGAGACGAAGCACAAGGAGCCGGTCTCCGTCTGACCGGCGCCCTATGGAGTGGCAGGTCATCGGCCTGGTGATGCTCGCCGCCGCAGTCGCGGGCCGCGACTTATTTTCGAGCTTTGCGCTCGCCTGCGGGGGCTTCACCCTCGTCTTCGTGTCGGCCACCGCGGTTCTCGCCCGCCGATTCTTGGACTCGCGTAAACGCGGCGCCTCGGCCGTGCTTCCCCCGATCACGCTGATCAAGCCTCTCAAAGGCGACGAGGCCGCGCTCTACAAGAACCTCGCCAGCTTCTGCCGTCAGGACTATCCCCACTTCCAGATCCTGTTCTGCCTGTCCTGCGCCGATGATCCGGCTTTGACGACGGTATCAAGACTCAAGCGCGAGTTCCCGGCCGTGGATCTCGAGGTCGTGGTCTCCAGCAACCGCATCGGCTGCAACCCGAAGGTCAACAACATGGCCAACGCCTATCCCTTCGCCAAGCACGACCTGCTGTTGATGTCCGACTCCGACATCCGCGTCGAGCCGGGGTTTTTGCGGCGCATGGCCGCTCCTTTCGAGGACCCCGCGGTCGGCCTGACCACGTCCCTGTATCAAGCCTCCGGCGCCCGCGGCCTATGGGGCCTCATGGAATCACTCTCGATCAACGCCAACTTCCTGCCCCAGGCCGCCAGCGCGGCCGCCTTCGGGATGCGCTTTTCCATGGGGGCCGCGATGATGGTGCGTCGGCGGACCTTCGAGCTCACGGGTGGATTTCAAAATCTCGCCGATCACTTGGCCGATGATTTCTGGCTGGGAGAATCGGTGCGCGCGGCCGGTTGGCGCATCGAGATCACCGAGGGCTGCGTGGACTCCATCCCCGGCATCGATGACGGCATGGAGCATTTAAAGCACTTGGTCCGCTGGGCGCGCACGATCCGCCTCTGCCAGCCGGCCGGCTTTTACGCCAGCCTCATCGCGCACGGCTTCTCGCTGCTCACCCTGCGCTTGATCGCCTGCGGCCCCGACGCGGCGGGCCTGTTCCTGCTGGCTGGTATTTGGGCGGCCAAGGCCGCCGCCAGCCGGACCATCGACGCCCGCCTCGGCCGCCGCCAACCGCCCCGCGCGCTGTGGCTGCTGCCGCTGTCGGAATGGTTCGCCTTCCTCGCGTGGCTCGGCGGCAGCGCTTCGAACACCGTTCTCTGGCGAGGAGAGCTCTTCACGGTCGCCTCGCAGGGCCGACTGCGGCCGATAGCGCCCCTTCTGCCGCGCGTCCTGTCGGTCGAACCATAGATCCCATGGGCGGCGCGCGGCGCTGGTTTACGATCGTCGTCCTCGCCCTCGGCGTCGCGACTTTCCTCTATCTCTTGCATGCCATCGGCCCCCTTTTGATCTGGGGCCAGCTGCGAAGCTTCGGCTGGGGCTTCGCCTTGATCCTGCCTTTTCAAATATTCGATCATCTGGTCAACGCCCTAGGCTGGCGTTTCGCTTTCCCGAGCGCGGCCACGGCGCGCGTACCCTTCTGGCGCTTGGTGAAAGTCCGGATCGCGGGCGACGGAGTCAACTACCTCACGCCCAGCGGCAATATCGCCGGCGAGTTCGTGCGCCCGGCCATGATGGGAGACTGCGCATCCGCGGACACGCTGGCGACCAGCGTGCTCGTGGCCAAGGCCGCCCAGGCCTGGGGACAGGCGCTGTTCGTGCTTCTGGGCTTGATCTGGCTGCTGCACGGACGCATATACGCCTTTGAAGGCCGGCAGGTGTATTGGGCGACGCTGAGCATGATCGTCATCCTCGGCGGAGTGGCCCTCGTCGTGGCCGCGCTCATCTCCGATCCTCCGGCCTGGGTGAAAAAGCGCTTTCCAGTCGCAGTCGAATCGACCGCGGGCCTACGCCGGCGCCTGCGCGACTACGTGCTGCGCCATCCCGGCCGCCTGGCCGTCTCCACCGGCTGCTTCATGCTCGGCTATGCCTGGGGCGCGGCCGAGATATGGCTGATCGCCTGGCTGATGGGTCTGCCCCTCACCCCCGAGCAGGCGCTCGCCATCGAATTTCTCTCCAACCTAGTGGACGCGATGACGTTCATGGTTCCAGCCAAGATCGGAACCCAGGAGGCGGGCAAGACCGCGATCTTCACCGGACTTGGCCTTCCGCCGGCCATCGGGTTCACGCTCGGCCTCATCCGCCACGCGCGCGAACTCATCTGGGCCGGCGTCGGCTTCGCGTTCTTCGCCGCGCACCAGCGCGAGCTTAAGCGCTGAGCAGTTCCACGCCGCCGTCTTCGATGGCGCGGCGCACGCGCGCGCTGAGCAGTGTTTCCAGCTCGGTCGTGCTTTGATGCGTGGCCGTGGGGCGGAGACCGGCTCTCAAGGATTTATCCGTGGTCGGATGAAAATACAGCTCGGTAGTGCCCTTCGGCAGGCGCCCGATCAGCCATAGCGCGTAATCCTCGCTCATCATGCCCGAGCGCAGAAAACCCCACGTTTGAGGAACATCTAGACCGGACGCCGCGCCCCGAATCCAAGCGCCCATGACCCCGAAGACTCCGGCCAAAACCGCCGCGTCCGTGCTCGGTCCTGACGCGTAACTCTTATTCGCCTCCCATTCCCCCGAGGGCAGGCGCACCCGTGGGATGGAGTATTCCCGGGCTAATCGGCACATGATGGGGAATATCGTGGGGTGAACATGCACGTTCATGTGGCCGTCGACGTGCGTGGGCTTTAGTCCGAGCTTGAGAAAGGCCTCGACCTGAGCTCGTATCTCCCCTTCGACTCCCGCCCGGGCGCGGGGATCGAAGAAATAGCGCAGGCCGGCTATTTGCGGAGCGTCCGCGCACAATTCCACATGCAAGCCCACTCCTAAACCGGGATTTTTTCGGGCCAGCGCCGCCGCTTCGGCGGCTGCGGGGCGGTTGACCATGAGGCTGGCAAAACGCAGCACCCCGGCGCGGTACGCTTCAATTACAGCGGCGTTGACGCCGGGCGTGTCGCCGAAATCGTCGGCGGTGACGATTAGACGCTTGCTCACGGCGGGTCGGAAGAGGTGATATTGATGTTGGCGCATGGCGGAGCGCCGCCGCCGGCAACCACGATTTTCGCCCCACTCGCGGCCGTGCAGGTGCAGTTGCAGACGCCGGGCGAGACCACCGAGGGCGGATTGCAGGGCACGCCTTGGATGTTCGAGCAGACCGTATTGGTCGCATTCCAATAAGCCGTCGCGCGACTGAGCAGAGCGTCCGCTTCTTTTCGGTTCTGGCCTCCTGAGACCACGCGTCGAGTGTTAACGGCATTCATCAGCACCATGCGCACCACGCCCGCGGTGATGACGCCGACGATCACCGCGAGCACCAGGACGTAAATCAGCACGGCTCCTCTTTTATTCATGTCAATCCGCCGTGTTGAGATAGGCTTTTTGCATGCTCAGAGCCACTGAGAAGGGCATAAAAACGGGATTGGGGCGGGTAGCCGTCGGCGTCTGCTCTCCGACCACGTAATTGATGCGGACTCCGCCTATGTTGTCGTCGCGAGTAAACATCGTCGCATTCGGAGCCAGCATCTCGACGTTCAACGCCATCTGCATGTGCGTGGGGAAAGCGGCTGTGCCGTCGCAGGCAATGACCGGCGGCGCGGCGGGGCATACTCCCGCGACCGTCGTGGTGTAGTACCAGATTTCTTTTTGAGCGGGATTGTAGCAGTAGGCGAAGAGCGTTAGGGGCTGGCTCGGGTCCATCAGGCCGCCGGGCATCTGCCGCGACCAATTCACGCAGCCCACCAACAGATTGCTGTCCGGCGCTCCGCTGGTCGGAGAGACCAGGACATTGGCGCGCTCGATCTCCTGGCTCATGTGCACGAAGCTGACCGAGGACCAGCCCGCGATCGTGCCCTTACGGATGCCATCCATATGCGTGCGGATCATAGACGTCGACACGCTCACCACCGCGACTAGGACCATGGACGACAGCCCGACGGCGATCATCATCTCAAGCAGCGTAAAGCCTGCGCGCGCGTTCTTCATGGATCTATCCAGTCGGCGGTGATCGTGACGAACGGCAGCTTGCATCCAGGGCATGCCGGTCCTAGTATGGGGTCGCCGACGGCCATGTCCACGACGTGGTACCACACGCGCGCGTTGTACGGGGCCGCCTCGAACGCCCCGAGCACTCCCGTCAAGCAGTGGTCGCCCGGGGCAAGAGCGTAGTCGTTGCGAACGCCCCCGCAGGAGGGATACGTCCAAAAATGGTCGACGATGCCGGTGCCTGGAGAAGTCATGGACCAGGTGTTGGGCCCGGTTCCTGGCCCGGGAAGATTTATCGCCGAATCGAACTCATCGCCTGTCACATAAGTTCGAAGCAAGGCGCTCACCTGACGGGTGCCCACGGCCCCTTTAAACTTGCGCTCCGCCTGGATGTCCGAGGTCTTGGAGCTCACGGACACGCTAAATACCGAGGTCACGATGACCGCCGTCAAGAGTATGGCGATGACCACCTCAACGAGACTGTAGCCTGCCCGCCCCGTTGGGCGGTCAAGCGCCATGGCCGCGCGGCTACGCGGCTTAATACGTGGGAATCGGCGGTGTCGTTCCATAGGCGGTAATTACCCCGGGAGAGGTGACGGTAAAACCCCACGTGCTGTAGGGAGCCGAGGCCCCGCCCTTGCGCGTCGCGCCGGCAGAGAAGCCTCCTGAGCCAAGTCCCGCACAGGCGGCGATATTATTGCCGTCGCAGGCGAAGGTATTATAGGGCTTCACTCCGAAATCCTGATCGGCCAAATACTTGCAAAAGACCAAATCGCACGCGGTATAAGGACCCGCCGCCGGGCAGGCCCCCGCTCCGCAGCTGCCGCCGACGGGAAACTGCCCGGTCGCA
>JAYVZL010000323.1:0-3423 GCA_043783505.1 Elusimicrobiota bacterium
GCGCTCCAATCGGACTAATGACAACGCCCTGGTGGAGGGCAAGAACGGCAGCGTGATCCGTAAGCACATGGGGCATTGGCGCATCGAGCAGAAGCATGCGCCAGCGATCAATGCGTTCTACCACGAGTATTTCAATCCGTACCTCAACTATCACCGGCCCTGTGGTTTTGCGACGGTGACAGTCGATGCGAAGGGCCGGCGCCGCAAGAAATATCGGACCTATCAAACGCCCTATGAGCGGTTCAAAGCGCTCGATAAGGCCGAGCAGTATCTGCGGGAGGGGCTCACCTTCGAGGTGTTGGATGCGATTGCGGCCCAGCAGACGGACAATGAGTCCGCCGAGCTGATGCAGGCAGCTCGAAACCGAATGTTCAAAAAGATCGAATCAGAACGGCTTCACGAAAACGACAAACGAAAGAGGCAACGACCACGGCCTCCCTCTAGAGCAACACCATGATCTTAGACCATCTTCCCAACGGCAACAACAACGACAAAAACAAAGGAGAACGGATCCAAAAGCTACGCCAAACCGTCAACGGCTTTCAGGCTCATGTCTGGATTGGAAAATGCTGGGGCCGTATCAAAATTTAATAAGGCCATAAAGTGGGGGTCGCTTATTGAACGATGTTAGAACCTGTCTCCTAGCGGCCCAGACCCCTCATTGTCGGAGGTTGGAAATTATTTTAGACCAACCCCAATGTATTAATCGGCCTGAAACGACTCCCGCAGTAAATTGGGGGAAACAAACTAATAAGCCCCAGGCGGACATAGGGGGGAACAGGCGAAACACGAAAGCTATTTTTGAGAAGGAAAATCCATTCATTGCCATCAGACGCAATGGAACTATTCCTAAACCAAAACCGATGATCAAACAAAGGGAATCGACGCAGCAACGGCGAATATTTATCCAATAGTATGCCGCGAATAGGCCAAAGAGATAACCAAGAATGTACAGGTGATACTTAAGGCTCAGCACAAACTCAATAATTCCGAAAATTAGAAACAGTGCGCCGCGCTTGCGTGGAGACTCGAATATCCAATTCATATCTAAATCGTAATGAATCACCCAGTTATTTGCAATTCCAATCCCGTGGCCGTCTTTGTCAGAGTTGGGGTCGCTTATTGAACGGCGTTAGAACTATCTCCGTGATAGTAATCCAGCTCTTGACAAAACGGAGCAATGGGTGTACAATGTGAGTACGTGATTACTACAGCTAAGCGGACCAACCGTCTAAACATCCGCGCGACGAAATCGGAGAAGAGGCTGCTTGAGGCGGCTGCCGCGCGTGAAGCCACGACCGTCAGCGATTTTGTTCTCGAAAGCGCCTGCACTCGCGCCGAAGATATTCTCGCGGAAGAGAAGCACTTCCAGCTTCCTCCTGATCGCTGGAAAGCGTTCGTTTCCGCATTAGATCGGCCCATACAGCTCAAGCCTAGGCTCCGCAAACTGTTTTCCGAGCCCAGCGTCCTTGAGCGTTAATGTTTAGTCAGCCCAAACCCCACGAAGGACCGCTCTCGCCTATCGAGAAAATCTCGAAAGCCCACGACGCATCTACATTCGACTGCGGGACGGAGAGCCTCAACGCCTGGCTAAAGCGTTACGCTCTGGTCAATCAACAGAATGATGCGGCGCAGACGTACGTTCTCCATCGCAATGGCTTAGTCGTTGGATACTATGCCCTCACCGCTGGGAGCGTTCGTCCCGAAGAAGCGCCGGGCAGGATATCCAAAGGACTGGCCAAACATCCGATCGGAGTCATTCTGCTGGCCCGGCTCGCCACGGATAAGCGGGAACAGGGTAAAGGCCTCGGTAAAGCGCTGCTCAAAGACGCGCTGCTTCGCACCATGTCCGCCGCGGACGCGATCGGCGCCAGGGCTGTTCTCGTGCACGCAATCGATGATGAAGCCCGACGGTTCTACGAGCGCTTCGGCTTCGAACGATCCCCCATCGACGAACTGGAACTCATGCTCCTCATGAAGGATTTACGAGCGAACCTGGAACTATAGGCGGCCGTCGTCAGGCCGCGGGCGCGCCGAGCAGCTTGATGACGGTCTTGACGAAGGCGTTCTTCTCGAAGGGTTTGAGCATGACTTCGTCGGCCCCGGCGTCGCGCGCGGGGGTGAGCGCGTCGGAGTAGCCGGTCAGCACCAGCACAGGCGGCCGTTGGTCGGCGGGCAGGCGCTTGAGGCGGGAGAGGACCTCGAAGCCGCTCATCCCGGGCATCATCACGTCGAGGATGATGAGATCCGGCGGCTCGGTCTTGATCTTTTCGAGGGCCTCAAAGCCCGAGGTCGCGGCCGTTATCGATAGATTTCGGCTGACGCTGGCCAAAAAGAGCATGAGGACCTCGACGAGATCTGGGTTGTCCTCGACGATGAGCACGCGCTTCTTGCGCAGGGCCTCGGAGCCGTCGACCACGGTGGGAGGGGCGTTTTTTTCGCAGAGCGGAAGGTCCAGGTGCGCGGCGGTGCCGCGGCCGGCGCCTCGGCTGTCGAGCCAGATGCGCCCGTCCACGGTTTCGATGATCTGCTTGGACAGCGACAGTCCCAGGCCTAAGCCCGGGTATTCGCGCGTGGGACCCTGGCCCGCGGCGAAGAACGCGTCGAAGATGTGGGGCAAGTTCTCCGGCGGCACGCCGGGCCCCGCGTCTTCGACCGTCAAGTGGGCGCGTCCTTTTTCCAGGGACAGCGTCACGCGCAGCGGGCCTTCGGCCGGACTGAACTTGGTGGCATTGGAGAGCAGATTGTCGACCACGTCCCCGAGCTTCTCCTCGTCGGCTAGGATCCAGATATCCGCTTTGGCCAGCTCCGTCGACAACTTGAGCTTCTTGCGGCGGACTTCTTTGCCCGCGCGCTCGATCTGGGCGGCGACGAGGCGGCCTAAGTCGACGGGCTTGAGAAGCAACTGCTTTCTTCCTTCATGCACGTCGCGGATGCGCAGGATGTTGTTGAGGGTGGCCAGAAGCCCCTCGGAACGCTCGACGATCGAGCCGAGCGCCTTTTGTTGGGCTTGCGAGAGAGGTCCGAGGCTTCCGTCCTTCATCGTGTTCGCGTAGCCGATGACCACGGTCAAAGGGGTGCGCAGTTCGTGGGAAACATTGGCGATGAACTCGTTCTTCATCTGATTGACCTGGCGGAGCTCCATGTTCTGGTTGATCAGGTCGCGGATCTCGATGACGCGGCGCAGAAGCTGGGAAAGATCGGCCTGGCGCAGGGCCCTTTGGGTGAGGTAATCCATCGCGCCCTTCTTCATCGCCGTCACGGCGATCTGCTCGTTGCCCGCAGCGCTGGTCATCACCACCGCCGTCTTGGGGTAATGCTGTCGGATCCGGTCGAGGATGTCGAGCCCATCCGTGGGCGGCAGGCGGTAATCGAGGAAAACAAGGTCGTAGTGCACCGCCTTCATCATGTTCAGAGCCTCGT
>JAYVZL010000324.1:0-8682 GCA_043783505.1 Elusimicrobiota bacterium
TGAGCTCGTTAGCGCATGTCTCTTGGGGCCGGGCATAAAACCGTCACGCCCCGATGACAGAATATAAATTATGAAACTAAATTATGCGGAAGTTGAAAAAGTTGACAGTCCGTGCAAGGGGGTATACTGGAAGTATGGAAGTACAGAAGTAGGGGGATAAGCCAATGAGTGATTTACTCGTCGCGCCGGTAAACTCGAGATCGCTTCCTCCATGTCCGAAATCCTCAATATATTCTTGACGGCCCGAATATTGGCCGGCGGCCCCGTCCATGCAAGACTATGCGTACTTAAAGGAGGTTTCATGAAATATTCCATCAAAGCCGTAGTCATGGGCGTCGCGATGCTCCCGGTCTTCGGCCTGTCGCTCAGGGCGGCCGATGCGGGATCCCCGACGACGGGCGCGGGGGGCACTGGAACAGGCGGCACCGGAACGTCGGCGCCTTCCACGCCGGGAACTAACGCGAATCCTAGCGGAATGATCGATCAGAATCAAAATCCAAACGTTCCGAGCCCTATGGCGCCCAATCCGAACGGGACTAATCCCAACACCCTAAATCCAAACACGCCCAATCCCCCGAACAATACCGACCTCGGCGCACCGAACGCGTCGCCTTCCTCTATCAACTCGAATACGATGGGGAACTCCGCCGCACCCGCCGACGGCACGGACCAAAGAAATCAAGTCCAATCAGGCAGAAACGGAGGCCGTACTGGATCAGTCAACGATCGACAGCTGTTTCGCGGCATTCGCGAGGCCGTTGGACAGGCTCCATCCGCGACTCAGACGGGGACGTCCAGCGCCACCGGCGTGCAGGATCTCAAGATCTTTCGCAAGAACGGCAAAGTCATTCTGTCCGGGACGGTTCACAGTCAAGAAGAGAAAGATTCGGTCGGCGCGCGGGCTTCCGCGGCGGCGGGCGAGCAGCAGGTGGTCAACCAGCTTAGAGTGAAGTGATAGCCCGGAGATTCTAATGAGAGATGTAATTCTGATTCTGCTGATCTTAGCTCTGATTGGTGCGCTGCCGATGTGGCCTTATAGCTCGAGTTGGGGCTATTATCCCAGCGGCGGAATGGGACTGGTCGTTTTGGTCCTCGTTATCCTTCTTCTGACGGGAAGGCTCTAGCGCGCGGAGCGTCCGCGGATAGACGGCGTCGCGGACGCTCCGTCCCGGGCCGTAGAGGGGCCTTATGCGAAAGAAGAAACGCGTAATGATCGCGTCGGTTCTAGGCATTGCGGCGCTCTTCCTCGCGGCGCGGTTGAGCTTGCCGAGCATCATCCTGCGAGCGGTCAACCGAAAACTGGGCGCCTTGGAAGACTATCAAGGCCGCGTCGACAAGATAGGCTTAAGCCTATGGCGAGGAGTTTGCCGGATCGACGGCGTTCGCATTGAGAAAAGGGGAAGCAAGCTGTCGGTGCCGCTGCTCTCCATCGAACGCATCGCTTTTTCCATCGATTTGGCGGCGTTGATGGGCCGTAGGATCGTCTCGAATATCGCCATCATGTCCCCACGGCTGAACTTCGTCAAAGGTCCGGCGGGGAAGAATTTTCCCGAGAAGCCGAGCGAAGCCGAGGAAGCGAATTTCGCCGCGGAACCCAATGAGAGCTTTGCAAAAACGCTTAAGGGCCTGCTCCCAATCGAGATAAATCGTTTGGAGATCAATGATGGTCAGATCCACTATCTTGATGTCGAGAGCGTTCCAAAAGTGGACGTCGCCTTGACGAATGTGCGGGTGAAAGCTCGCAACCTTCGAAACAGGCCGGTCCCCGGAGACCTGCTGCCGGCGGACGTTCAAATCAAGGCGAAGGCCTTCGAGACCGGCGACTTGTCCATCGCGCTGAGGGCGAACCCGCTCAAGGAGAGCCCGACGTTCGAGCTAAAACAGACGTTGAGCGGGGTGGAAGTGACCAAGCTTAACGATCTCATGGACGCATATGCGAACGTGCGGGCGAAGAAGGGAGTGTTCGGCCTTTATGTCGAAGCGGCGGGGAAGAACGGCAAGTTCGTCGGGTACGCCAAGCCCATCCTCAACGATTTGATCCTCGACAAGAAGGCCGGGGGGAACGCGGGCAAGCAGGTGTGGGCGGCGGTCGCCTCGGCCATAAAATGGATTTTCTCGAACAAGGACAAGAAGCAGGTCGCTACCAATATCCCCATCGAGGGAAGCTTCAGCAATATGCGGGTCGGCTTGTGGATGGCGGTCGGCGGCATATTGAAGAACGCGTACATCAAGGCGCTGACGCCGACCCTGGAAGGGATCGGCCTTAAGGACGTCAACGCGGTCAAGCCATAACGGTGTTATGAAAGCTTGACGGCGCGTCCATGGCCTAAGCGCGCCGGCCGCGACTATACTCAATGAAGGAAAGGAGGTCGCATGGAAAATAAAAAAGCAATCGCGGAGAACCTCAGCGTCCTCGTAAAGGGAGAGTTGGCGGCCGTCGAAACGTATAAGCAGGCTCTCGATAAGATTACCAGCCCCGAAATCGCCGGACCAGACCTTCGGCGCATCGAGGAGGAGCATGAGCAGGCTTTGAGCGTGTTGCGCGCCCACATGGCGGAGCAGGAGGCGACTGCGCCGGTCGATTCCGGCTTATGGGGCGAGTGGGCTAAGGCGGTCGAAGGCGCGGCGAGCGCGTTCGGCGACAAAGCCGCGATCAAGGCGCTTAAGGAAGGCGAGGAGCACGGCGTTCACAGCTACGAAAAAGCGCTTCGCGATCAGGAGCTGGATGCGGAGATCCGTCAAATCATCAGCTTGAAGCTTTTGCCCAAGACGAAGGCTCATATTCCGGTTCTAGACCGTCTGCTGGAGAAAGTCGGGAAGTAGGCTACTTCGGCCCGCCCGGTCGTTGATTCGGGCGGGCCGGGATCCGGCTCGGGGGGGATATGAATACACGGATCAAGTCGATCTTCGAGCTGTTCAAGGACGCCGGCAGCGGCGTAGCCAACGACAGGGTGGCCATGATGGGCGCGGCTCTCGCCTATTACACGATGTTCTCGATAGCTCCCCTTCTCGTCATCGCCCTAGGCGTCGTCGGAATGGTTTTCGGAGAAAAGGGCGACGCTCAAATCTTCAGCGCTATCGGCGGCTTGATGGGCGAAAATGGGGCGATGACGATTCGCGGGATGGTGCGAGGCGCCGTGGAAAATCCGCGCGAGGGGATGATCGCGGCGTTGATCGGCTGCGTCACGCTCGTCTTGGGTGCCTCGGGTGTTTTTCTACAACTCCAGGAGTCGTTGAATATAATATGGAAGGTGGTCAAGAAGCCGGGCGCCGGGGTCTGGCCGATCGTCCGACGGCGACTGCTCTCTTTCGCGATGGTGGGCGTTATCGCGTTCATGCTGCTCGTCTCACTTCTCGCGAGCGCGGGAATATCGGCGGCCAGCCACGCGGTTGGCGTCTTGCTTCCAGGTGGTACATTGCTTTGGAAGGCGGTCAACGTCGTGATCTCCATAGCGGTCATCGCCATGCTTTTCGCTCTGATCTTCAAGGTCCTTCCCGACGTGTCCATTACTTGGCGTGAGAGCTTCTTCGGCGGCGTGTTCACCTCTCTTCTGTTCGCGATCGGCAAATCGGCGGTCGCTGCGTACCTGGGCCACAGCGGCGTGGCGTCGACCTATGGCGCGGCGGGATCGCTGATCGTCGTGCTCCTGTGGGTCTATTACAACTCCCAGCTCGTGCTCTTCGGCGCGGAGTTCACCCGCGCTTACGCGGCGCGAGGCGGGAAAGCGATCGTTCCCAGGCGCGGCGCCGCGGCAGCGGCGCCTGTCGCCGCGTCCAAGCCCGCGCGGCGACGTCACGCCGCGCTCAGCCCTTAGAGACGTTGAAGCGGACCCACCTTGATGTCTAGGAGTTGGAATTTGACTGCTCTCGAGCGTCATTGCGACGCGGGACTTTATTGATATAATCTACCGTCGTCATAATTGTAAGGAGAGAGAGCGATAATGGGAAAGAAGCTGTTCGTGGGCGGCCTGCCGTACGAGACGAACGATACTCAGTTGAAGGAGATGTTCGGCGCGTGCGGGAAGGTCGTAAGCGCCAAGGTCATCATCGACAAAGCCACCGGGCGTTCGAAGGGCTTCGGCTTCGTGGAAATGACCAACGACGAGGAAGCCAAAGCTGCGATCGCCAAGCTCAATAACAGCGCTCTTGGCACGCGCAAAGTCTTCGTCAATGAGGCTCGTCCCATGGAGCCTCGGCCCGCGGGCGGGTATCCTCCTCGAGCGCCTGGCGGCTTCGGCGACAAGCCCAGCTTCGGCGGCGGAGGCGGCTTCGGCGAGAAGAAAGGCGGTTCCGCCGCGAACCGGAACTTCGGTCCCGACAAGAAGGGCGGCGGCAAAAACAGCGATTACGACAAGAAGCGCAAGCGCGGCGGCGATTTCGACAAAAAGGGCGGCTTCGGCGGCAAGAAGGGCAAGGACCGCGACGGCGGTTACGACGGCTGGTAGCTCGATTCGCCGCCGGACAAACAGATGACCCGTTTGCTGCTGGTCGCCCGGCTCGCCGTCGTTCCCGCGGGCCCGGGTCCCGTTCCATCAGCTCCTCTGATCCAACCGGCGCTCGCCGTGAATTCCTCTTGGCCGGCTCTTCCAACGGCGACGCTTGGCCTGCCGTTGCCGGCCGCGATTCTGCCGTCTTCGGCGCTGCGTGAGATGGCCGCCGATCAAGCGCGCGAGCGCGGCGCGGGCGCTGCCGGACTCGCGAACGAGATCGCGGCGGCGCTCGCCGCGCCGACTGACCAGTCCTCGCTGAAATCCTGGCTTGAAAAAACGCATGCGGTCCTGCGCCGGGATCGCCCGGACCTATTCGCGATCAAGATGCGCAAGGCCGCGGAGTCGGACCTCGCCTTTAATCGGGCGTTTCCGCAGCTGTTCTACCGCCTGCTCTCGCAATCCAAGGACGCCCAGCGCCTGGCGGACACCCCGAGACTGCGTCTGGCGGGAGACCTCCATGCGGAAAACGTGGAGATAGTCTCGCATAAAGATGGTGACGTGCCTCAGGTCAACGATTTTGACGACACCGCGAAGGCCCCCGCGGGTCTTGAGGCCGCGAGGGCCTTTGTGAGCGCGGCGATCCTTGGGCGGACCGCCGCCGAAGCGAAGCGTTTGTTTACCGCGGCCCGCGAGGCTTACCTGCGAGCGCTGGGCATGGGATTTAAGGAATGGGCGAAGGAAGTCTCGCTCGAGGAGGCCGTCACCAGCGCCCAACCTAGGAAAAGGCATTGGCGGCGCGACGCGGGTCCCAAGCTGAGCAACGCCGAGGCGGCGCGGGCTCGCACGCTCGCCGGCCTGGGGGAGAAGTGGGACGCGCATCACCGCGAGGGCGCCGGGCTCAGTTCGATCGGCGTGAGGCGCACGCTATTGGTGCGCGAAGGACGCGATGAGGCATGGGAGTTGAAGGAACTGCGCGAGCAGTCGGCCTTATCCGCATTCCCAGGCGCGGTAGACTACGCGCCCGTCGAGAAGCGCGTGGCCCAAGCCTACGAGGAGCTACGCAAGGTCCCCGTCACGGCGCGCACCTCCACTTCGGGCGGCGCGGCCTGGCTAGTGCGCGAGCGGCAAGGGACGGAAACGATCCTTGATCTCGCGGATGGCGCTTCTGCGGCGCGCGCTCTCGGAGGATTGGCGGCGCAGATGCAGCGCGGCCAAGTCGCCGACGCCGGTTCTCTCGCTTTAGTCGCGGACGCGCTTTCGCCTGAGACGGCGTCCGGGCTGGTTCTGCGGATCAAGACGCTGCGCGCGGCGCTCGCCCAACTCATCGAAGACGGGACCTGGCGTTGAGCGAGAATTCGTTTGCGAGGACGCTCTATCCGCTGGCGCTCGTGTTCTGGGTGGGCGCTTTCGGCTGGCGGGCGTGCCGGGTGTCCCGCGACGGCGCGGCCTTGTCGCGCGAGGTGAGCCGCATCGAAGACGAGGCGCGTTCCCTTGACGCCGGATCGCGAAGGCTGAGAAGCCTCGTTCGCGAGTCGGGCGAACGCGCCCGCGACGCGCGTTTTCTCGAGGCGCTTCCGAATATCCTGCCCGAGGACAAGGGCTACCTGCGCACGCAGAAAGCCATCGAAGGCGAGACGGCTTTTCTGCGCGCCAAGGTCGCCAAGCGGCTGAAGGGCGCGCTTCACCTCGTTATCGACGCGAAGGCGAACAAGCTCTACGTCAAGAAAGGGGGCAAGCTTCTCTGGCAGGCGGACGTCTCGGTCGGCCGCGGAGGGGTGCTCAAAGAGGCCAAGAGCGGACGGAAATGGGAGTTCGTGACCCCGCGCGGCGAGTTCCACGTGATCGGCAAGGCGTCCAATCCCCAATGGCGCAAGCCCGATTGGGCTTTCGTGGAGGCGGGCGAGCCCGTGCCGCCCCCGGAGGATCCCTCGCGCATGATCCAAGGGGAATTGGGGGCCTACGTCTTGAACCTGGGCGACGGCTACTTAATTCACGGCACCAAGCGCGAGGAGTTGTTGGGGCGCCCCGCCTCCCACGGCTGCGTGCGCATGGGCGGCGCGGACCTGGAAAAACTCTATCTGGCCGTCCCCACCGGCACGAGCGTGTACATCTTCGAATGAGCCCGACTTTCGAGGATCGCCTGCGCAGCCTGGACCGCAGCGTCTCGGGGTTGGAGCTTTTTCTCGCGGGTGCGGCGGTTTTGACGGGGTTGTGGATGCTGGGCCGCTGGGTGGAGGGCCGGGCGCTGTTGGCGGCCGATGAGCGCGCGGTCCTGGCCGTGGCGCGCGAAGACCTCGAGCTGGATCTGGCCGAGCGCCAGGCTTTGCGCGATCTCGTTTCCCGCGATTTCGCGCGCGCCAAGGCGAGCGCTGCGAGCCTGTCGCGCTCGCGCCGGGCATTGTTCGAGGGCGGCTTGGCCGCGTCGGAGGAAAGACGCCTGCTCGAGAAGCAGTGGGAGATCATGAATCTCTGGATTCGTTTGGATGAAGCCGCCGATAGGGCGCACCTGATGCATGGCGATCAGATCTCGGAAAGCTTGACGTTGGCCGGCGCGCGGCCGCGCGTCATCCGCGGCGAGACGCGCGTATTGCCAGCCAACGCCGCGATCATCTCCAAGGAGCGCTTCGCGAGCCCCGAGCGGCCCAAGTCCGAGCAAGTGGGCGGACAGCTGCAATGGGAGCCGCCCCAAGTGGGGACCTCGGTGCGCGCCAGCGCGCTGGGGGAGTTCGTGCTGTTCACAAAGGAGGGCCTCATCATCCATGGCCCGCCTCTCAAGAAGGCCGAGCATGAGGCCTTCCCGCATCTGTGCCTGTCGCTGCCCCTGCCGGCGGCGCGGCGTCTCTACCAGCAAAGCTTCGTGGGCACCAAGATCCTCTTGCGGTGATGGAAGTCCCTCCGGGCTTGACAAGCGATCGTCAAAGCGGTGATATGGACGCTTGGAGTTAATTTAGGAGGAACTATGAGTAAGATTCTGACTCTCGCCGCTGTTTTGTCCGTGTTGTCTCCCGCCGCCAAGGCCGCCGTCTATGAGATCGACGCGGCCCATTCCCAGGTCGGCTTCAAAGTCAAGCATCTCGTCGGGCGAGTCCCGGGGCGCTTCACCAAGTTCTCCGGAACCGTCGCCTACGAGGCGGGCAAGCCCGAGTCATGGAAGGTCGACGCGACCATCGACCCGGCCTCGATCAACACCGACAATGAGAAGCGCGACGCTCATCTTAAGACCCCCGACTTCTTCGATACCGCGAAGTGCCCGGCGATGTCTTTTAAGTCCACGAGCGTGACCGACGTCAAGGGTGACACGGCGAAGCTGCATGGCGACTTGACGATGCATTGCATGACCAAGCCCGTGGTCCTTGATCTCGAGATCGGCGGCACGACCAAGGACCCGTGGGGCGGCTTTCGGGCCGGCTTTTCGGCCAAGGGCAAAGTCAACCGCAAGGACTTCGACATCGTCTTCAACAAGGCCCTGGACAACGGCGGCCTAATGCTCGGAGAGGAAGTCGAGGTCTCTCTCGATATCGAGGCTTCCGCCAAGGCCGACGGAGCCGAGGGAGAAAAGAAGGCTAAGACAAAGAAGTGACGCGTCAGGGTGTTGACAGCTTGAATTTCATCCGCTACCCTTCCCGCACCCCAGAGGTTCCGGGGCTATACATGGCGCAAAGGAGACTTAAATGATGAAACGCACATTATGGCTCATCGCGGCGCTGACGGTCATCGGGACTGCCGCACAGGCGGCCGGTCAGAACGACGCGGGATGCGGTATCGGGAGCATGCTCTTTAAAGAGCAGCAGCCCGTGCATCAGATCGTCGCGGCGACCACGAACGGCTGTTTTGGAAACCAGACGTTCGGCATCACGACGGGAACGCTGGGCTGCACCTCGGGCGGCTTGATCAAGTCGTCGAAGGAGCGCGAGGTGTTCGTGGCGACCAACCTGCGCGCCATCGAGCGCGAGTTGGCCGCCGGCAAGGGCCAGTATGCCTCGTCGCTCGCCACGCTGTCCGGCTGCGGCGCGAAGTCCGAGGAGTTCCTGTCGCTGAGCAAGGCTCGGTACGAGAAGCTCTTCCCCTCGGCCAACATCGGCGCGGCTGAGCTGATCAAGAACCTGGACAAGGAGATCGCGGCGGATCCGTCGCTCTCCAAGGCCTGCGTTCTTTAATTAGAGCGTGACCGGCGGGGCGGGCGGATTGCGATTCGCCCGCCCCGCTCTTTTTTTGGCCGCCGCGCTGTGGGCCGCTGCGGCGGCGGCGGCGC